>NZ_CP022161.1:4135766-4454335 GCF_002214185.1 Streptomyces capitiformicae | reverse complement strand
GAGGCCGGCACGGGACGGCGGCCGTGCCGAGGTCTACACGTACCCGACCTCGGGCACCGAGTTGGACAACATCGCGGACATCCTGCGCCGTGCCCATCTGGAGGACGGTGTCCCCTGGGGCGAGATGGCCGTCCTGGTGCGCGCGGGCGCCCGCACGATCCCCTCGATGCGCCGCGCGCTCACCGCCGCCGGCGTGCCCCTGGAGATCGACGGTGACGACCTGCCGCTGCGTCACGAACCGGCGGTACAGCCTCTGCTGACGGCGCTTCGGGCGGTGGCGAGGGCGGAGCTGGGGGCAACGGCGCCGATGGGCCCTGAGGAGGCCGAGGACTCGGTGGAGGCCGGCGCGGCTGAGGGGCCCGAAGCGGGCGCCGAGCCGGGCGAGCCCCACGAGCCGTCCGACTCGCCCGAGCCGCAGCCTTCCTGGCTCGACACAGAAACCGCGCTCACCCTCCTCGCCTCCCCACTGGCCGGTATGGACACCGCCGACCTGCGGCGCCTCGGCCGCGCCCTGCGCGAGGAGGAGCGCGCCGGCGGCAACCCCGTACCGCCGCCCTCGGACGAACTGCTGGCACGTGCGCTGGCCGAGCCGGAGCGGCTGGCCGTGCACGACCCGGTGTACGCGCGGGGCGCCCAACGGCTCGGCGCGCTGCTGCGCCGGGCGCGCGAGCGCCTCGCGGGCGGCGGCACCGCAGAGGAGGCGCTGTGGGAGCTGTGGGACGGCACGCCGTGGCCCCGGCGCCTGGAGCGGGCCGCCCGGCGCGGCGGCGCGGCCGGACGCAACGCGGACCGCGACCTCGACGCCGTGTGCGCGCTGTTCGCCACCGCCGCCCGCGCGGAGGAACGCACCGGCGGCCTCGGCGCCCTCAACTTCCTTGCGGAGATCGAGGCCGAGGACATCGCCGCCGACACGCTCACCGGCAGAGCCGTTCGTCCCGACGCCGTACGCCTGATGACCGCGCACCGCTCCAAGGGCCTCCAGTGGCGCCTGGTCGTCGTCGCGGGCGTCCAGGAGGGACTGTGGCCGGACCTGCGCCGCCGGGGCTCGCTCCTGGAGGCCGACCGCATCGGCCGCGACGGGCTCGCGGAACCGCTCACCCCCGGAGCGCTGCTCGCGGAGGAACGCCGCCTGTTCTACGTGGCCACCACGCGCGCGCGTGAACGCCTCGTCGTCACCGCCGTGAAAGCCCCCGCCGACGACGGCGACCAGCCCTCCCGCTTCCTCACCGAACTCGGCGTCGAGCCCAAGGACGTCACCGGCCGCCCCCGCCGCCCGCTGTCCGTGGCCGCCCTCGTCGCCGAACTGCGCGCCACGACCGTCGACCCGCGCGTGTCGGACGCCCTGCGCGAGGCCGCTGCCCTGCGTCTGGCACGGCTGGCCGCACTGAGCGACGAGGACGGCCGCCCGCTCGTGCCGTCGGCCCACCCGTACCGCTGGTGGGGCATGTTCGAGCCCACCGAGAGCAAGGTTCCGCTGAGGAACCGCGACCAGCCCGTCGTGCTCTCCGGCAGCGCCCTCGACCAGCTCGCCAACACCTGTGCCCTGCAGTGGTTCCTGGGCCGCGAGGTGAAGGCCGACGCACCCGCGACCGCCGCCCAGGGGTTCGGCAACGTCGTCCACGTCCTCGCCGACGAGGTCGCCTCCGGACGCACCTCCGCCGACCTCGATGTCCTCATGGAGCGCCTCGACTCCGTGTGGAACGCGCTCGCCTTCGACGCGCCCTGGAAGTCGGAGCAGGAGAAGCAGCACGCGCGCGTGGCACTCGAACGCTTCCTGAAGTGGCACGTCATGGATCGCACGGGACGCGCCCCGGTCGCCAGCGAGCACGACTTCGACGTCACCCTCGAAGCAGGTGACTACGAGGTGCGCATCCGTGGCTCCATGGACCGCGTCGAGGCCGACACCGAGGGCCGCGCCTACGTCGTCGACTTCAAGACCGGCAAACAGGCCCCGAGCGCCGCCGAAGTGGACCACCACCCCCAACTCGCCGTCTACCAGCTCGCGGTCCGCGAGGGGGCCGTCGACGAGCCCTTCGGCGGCGTACGACCCGAACAGGGCGGCGCCGAACTCGTCCAGCTGAGACAGGGCGCCGCCAAGAAGAACGGTGGTGAGACGCTCCCCAGGGTGCAGGCTCAGGGACCGTTGGAGGGCGACTGGATCGGCGGGCTCCTCGCCAACGCCGCGGGAAAGGTCCTCGACGAACGTTTCTCCCCGACCACGGGACAACACTGTGCACACTGCGCGTTCCGGGCATCGTGCAGTGCCCGCCCCGAGGGCCGTCACATCGTCGAGTGACACCCGCTGTCAGTGGGCGGCGCTAGCCTCTCTGAAATGTCCGCCCGTATCAGCGATCCCGAGCAGCTCAAGGAGCTCCTCGGTATCCCGTTCACCCCGGAGCAGACGGCCTGCATCATCGCGCCGCCCGCCCCGCAGGTGATCGTGGCCGGAGCCGGGTCGGGCAAGACCACGGTGATGGCCGCGCGCGTGGTGTGGCTGGTCGGCACCGGACAGGTCGCCCCCGAACAGGTGCTCGGCCTGACGTTCACCAACAAGGCGGCGGGCGAACTCGCCGAGCGCGTGCGCAAGGCCCTCGTCAAGGCGGGCATCACCGACCCGGACGTCATCGACCCCGACAACCCGCCGGGCGAGCCGGTCATCTCCACCTACCACGCCTTCGCGGGCCGCCTCCTCACCGACCACGGCCTGCGCATCGGCCTGGAACCCACCTCCCGGCTCCTCGCCGACGCCACCCGCTACCAACTCGCCGCGCGGGTGCTCCGAGAGTCCCCCGGCCCGTACCCGGCGCTGACCCGTTCCTTCCCGGACCTGGTCAGCGACCTCCTAGCCCTCGACTCCGAACTCGCCGAACACCTCGTACGCCCCGAGGACCTGCGTGCGTACGACGCCGAACTGCTACGGGACCTGGAGAGCGCCAAGCTCACCAACGCCGACCTCCGCAAGGTCCCCGAGGCAGCCGCAGCCCGGCGTGAACTCGCCGAACTGGTGGGCCGTTACCGCGCGGCCAAGCGCGAGCGGGACCTCCTCGACTTCGGTGACCAGATCGCCCTCTCGGCCACCCTCGCGCAGCTGCCCGAGGTCGGCCGCATCCTGCGGGACGAGTTCCGAGTGGTCCTGCTCGACGAGTACCAGGACACCTCCGTGGCCCAACGCGTCCTCCTGGCGGGCCTCTTCGGCGGCGGCACAGGCCACCCCGTCACCGCCGTCGGCGACCCCTGCCAGGCGATCTACGGCTGGCGCGGCGCCTCCGTGGCCAACCTCGACGACTTCCCCGAGCACTTCGCGCACGCGGACGGCAGCGCGGCCGAGCGCCAGTCGCTCAGCGAGAACCGCCGCAGCGGCGGCCGTCTCCTCGACCTCGCCAACGGCCTCGCCGAGCCCCTGCGTGCCATGCACGCGGGCGTGGAAGCCCTCCGCCCCGCCCCCGGCGCCGAACGCGACGGTGTGGTCCGCTGCGCCCTGCTGCCCACCCACGCGGAGGAACTCGACTGGCTCGCCGACTCGATCGCCCACCTCGTGCGCACCGGCAAGGAACCCGGCGAGATCGCCGTCCTGTGCCGCACGGCCACCGACTTCGCCGAGATCCAGGGCGCGCTCGTCGCCCGCGACATCCCGGTCGAGGTCGTGGGCCTCTCCGGGCTGCTCCACCTCCCTGAGGTCGCCGACCTCGTCGCCGTCTGCGAGGTCCTCCAGGACCCCGGCGCCAACGCCTCCCTCGTGCGTCTGCTCACCGGCCCGCGCTGGCGCATCGGTCCCCGCGACCTCGCCCTCCTGGGGCGCCGGGCCAGGCATCTCGTGTCGCACGCGCGCGTGGAGGCCGACGACGACCCGGACCGTCGGCTGGCCGCCGCCGTCGAGGGCGTCGACCCGTCCGAGGTGATCTCCCTCGCCGACGCGCTCGACACGTTCCTGGAGCTGCCGCTCGAAGCCGAGGGGGAGGACGACGGGCTGCCGTTCTCGCCGGACGCGCGCGTACGGTTCGCCCGTCTCGCCGCCGAACTGCGCGACCTGCGCCGCTCCCTCGCCGACCCGCTCATGGACGTCCTGCACCGCGTGCTCGCCGTCACCGGCCTGGAAGTGGAGCTCTCCGCGTCCCCGCACGCCCTGGCGGCCCGCCGCCGCGAGACACTCTCCAACTTCCTGGACATCGCCGCCTCCTTCGCCGCGAACAGCGAGGGCGAGGCATCCCTGCTCGCCTTCCTCGGCTTCCTGCGCACGGCCGCCCAGTACGAAAAGGGCCTCGACAACGCCCTGCCCGGCGGCGAGAACACCGTGAAGGTGCTCACGGCCCACAAGTCCAAAGGCCTGGAGTGGGACGTCGTCGCCGTCCCCGGCCTGGTCACCGGCACCTTCCCCAGCAGCCAAGGCCGCGAGAAGTGGACCGCCCAGGGCAAGGTCCTGCCGCACGAGCTGCGCGGCGACGCCGACACCCTCCCCGATGTCGAGGCATGGGACTCCCGTGGCCTGAAGGCATTCCAGGAGGCCATGAAGGACCACCAGCACACGGAGGAACTCCGCCTCGGCTACGTCACGTTCACCCGCCCCCGCTCCCTGCTCCTCGGCTCCGGCCACTGGTGGGGCCCGTCCCAGAAGCGCCCACGAGGCCCGTCCGACTTCCTGAAGGCCCTCTACGACCACTGCGCCGCCGGATACGGCGAGATCGAAGCCTGGGCCGACGAACCCGAGGAGGGCGCCGAGAACCCCGCCCTGCACGAGTCGACCACCGAGCACGCCTGGCCGCTCCCCCTGGACGACACGGCCCTGGCCCGCCGCCGGGCGGCCGCCGCGACGGTACTGGCCCACCTGGAAGGCGCCGCCTCCCACGAGGAGGCCCACCGGGTTGCCACCCACACCCCGGACCCCTACGCCCACGACGACCCGGACTGGCCGCCCCCGCCGGACGACGAAGAAGCCCTCTACGAGGAGGACGACTCGGACTGGGACGCCTGGACATCGGACCGCCCCGCACCCGCCGAACGGCCCCTTCACGCGCGCGTGCCACAGCCCGGCCAGGACGAGCGCACGCCTACGGTGCCGCACGCCCGCCGGCACTCCGCCGAACCCGACCTCACCCCCGAGGACGCCCGCACCATAGCTTCCTGGGACCGTGACCTGGACGCCCTCACCGGTGAGCTCCTGCGGTCCCGGGCGACCGTCATCGACGTACCCCTGCCGGCGTCGCTCACGGCGTCGCAACTGGTCCGCCTGGCAGCCGACCCGGACGGCTTCGCGCAGGAGCTCGTGCGCCCCATGCCGCGCCCCCCACAGCCCGCCGCGCGCCGTGGCACCCGCTTCCACGCCTGGGTCGAGGCCCGTTTCGAGGAACTGCGGCTGCCCATGCTGGAGCCCGAGGAGCTACCGGGCAGCGAGGCCGAGATCGCCGACGAACTGGACCTGCAGGCCCTCAAGGACGCCTTCGAACGCACTCCGTACGCGCATCGCACGCCGTACCGGGTCGAGGCACCCTTCCAACTCGGGATCGCGGGACGTGTCGTACGCGGACGCATCGACGCCGTCTACCGGCACACCGACGACGGCGACGGGACGGCGACGTACGAGATCGTCGACTGGAAGACCAGCCGCACCCGCACCGCCGACCCCCTCCAGCTGGCGCTCTACCGGCTCGCCTGGGCCGAGCAGCAAGGTGTGCCCCTGGAGTCGGTGAGAGCCACCTTCCTCTACGTGCGCACCGGTGACGTCGTACGCCCCGAGGACCTGCCCGACCGGATCGCCCTGGAACGGCTGCTTCTGGCGGAAGCGGGCGCCGACGGGACGGAGCCGTCGGCCGAGGAACCGCCGGACGAGCATGTCGGTGCGGGCCGATAGGCTCGTGAGCATGAGCGAGACCCCGGACAGTGTCGTCCGTACGTACATAGAGAACCACCGTGCCGCCTTCCTCGACGACCTCGTGGAATGGCTGCGCATCCCGTCGGTGTCGGCCCAGCCCGAACACACGGCGGACGTACGGCGCAGTGCCGACTGGCTCGCCGCCAAGCTCAAGGCGACCGGGTTTCCCACGGCGGAGGTCTGGGAGACGCCGGGTGCTCCCGCCGTCTTCGCCGAATGGCCCTCCGAAGACCCCGATGCCCCCACGGTCCTGGTCTACGGGCACCACGACGTGCAGCCCGCGGCCCGCGAGGACGGCTGGGACACCGAGCCGTTCGAGCCCGTGATCCGCGGAAACCGCCTCCAGGCGCGCGGGGCGGCCGACGACAAGGGGCAGGTGTTCTTCCACACACTCGGTGTCCGCGCCCACCTCGCCGCCACCGGCCGCACCGCCCCCGCAGTCCACCTGAAGATGCTGATCGAGGGCGAGGAGGAGTCCGGCTCCCCGCACTTCAAGGCCCTCGTCGAGGGGCACACCGAGCGGCTCGCCACGGACGCGGTCGTCGTCTCCGACACCGGCATGTGGGCCGAGGACACCCCCACCGTGTGCACCGGAATGCGCGGCCTCGCCGAGTGCGAGATCGAGCTGTACGGGCCCGACCAGGACATCCACTCCGGCTCCTTCGGCGGGGCCGTACCCAACCCGGCCACCGCCGCCGCCCGCCTGGTCGCAGCCCTGCACGACGAGCACGCGCGCGTGGCGATCCCCGGCTTCTACGACGGCATCATCGAACTCACCGACCGCGAGCGCGAACTCTTCGCCGAACTGCCCTTCGACGAGGAGCGGTGGCTGCGCACGGCCAAGTCGACGGCGACGTACGGGGAGGCCGGACACACCACCCTGGAGCGCGTCTGGGCCCGCCCGACCGCCGAGGTCAACGGCATCGGCGGCGGTTACCAGGGCCCCGGCAGCAAGACGATCATCCCGTCCTCGGCGATGGTGAAGCTGTCCTTCCGGTTGGTGGCGGGGCAGGACCCGGACCACATCGAGAAGGCGGTCCGCGCCTGGACCGCCGAGCAGATCCCCCTCGGCATCCGCCACGAGATCACGTTCAGCGGGTCCACCCGCCCCTGCCTGACACCCCTGGACCACCCCGCCCTGCAATCCGTCGTACGCGCCATGGGCCGCGCCTTCCAGCAGCCCGTCCGCTACACACGAGAGGGCGGCTCCGGCCCCGCCGCCGACCTCCAGGAAGTCCTCGACGCGCCCGTGCTCTTCCTGGGCATCTCCGTCCCCTCCGACGGCTGGCACGCCCCCAACGAGAAGGTCGAACTCGATCTGCTCCTCAAGGGCGTCGAGACCAGCGCGTACCTCTGGGGCGAACTGGCCGAAAGCCCTCGCCAGGCACACTGAAGAAGGCTCCCATGCCCCAGCGCACCCACCCGCCGTACGCCCCGCCGAACCGCCCGCCCAATCAACCGTTCCACCGGGGGAGTTGGAAGCACTCGTGACCACCTGGACCGACCACACCGCCGACCGACCCATCGCGCTCACCGCCCCGAGCGGCATCGACCGGTCGGCCCACCACCGGCTCGACGAGCCCTGGCTCGCGGCGGCCTGGAGTCACCCCACGACCCGCTGCTTCGTGGTCTCCGGCGGCCAGGTCCTCATCGACGAGACGGCTGACGGCACCACCGAACTCGTCATGACCCCTTCCTTCGAGGCCCCGCTCACCGAGGCACACCGCTACTTCCTCGGCACCGACTCCGACGGTGTGAGCTACTTCGCACTCCAGAAGGACGCGCTTCCCGGGCGGATGGACCAGTCCGCGCGCCCGGCCGGACTGCGTGAGGCGGGCATGCTCCTGTCGCCGCGCGACACCGGCCTCATGGTGCACGCGGTCGGTCTGGAGAACTGGCAGCGCACCCACCGCTTCTGCTCCCGCTGCGGCGAGCGCACGGTCATCGCGGCGGCCGGCCACATCCGCCGCTGCCCGGCCTGCGGCGCCGAGCACTACCCGCGCACCGACCCGGCCGTGATCATGGCCGTCACGGACGACGAGGACCGCATCCTCCTCGGCCGCCAGGTCCACTGGCCCGAGGGCCGCTTCTCCACCCTCGCCGGTTTCGTGGAGCCCGGCGAGTCCATCGAGCAGTCCGTGCGCCGCGAGGTCCACGAGGAGGTCGGCATCACCGTCGGCCAGGTCGAGTACATCGCCAGCCAGCCCTGGCCCTTCCCCTCCAGCCTCATGCTGGGCTTCATGGCCCGTGCCACGTCGACGGAAGTGGACGTGGACGGCGACGAGATCCACGAGGCCCGCTGGTTCTCCCGGGAAGAGCTCCGGGCCGCGTTCGAGTCCGGGGAGGTCCTGCCTCCCTACGGCATCTCGATCGCGGCCCGTCTGATCGAACTCTGGTACGGCAAGCCCCTGCCGACACGAGGTCACACCGGCTAGGACCGCCCGCCGGGCGCTACGCGCCGATCTTCTGCTTGACCTGCGCCAGCGAGGGGTTCGTGAGCGTCGAACCGTCGGGGAAGAGAACGGTGGGAACCGTCTGGTTCCCGCCGTTCGCCTTCTCCACGAACGCCGCGGACTCCGGGTCCTGCTCGATGTTGATCTCGTTGTACGTGATGCCCTCGCGGTCCATCTGGCTCTTCAGCCGACGGCAGTAGCCGCACCACGTGGTGCTGTACATCGTCACAGTGCCCTGCATGTCTTTGGCGCTCCTTCACGGTATGAGGGGGTGCGTGGTCGCAGTGAGTGGAACGTACGTGACGGGCCCGCCATTCCCCGCACGCGGGTGGCCTCCGCCGTCGAGGCCGGTGCCCTCGTAGCCCGGGAACCAAGGGACGCCTGCCGCATTAGTACGACTGCGGGCGGGTGCCTGTGGACAACCGGCTCAGCCGTCTCCGGCGACCTGGCAGCATGGCCGTGTGACAGCAGCAACGCATTCCACCCTCTTCCCGCGGGTCCCCGACTCGGCCGACGCGGTGCTCGAAGGGCTCGACCCCGAGCAGCGCGCGGTGGCCACCGCCCTGCACGGGCCGGTGTGCGTGCTGGCGGGCGCCGGCACCGGCAAGACCCGGGCGATCACCCACCGCATCGCCTACGGGGTGCGTGCCGGGATGCTCCAGCCTGCCAGCGTGCTGGCCGTCACGTTCACCAACCGCGCCGCCGGAGAGATGCGCGGCCGCCTCCGCCAACTCGGTGCCGCTGGAGTCCAGGCCCGGACGTTCCACTCGGCCGCGCTGCGCCAGCTCCAGTACTTCTGGCCGAAGGCCGTAGGCGGCGGTATGCCGAGAATCGTCGACCGCAAGATACAACTCGTCGCGGACGCGGCCGCCGCCTGCCGCATCCGTCTCGATCGCAACGAACTACGGGACGCCGCCGCCGAGATCGAGTGGTCCAAGGTCACCCGGACCGTGCCCGCCGACTACGCCGCCGCAGCCGCCAAGAGTGGCCGCGAGGCCCCCCGCGATCCGGCCGAGATCGCCCAGATCTACGCGACGTACGAGGACCTCAAGCGCGAGCGCGCCGTCATCGACTTCGAGGACGTCCTCCTGCTCACGGTCGGCATCCTCCAGGACCGGCACGACATCGCCGAGCAGGTCCGCTCCCAGTACCAGCACTTCGTGGTCGACGAGTACCAGGACGTCAGCCCCCTCCAGCAGCGCCTGTTGGAACTGTGGCTCGGCGAGCGGGACAATCTGTGCGTCGTGGGCGACGCCAGCCAGACGATCTATTCGTTCACTGGCGCAACTCCTGACCATCTGCTCGACTTCCGCCTCCGCCATCCCGGGGCCACGGTCGTCAAGCTCGTCCGCGACTACCGCTCCACCCCTCAGGTCGTCCACCTCGCCAACGGCCTGCTCTCCCAGGCCCGCGGCCGCGCCGCCGACCATCGCCTCGAGCTGGTCTCCCAGCGCGCCCCGGGCCCCGAGCCCCGCTACACCGAGTACTCCGACGAGCCCGCCGAGGCCGAGGGTGCCGCCCGCCGCATCCGCGACCTCATCGCCTCCGGAGTCCCCGCGAGCGAGATCGCCGTCCTCTTCCGGACGAATTCCCAGTCCGAGACCTACGAGCAGGCCCTCGCGGACGCCGGAGTGCCCTACCAACTGCGTGGCGCCGAGCGGTTCTTCGACCGGCCCGAGGTGCGCAAAGCGGGGGCCGCGCTGAGAGCCGCAGCCCGCTTCGGCGGCAACGACACCCTCCTCGAGGACACCGTCGACCTTCCCTCACAGGTACGGGCGGTGCTGTCCGGCGAGGGCTGGACCGGCGAACCACCCGCGGGCTCCGGCGCGGTCAGGGAGCGCTGGGAGTCACTGGCGGCCCTGGTCAACCTGGCCCAGGACTTCGCGGCGGCCAAGCCCGACGCCACACTCGGCGACCTGGTGGCGGAGCTCGACGAACGGGCGAACGCCCAGCACGCCCCCACCGTCCAGGGCGTCACTCTCGCCTCGCTGCATTCCGCGAAGGGTCTGGAGTGGGACGTCGTCTTCCTGGTCGGAGTCGCCGAGGGCATGATGCCGATCACCTACGCCAAAACGGACGAGCAGGTCGAAGAGGAGAGAAGACTCCTCTATGTGGGCGTCACCCGCGCGCGAGAGCAGCTCTCCGTCTCCTGGGCCCTGTCCCGATCCCCAGGAAGCCGCCCGAACCGCCGTCCCAGCCGCTTCCTCAACGGGCTGCGCCCCGGATCGACCGCTATGGCGGGCCGGACCGGCACGAGCGGCTCCGGAGGCGTCGAACCGGGCGCGGCAGGCGGTCGGCCGGGCGAACTCGAGGACGGCGGCACCGTGACCGCTCCGCGCCGTACCAGCCGGACCCCGGCCCGCTGCCGTGTCTGCGGCCGCACCCTGCGGGACGCCGGTGATATGAAGCTGATGCGCTGCGAGGACTGCCCCTCAGACATGGACGAGGGTCTTTACGAGCGCTTGCGTGAGTGGCGGGCGATCCAGGCGCGGCGCAGCGGACAACCGGACTTCTGCGTCTTCACCGACCGGACGCTGATGGCCATCGCAGAAGCGGGGCCGAGCACTCCGCTTGAACTCGGTCGCATCCCTGGTGTCATCGCCCGTAAGCTCCAGCGTTATGGCGCCGATGTTCTCGACATCTGCGCAGGTCGGGAGCCCGGGGGTGACGACGAGAACGACTGATACGAACTCGTCGAAAAAATAGTTTGCGCATGCCCCAGCGATCCCCATAGGTTCTTAGGCACGGGAACGGCGGCCTTCTCGAAGGCCCTGTTGTCGTGGTGTACTTCATATCCGTCGGATTGGTTCGCGCCGGTCCCCCTAGACGCCGAGAGGAGGCGAGTCCAGTGATCAGCATCAACACCAGCTTCATCAGCACGGTCAAAATGACCGATCGCTCGGCCGTCTCCCTGTGCATGCTCGGCGTCTCGAACCTGGGTACCGGTCTGTCCGCCATTCGTGGTGGCCGTCCGGCGTCCTCCGTGTCTCCTGCGGGTCTTCCCGTCCGTGAGCGCAGTGAGCGACCGACCAAGGCACTGGAAGCAGCAGTAACGGCACAGGCCCAGGCCTATGCCTTTGCGGCGGCCGGTGCCGGATTCCGGAAGCAGACGACGCAGCACCACCTGATGTGGGCCTTCCGTGGGCCTGAACCCTGGAGTGATCCAGCCTGATCGACGATCAGGTCGGCGCCTTCAGGGCCGCGGAACCCCATCCGGGATCCGCGGCCCTTCTGTTTGTCTCCGACCGGGGACTGCAGAGCGAAGGGCCTCGGGACAAGAAAAGAACCCGGTACCAGCCGCCACCCGGCCAACCGGCCGGAACGACCAGACGAGGAAGACGAACCGTGCAACTCGAAGCGCACGCCCCGTCCGTACCGCCTTCCGAAACGATCCCCCCGCCCGGCCTCACGGAGGACTCCACCTTGACCCCGCTCACTGCGCTCACCGCGCTCGACGACGCCATCGAGAACCTCGGCGTACCCGTCCCCTGCCGCTCCTACGACCCGGAAGTCTTCTTCGCCGAGTCGCCGGCCGATGTCGAGTACGCCAAGTCCCTCTGCCGCACCTGCCCGCTGATCGAGGCCTGCCTCGCCGGCGCCAAAGAGCGGCGTGAGCCCTGGGGCGTCTGGGGTGGCGAGCTCTTCGTCCAGGGTGTGGTCGTGGCCCGCAAGCGGCCCCGTGGTCGCCCGCGCAAGAACCCGGTCACGGCATGAACATCACCGGAACGATCGATCGCCCCCTGACGCACGACCCCAAGAAGCAGGCCCCGATGAAGCCATCCACGAGCGAGCCCGCAGGCTCCGCGACTCCAGACTTCACCACCACCGGCGCGAACGCCTCGCGCCAGAACAGGACCCGAGAAATGCATCTCATGCCAGAAGCCCTGGCTCGTGCGCATATGCACGAGCGCCTGCACGAGGCCGAGCAGGAACGCCAGGCCATGCGCCTGCTGGTTGCCCGCCGGATGCAGCGCCGGGCCGAGCGCGCCTCGATGCGCGCCCGCCGTGCGCTCGCCATGGCGGTCATGCAGTAGCCGCCACGCGGCAACCGGCATGAACCGGCCGAGTCAGGCACTTCACCACCACTCGTAGCAGTGGCTCCCCGCGGGGGCCGGTCCGAACGGACCGGCCCCCGCGGTGCGTTGTGACCTGGATCTGTCGGCCACGGCGATATCGTCGCCGCGTGACGCGTCTTTCCGGAGACAACGACGACAGTGGCTCCGCCGCAGGACCCCAGCCCCTCGTGTGCGCCCGCTGCGGAGCGACCGCCGAAGTTCCCCAGCCCTTGTGGCTCTGCTCCATGGAGAACGGCAGACGGCACTACTTCTGCGGGGCCTGCGCCCGGGAGAACCTGAGAGCGATCGAGGGTCGGCTGGACTCGTCCTGGTGGTGAGTCAGCCCGCTCACGCCTCCGCGGCCGTCTCGCTGTCCTCTTCTTCCGAGAGGAAGCCCGGCAGCCACTCCTCGAGTTCGTCGCGCATGCGGACCGTTGCGCCGAGCTGGCACAGGACGCCGATGGTGCTCAGGGTCACGCGGTGGATGAGGAGGTAGGACGGGGGCAGGTTCAGCTGTTTGCCCAGTTGGTGGGCGGGGGAGCGGGGGTCGGCTATGCGGGCGGCCTGGCTGCGCATCCAGCCACGGGCGAAGGCGAACTCGTCCGCCCGGGCCGGTTCGATGATGGGGAGCAGATAGTCCAGGACCGCGTCCGGGTCCAGGTCTATCGACTCCTTCACGAATCCCTCCGTGCGGAGCATCTCGTAGACCGCGTCGGCCTCGCCCTCGATGGTCAGCCGCAGAGCTTCCCCGATCGGCGTGGGCAGGCCGCCCGGCAGGCGGTCCACCGTGCCGAAGTCGAGGACGCCGAGGCGCCAGCCCCGCTTCTCGTCCGGCAGGAGGCGGAAGTTGCCCGGGTGGGGGTCGGCGTGCAGGAGGCCGGTGCGGGCCGGGCCGGAGAAGAGGAAGCGGGTCAGCAGCTGTCCTGCTCGGTCACGCTGTTCCTGGGTGCCGTCGGTGATCACCTCCGACAAGGGGGTTCCGTCCATCCACTCCGTCACCAGCACCTGCTCGCACTGGTGGACCACGGCCGGGACCACGACATCCGGGTCGCCCGCGAACTCCTCCGCGTGCGCCCGCTGGGCCTGGGCCTCCAAGCCGTAGTCGAGCTCCTCGGAGACACGGTCCCGTAGTTCCGCGATGAGCGGCTTGATGTCCATTCCGGGGATGAGGGGGCCGAGGAGGCGGGCGAACCGGCTGAGTTGGCCGAGGTCGGAGAGGAGGGCCTCGCCCGCCCCCGGGTACTGCACCTTGACGGCGACCGCACGGCCGTCGTGCCACACCGCGCGGTGCACCTGACCGATCGACGCCGCCGCGGCCGGCTTGTCCTCGAACTCCAGGAACAGCTCCTGCCAGTCCTCGCCGATCCGCTCCTCCAGTACGGAGTGCACCGTGCGGGTCGGCATCGGCGGCGCCGCGTCCTGGAGTTTGGTCAGTGCCGCGCGGTAAGGGCCCGCGACCTCCTCCGGTAGCGCCGACTCGAAGACGGACAGGGCCTGCCCGAACTTCATGGCGCCGCCCTTCAGCTCGCCCAGGACTTTGAACAGCTGCTCCGCCGTGCGCTGTTGGAGTTCGCGGCCCACGAGTTCCGCGGACTCGCCGACGATGCGTTTGCCGAGTCCCCAGGTGGCCCGACCGGCGATGCCGAGCGGGAGCGCGGCGAGCTTGGCGGTCCGGGTGACCGCCTTCCGAGGAAGATCAGACATGCGCCCTCCAAATCCCAGCCGGCCGTGCCGCGTGTGCTTTGCGGGACGCCCTCGTTGACCGCTGATGCCCGGCCATTGTCTCGTGCGGTGCCCCGTCCTTAGCTGTGTGTTCCCCGTTACCTTTCTCGACGGCGCCTCTGTCCGCCGCCCCGCAAGGACAAACGGTATGCGGCCACACCGGGCGGGAGTGCCAGTCGAATCCGGGCACCGAGGCCTCCCAGCGGGCGCCCACGCTGGACGGTACCTGTCCGTCGAGGAAGGCGAGCGCGTGCCCCGCGGCCAGTGCGGCGACGGTCGTGGCCAGAGCGAGATCACAGGCCTCGACCTGGCGCGGACGGCCGGAGCGCCACTGGGCGACCAGACGCGGCCAGGTCTCGTCGCGGTCGGCGCGCCCCTGATCCAGGCAACCGGCGCAGCCCGTCTCACCGGGCAGGACCAGCGGGCCGACGATCCCCGTTCCCTCCACCACCCCGGCGTAGAGATGTGGCGTCCCCGAGTCGATGAGCGGTTCGGAGGCGGCCGGCTTGGGGGCGTGGACATCGACACCGTCACGTGGGGCGAGGATCACCAATGAGAAGCCGGGTTCCTCGCGGAGGCGGTCCGTCGGCGCGCTGTCCGGCCGTTCTGCGGGAAGCTGGGATCCGCGGCGGCGGCGAGGTGGGCGATCGGGTGCCGCGTGGCGAGCCGCTCGGCGGGCCGCCACGTCCCTGCGCTCCCCGATCGACTCGGCCGGCAGCCCACCCGGTGCCACATCCCACGGTTCGACCCGGCCGACGTCACGGACGTCGACGTCGCCGATGCCGGCCCCCGACAGCAGAGAGGCGAGCACTGCCCCAACTCGGCCGGCGCCCCGTACCTGCACTCTCAGTGAGCGGCGGGCGGCCAGGCGCTGCATGGCGTCGCCCGGGGCGGCTGCGATGAGAGAGAGCGTGGCGGCGTCGGGGCGCAACCGGTTCAGGATTTCGGGCTTGCCGCGCAGAACGTCCGCGTCCGGGCCGCCGCCTGTGGCGTCGTCCAGCAGTCCGGACCGGGCCAGCTGATCCACCAGGCCGTCCACATGGCCGTCGGGCAGGCCCATACCGCGGCCCTCCTCGCGCAGCAGTGGCAGCCCGCGTGTTCCGTCGAGCAGGTCAAGGAAGCTGCCTGTCGCCGTGTCCATCGGTCCCAGCACCATGGCGTGCGCCGGCGCGAGTCCGAACTGCACGGTATTGAGGTCCCGCCAGCCGCGCCGGAGCGCGGGCTTCACCATCGGATGCATGATCGACCCCCGTAGTCGGAAGAAAGGTCCCCGTGTGCCGTCGGTGCCAGTGCCTGGTCCGCCGACGAGTGCCAGCATGCACGGACTGCGACGATGCGTGTCGCGAGTTGTCCACAGGTGACGGCATTCGTCGTACAAATCAGGCGCTCGGAGTGCGGATCGATATCGAACCGTCCCGGAGGCGGGACTTCCCCCGTGTGCAGCGGGTAACGTCGGGGCGTGCCCGCCGACCCACTGCACCGCGCCGGAAAGCCACAGCGCAGCACGACGAGCCAGCCGCCAAGCGGCTCGGGGGCGAGCGCGATCGAGGTCCGCAGGAGCGCGCGACGGCGCAGAACGGTCTCCGCGTACCGCGAGGGCGATCGCACCGTTGTTCTCATCCCCGCTCGTATGTCCGAGGCGGAGGAGCGGCGCTGGGTGACCGTCATGCTTGACAAGCTGGCGGCGCAGGAGAGCAAACGGCTCCTCGGTGACGCCGAACTGGCCGAGCGGGCCGCCCGGCTGTCGGACCAGTACTTCGGTGGCCGCGCCCGGCCCACCTCGGTCCGCTGGGTGACCAACCAGAACACACGGTGGGGCTCGTGCACCCCCGCCGAGGGCAGCATCCGACTGTCGCACCGGCTGCAGGGCATGCCCGAATATGTCGTCGACTACGTCCTGCTCCACGAACTCGCGCACCTGCTCGTACCTGGCCACGGCCCCCGTTTCTGGCGACTGCTGGAGGCCTATCCGCGCACGGAGCGCGCTCGCGGCTACCTCGAAGGGGTGGTCGCCGCCGACCGCCTGCCGCATCTGCCCGTCGCTCGAGAAGAGTGACGCCTGCGGCGTGACGAGCGATCTGCCCTCGTGGCCGGGGACCGCGCCGCGCGGCCAGTGACATGAAGCGGGTGCTTCACGCGCGCGTGTATGGGCGTTTACGGGGCAGGCGACCGAAGTCGCGCTTTTGTACCGGCTCTGTACCAGCCTCGTACGACTCCGGACTTTGCAGTTAGCCTGACGCGACGCATTCGCAGGCGTACTTACTTTCGGGATGGGGGACGGTCGTTACGCATGGCCAGGGAATTCCAACGCGGCCACAAGGCCAAGATCAGTGACCTCACCGCGGGCACGGATCTGTACGTGGGTGTACAGATCACGGCCCCCGGGCTGACCTTCGACATCAGCTGCTTCGGTCTGGACGCCGACGAACGGCTTTCGGACGACCGGTACTTCGTCTTCTTCAACCAGCCGAAGACTCCCGAGGAGTCGATCCAGCTTCTGGGCGCCCAGTCGGGTGACACGGAGTCCTTCCGGGTCACGCTCGACAAGATCCCGCCGCAGATCCAGAAGCTGTCGTTCACGGCGACGATCGACGGCAACGGGCAGATGTCGCAGATCTCCCCTGGCTACATCCGCATCGTCGCGGGTGGCGAGGAGGTGGCCCGGTACCCGTTCGACGGCTCGGAGTTCTCCACCGAGCGCGCCGTGATGCTGGGCGACTTCTACCTGAAGGACGTATGGCGGTTCGCGGCCGTCGGACAGGGCTTCGACGGTGGTCTGGACGCGCTGCTGAAGAACTTCGGCGGCGAGGTGGCCGAGGAGGAGCCCGCTGCCGCACCGCAGCAGTCGCAGGCCGACGCCGCGCCCGGCTTCGCTCCGCCCGCGTTCGGCGCTCCGGCGGCTCCCGCACCCGCGCCCGCCCCGGAGCCGGCGCAGGGCTTCGCGCCCCCTGCGCCCTCACCGTCCGTGCACGCCGCGCCGACGATCGCCGCGCCCCTGAACACTCCGCCCGGCGGCACGGTCCCGCCGCAGGCCCCGCCCGCACCGCAGGGCGGGCCCTTCACGCCGCCCGGCGCCCCGCCCCAGGGCGGACCATTCACCCCGCCCGGTGCCCCTCCCCAGGGGGGACCCTTCACGCCTCCTCCTGGTGCCGCGCCGCAGGGAGGTCCGTTCACGCCCCCGGGTACCCCCGGGGCCTTCCCGGGGCAGTTCCAGCCGTTCGGCGGTGGCGCGGCGCTCGCTCCTGTTCCGCCGGACGCGGGCCTGCGCGTCGTGCTGACCAAGTACTCCGAGGCGCCCGTCGGCGACCGCTGGACCGAGCAGAATCCGCAGATGGTCCGGACGACCCTCACCAAGGGTGCCAACATCCTCGCCAAGCAGGGCAGCATGGTCGCCTACCAGGGTGACATCGACTTCGCCCACAAGGGTTCTGGCCTGCTCGGCAAGTTGACGGGGCAGCTCACCGGCCAGGGCATGGCCCTGATGCGCTGTTCCGGAGACGGTGAGGTGTTCCTCGCCGACGAGGGCAGCCGACTTTTCGTCATCCGCCTGCAGAACGAGCAGATCTACACCAGCGCGCGCGGAGTGCTCGCCTTCGACGAGGCGCTGGACACCGAGATCCGCCGTATTGAGGGCGCGGGTCTGCCCGGCGGCGGCCTGTTCAGCATGCTCTTCTCCGGCACGGGAGCGGTCGTCGTCAAGACGCGTGGCGTGCCCGTCGTCCTTCCGGTCGGCCCCGCCACCTACGTGGACGGCAACGCCGTCATCGCCTGGTCCGCCGGTGCGCAGGCCGTCACCACGACCTCGCTCAGGCTGCGCCGCTCCGGGTACGCCCGGCAGACCCAGGAGGCCATCAACCTCCAGTTCCGCGGCGCCCCCGGCAACTTCGTCGTCGTCCAGCCCTTCGAGGTGTGAGGCAGAGCATGGACCTCCAGACACTCAACGCGCACCGCTCCATGCCCACCGGCGTCCGTATGAGCGTTCACAGCTCCAAGACGCTCAAGGTCATGATGGTCACCGGACAGGACCTCCTGGCCAAGGCCGGCTCGATGATCGCGTACGACGGCTATGTGCAGTTCGACGGCCCGCCCGCCACGCTGCGCCGCAGCGCCGAGGAGATGGTCACCGGTGAGGGCGGCAAGCTGATGCTCTGCCGGGGCGACGGGGAGCTCTACCTCGCCGACTACGGCGGTGACGTCCTCATCCTGCACCTGAACAACGAGGCGCTCTCCGTCAACGGCCCCACCCTGCTGGCCTGCGACGCCTCCCTCCAGCTCTCCATCGAGCCGGTCAAGGGCCTCGCCAAGCTCTCCGGTTCCGGTCTGACCAACCTCGTGATCCGCGGCACCGGATGGGTCGCCCTGGTCAGCCGGGGCGAGCCGATCTCCCTCGACTGCGCCGAACGGGAGACGTACGTCGACCCGGACGCCCTGATCGCCTGGACGGACGGCCTCGACATGAAGGCCCGCCGCACCATCAAGGCCAGTGCGCTCATCGGCCGGGGCAGCGGCGAAGCCTTCCAGATCGGCTTCAAGGGACAGGGCTTCGTGGTCGTCCAGCCCAGCGAGGACACCGGCGACCGCTTCAAGATCCGTGGCTGACCGGGGCTGAGAGGAGCACCAGCACACCATGCACAGCACACTCTTCGCGCACATCCCGGTGGAGCACACCGAGCGCTACACGCTGCAGAACCCGCAACTGCTGAAGACCGACGTCACCATCGGCAGCAGCCCCGTCCTCGCCCGGCAGGGCGCGATGGTCGCGTTCGAGGGACAGGTCGAGTTCGACAGCCAGTACCGCAACCGCAGCTGGCGCAATGCCGAGCGGATGACCGGTGAGCGGCTCGAGCTCATGCGCTGCAAGGGCAACGGGATCGTGTATCTCGCCAACTTCGCGCAGTACCTGCACATCATGGAGGTCGGTCGCGGCATCACCGTCGACTCCTCCGCCGTTCTGGCCTTCGACGGTTCGCTCAACGTCGGCATTGTCGCCGTGGACAGCGCCGTCGAGGTGGCCTCGGCCGGGGCTTACAACCTGGAGCTGTCCGGCGGCGGCAAGGTCGTCCTGATGACCTCGGGCGAGCCGCTGGCCCTCGAGGTGACCCCCGAGAAGAACATCTGCGTCGACTCGGACGCCGTCATCGCCTGGTCCACCTCGCTGCGGACGCAGCTCCAGGCGCCCACCTCGACCTCCGCCGTGTGGCGTCGCCGGGGCTCCACCGGCGAGGGCTGGGAGATGCACTTCGGGGGCAGCGGGCACGTCCTGGTGCAGCCGAGCGAGCTGCTGCCGCCGCAGCACCTGCGTACGTCCGGGGTGCTCGGGCAGTTCGGCATGGGCGCCGGCGGGCTGAGCGGGAACTCTCTCGGGGGAAGCCGCAACTGATCGCCCGCGCGGGACATGGGTAAGGGGCGGCCTCAACAGCGGCCGCCCCTTACCCATGTCTCCGGTTCACAGCCGTGCCCGCGTGGCCTCCAGCAGCCGTACGACCGACTCGTCGGCCACGTCCGCGACCTCGTCGTACGGGAACCAGCGGACGTCGAGCGACTCGTCGCTGACCAGGTGCTCGGCGTCCGGCGGGGCCAGCAGCGCATACTGGACGTCGAAGTGGCAGTGGCAGGGCGGTGGGATCGGATGCCGGTCCAGGCGCACCGGTCCGCCCGGGAGCAGCGTCAGCCCGGCGATGCCGGACTCCTCCGTCCCTTCGCGCAGGGCTGCCCCCTCCAGGGAGCTGTCCCCCGGCTCGCAGTGGCCGCCCATCTGGAGCCACATCCGCAGCTTCTTGTGGAGGGTGAGGAGCACCCGGCCGCGCTCGGGGTCGATCACCAGGCCGCTCGCCGTGAGATGCCCGGCGCCGCACGCTTTCCACATGCCGTCCGGGTGAGCCGCCAAGTGGTCGAGGTAAGCCTGGCGCAGCTCGGGCTGGTCCTCGTAGCCCTTCAGTACGAGGACCGCGTCGTCGTACAGGCTCACTCGGTGTCGTCGTCCTTCTTCTTCAGGTCAGGCTTCTCCGTGGAGCCGTCGGCCGCCTCGCCGAGCATCTTGTCCAGCTCGGAGAAGTCCAGCTGCTCGCGGTGGACGAAGCCGTCCGGGTCGTCCAGGTCGGAGGCCGTGGGCAGCATGTCCGGGTGGGCCCACAGGGCGTCGCGGCCGTCGACACCGCGCGCGTCCGTGAGGGAGGCCCACAGGCGGGAGGCGTCACGCAGCCGACGTGGACGCAGCTCCAGGCCGATCAGCGTGGCGAACGTCTGCTCGGCGGGGCCACCCGTGGCGCGGCGGCGCCGCAGGGTCTCGCGCAGCGCGTCCGCGGACGACAGGCGAGGCTTCGCGGCCGCGTGGACCACCGCGTCCACCCAGCCCTCGACGAGCGCCAGGGCCGTCTCCAGACGGGCCAGTGCCGCCTTCTGCTCCGGGGTGTCCTCCGGCTGGAACATGCCCTGCTGGAGTGCCTGCTGCAGTTCCTCGGGGTTCTGCGGATCGAACCGGCCGACCACGTCCTCCAGCTTGGCCGTGTCGACCTTGATCCCGCGCGCGTACCCCTCGACCGCGCCGAACAAATGCGAGCGCAGCCACGGCACATGGGCGAAGAGACGCTGGTGGGCGGCCTCGCGCAGGGCCAGGTAGAGCCGCACCTCGTCCTTGGCGACGCCCAGGTCCTTGCCGAACGCCTCCACGTTCAGCGGCAGCAGGGCGGCCCTCCCGGCCGGGCCTAGCGGCAGGCCGACGTCGGTCGAGCCGACGACCTCGCCCGCGAGCACGCCCACGGCCTGCCCGATCTGCGTGCCGAACATGGCTCCGCCCATGGAGCGCATCATGCCGATCAGCGGGCCGGCCATGGCCTGCATCTCCTCCGGCAGGATGTCGCCCATGGCACCGCCGACCCGCTCGGCGACGGGGTCGACGAGCTCCTTCCAGGCGGGCAGGGTCGCCTCCACCCACTCCGCGCGGCTCCACGCCACGGCGGAGCCCGCGCCGGACGGCAGCGACGTCGCGTCGTCCAGCCACAGGTCGGCCAGGCGGACGGCCTCCTCGACCGCGGTGCGCTCGGCGGGACCGACGCTCTCGTCCTTCGTGCCGTCGGCGGTCCCCTGGGAGACCGTCTGGCGGGCGATCTGCCTGGCCATGTCCCAGTTCACCGGGCCGCCCTCGTACGAGAGCATCTGGCCCAGCTGCTGGAAGGCGGCGCCCAGGTCGCCCGGGTTCATGGAACCGAACATCGCGGCGAACGGATTGTCGGCGCCGGAGCCGCCGGCCCCGGGGAAGGCGAAGCCGAACGGGTTGGCCGGTCCCTGACCACCACCGCTCTGCTGGTCCTTCTTCTTGCCCTCGTCGCCGTCGTCCGGCTCCTCCGGCGGAAGGCCGAATCCGAATGGGGTGTCACTCACGGGATTCCTCGGCTTGTAGGGCCATCGGTTTTCTCCGACGGCACGGCTGCCCGAACACCACCCAGCGTAGACACCACGGCGGGTTAAGGCCTCGGTGCTCCGCCGACCGAAGGCCTGCGGCAGGATGGATGCCACCTGGTACGCACGCGTCACCCGCGTTCGTACTGAAGACAACCGCTGGAGACGCCCGGTGAGTTCCCCAGATCCGCAGGTTCGCGCAGCGCGAAACCACTCAACCAGTTCCGCCGTACGCGGACCCGTCGTCGCGGTCACCGGCGCCGCGTCCGGCGTGGGTGCGCTGCTCACCGAGCGGCTCGCCGAGTCCGACGACGTCCGGCAGGTCATCGCCATCGACGAGCGGCGCGGCGAGTGTGCGGCCGCCCAGTGGCACATCCTGGACGTACGGGACCCGGCGATCGCCGACAAGCTGCGCGGGGCGGACGTCGTGGTGCACCTCGCGGTCGACCTCGACCTCGGCACCGATTCTGCGGCGCGCAGCGCGTACAACGTACGCGGCACGCAGACCGTGCTCACCGCGGCCGCCGCGGCCGGGGTGCACCGGGTCGTGCTGTGCACCTCGGCGATGGTCTACGGGGCGTTGCCCGACAATGAGCTGCCGCTCTCCGAGGACGCCGAGCTGCGGGCGACCGCCGAGGCGACCGGGGTCGGCGACCTGTTGGAGATCGAGCGGCTCGCACGCCGGGCGCCGCGCGCCCATCCGGGCCTCAATGTCACCGTCGTACGGCCCGCTGTCCTCGTCGGAGGTACGGACACCGCGCTGACCAGGTACTTCGAGTCGCCTCGGCTGCTCGTGGTGGCAGGGTCGCGGCCCGCCTGGCAGTTCTGCCATGTCGAGGATCTGTGCGGTGCGCTGGAGTACGCCGTGCTGGAGAAGGTCGACGGGGAGCTGGCCGTCGGGTGCGAGGGATGGCTGGAGCAGGAGGAGGTCGAGGAGCTCAGCGGGATCCGGCGGATGGAGCTGCCGTCGGCGGTCGCGCTGGGAGCCGCGGCTCGGCTGCACCGGATCGGGCTGACGCCTTCGCCGGCCGGGGATCTGGCGTACACGATGTATCCGTGGGTCGTGAGCGGGAGTCGGCTGCATGACGCCGGGTGGCGGCCGCAGTGGACGAACGAGGAGGTGCTCGCGGAGCTGCTGGAGGAGGTTTCCGGGCGGCACACCGTGGCTGGTCGACGGCTGGGGCGGAAGGACGCGACGGCGGCGGGGGCCGCTGGCGCGACGGTCGCGCTGCTGGGTACGGCGGCGTTGGTGCGGCGGGCGCGGAAGGCTCGGCGGCGGCTGTAGGGGTGCCGTCCCACGCAGGTTGTCCGCAGCTGCGAACGGCTGAGCGAGTGAGGCACGATGGGGGCATGGCAGTGAACAATGATCATCCCGGTGAGCACGGGGCTGACGAGCCCATCAAGCTGATCGGTATCCGGGACACACCGCTCTCCGTCGATGAGGTGTTCCGGGCGGTCGGGGACGACGCCTCCGGGGGGACCGCGCTCTTCGTGGGGACGGTGCGGAACCACGACGGGGGCGCCGATGTCGATGCGCTGGGCTATTCGTGCCATCCCAGCGCCGAGGCCGAGATGCGGCGGATCGCGGAGAAGGTCGTCGCGGAGTACCCGGTACGGGCGCTCGCGGCGGTGCACCGCATAGGGGATCTCAGGGTCGGCGACCTCGCCGTCGTAGTCGCCGTGTCGTGTCCGCATCGGGGAGAGGCCTTCGACGCCTGTCGCAAGCTGATCGACGATCTCAAGCACGAGGTGCCGATCTGGAAGCACCAGAGGTTCTCCGACGGCACAGATGAATGGGTCGGCGCGTAGCGCCGTTCGTTGAGGGGTGGTGGTCGGGCGACGGGAGGGAGGGTCGGCGCGTAGCGCCGTTCGTTGAGGGGTGGTGGTCGGGCGACGGGAGGGAGGGTCGGCGCGTAGCGCCGTTCGTTGAGGGGTGGTGGTCGGGCGACGGGAGGGCGGGGCGGAGCCTGCTGAAGCCCGTGACCGGAAAACGCCTGTGAGCGTTCCGGTTGCGTAACCCGCCCCCCAGCGTGAGCGTTGACAGAGCGGACAGATAATCTGCTGATCAGTCAGTTGCAGTCGCGTTAATGGGGTTGGGAGGTCGGCATGGCGGCGCTCGCCTGGTTGCTGATTCCACTTGTGGCTGCGATCGGTGCCGGACTGTGGGGTGGCTGGGCCAGCCGGAACCGCAAGGCCATAGAGGACGGCACCGAGCTCGCGGGCTACACACGCTTCCGTGAGGCCATGGAGCGGTCCCACACGGGCGGCTAGGCCGCCCTTCTCCGTCGCCCCGGACGGCGGCCCCGACAGTGCACTGACAGACCTGTCCCGTACTGTCGTTCCATGCCACGCCGCACCGCGACGATGCTCGCCTCCACCCTGATGCTGATCGCGCTCCTGTGTGCGGGAGTGCTCATTCCCGTGCCGTATTCGGAGATGTCACCCGGGCCGACGGTGAACACGCTCGGGGACCACGGCGGCGAGCCGGTGCTGCAGATCTCGGGACACAAGACCTACGCGACGAGCGGGCATCTGAACATGACCACCGTCCGGGTCACGAGCGCCGACTACAAGATGAACCTCGTCGAGGCCGTGTACGGATGGCTGGCACACGACAACAAGGTCGTGCCCCACGACACGCTGTACCCGGACGGCAAGACCGAGGAGGAGTCGACACAGGAGAACGCCGAGGAGTTCAGCCAGTCCCAGGAGAGCGCCAAGGTCGCCGCCCTGAAGGAGCTGGACATAACGGTGAAGTCCTGGGTGATCGTCTCCACGGTCCTCAAGGACTCCCCGGCCGAGGGCAAGCTGCACGCCGGGGACGTCATCAAGTCCGTCGACGGTACGGCGGTCAAGGCGCCCGAGGATGTCGCGACGCTGGTCACCAAACACAAACCGGGCGAGGACGTCGACTTTGTCATCGTGCCCGCCAAGGCGCAGGCCGCCGCGGAGAAGGAGAACAAGACGGCGACCGAGACCGAGAAGGTCACGATCACCACCGCCAAGTCCGACGACACCGGTGAGGACCGGGCGATCGTCGGGATCTCCGCCGGGACCGATCACACGTTCCCGTTCACCATCGACATCAAGCTCGCCGACGTGGGCGGCCCGAGCGCCGGACTGATGTTCGCCCTCGGCATCTACGACAAGCTGACGCCGGGCAACCTCACCGGCGGCAAGTTCGTGGCGGGCACCGGCACGATCGACGACGAGGGCAAGGTCGGCCCGATCGGCGGCATCGAGATGAAGACGGTCGGCGCGCGCAGCAAGGGCGCCGAGTACTTCCTGACGCCCAAGGACAACTGCGCCGCGGCCGCCAAGGACACCCCCGACGGCCTCACCCTCGTCAAGGTGGACACTATCGACGACGCGCTCGGCGCCCTGGAGGACATCCGCTCCGGCGACACCGCCGACCTGCCGAAATGCACCACCAAGGGCTGACGCGCACAGCGGGGAGCGACGGTACACGCGCGCGTGGGGGCGCCCTCGAAGCCGGGCGCCCCCACGTCGTACCCGCGAAGATCAGTCCACGAACGTCGCCGCCAGCGCCTCCGCAAGCCCCGGTACCAGCTCGGGGCCGGTGAGGACCTCGGTCGGGGAGTCCTTCTCCCGCAGACGGATCGCGCAGTCGCGGGAGCCGTCACGGAGCACCGCGACCGTCATGCGGACCTCCTGGCGGTCGGGGTGCTGGGCGACCCACGCCGTCAGCTTCGTCTCGCTCAGCCCGTGCGGAACCGACGACTCCGCGGACGGCGGCAGCATCAGCCGCTCCACGGTCAGCGCGCAGCCGGCCACGGCGTCGGGCCAGGCGATGGTGCCGAGGAACTCGTCCAGCGCCTTGCCGGCGGGGATCTCGTCCTGCTCGATCGGGGTGAGACCGGTGGTCTCGGACTCGTCCTGAAGACCGAGCTGGGCCGCGAGGGCGGGTTCCTGGGCCTTGAGGCGCGCGGTGTCTACGAGGGCGAAGAGGCGAGCGGGCTGGTCCCAGCCGAGGCCCGAGGCGTACTCGTCGATCTCGAGTACGGCCCGGGTGAGCGGGTTCGCTGCCATGGGAGTGTTGGACATGGTCACAATCCTGCCTCGTTCGTTACCGGAAGCGGGAACCGAGTAAAGCGTGAGTAAGTTGCATAGGTGAGGCCCCTACGATCACGGGGCCCGCTGGCGGGCCCGTAGACGCGGGCCTGACGGATCGACAGCGAACTTCGAGGTGCGCACCTTGGCTTTCCAGATGCCGGACCGCGGCGGAGGCCCGACGGGGCCGCGGATCAGAGTGGGCCGACCGTCCCGACGTGTCCGGACACTGCTCATGACGCTGGGCGTCCTTGCCGCTCTCGGCATGGCGTTCGTCATGTTCGCGGGGTTCTGGACGGACTGGCTCTGGTACCGGTCGGTGAAGTACTCCTCCGTCTTCACCACCACGCTGTGGACGAAGATCGGACTCTTCGCCGTCTTCGGTCTGCTGATGGCGGCTTCGGTCGGCTTCAACATCTGGCTGGCGCACCGGCTGCGCCCGCCGCTGAGTGCCATGTCGATGGAGCAGCAGAGCCTCGACCGGTACCGCATGGGCATCGCGCCCTACAAGAAGTGGCTGCTCCTCGGGATCACCGCCCTGGTGGGCCTGATCGCCGGAGCCTCCGCCTCCGGGCAGTGGCGTACGTGGCTGATGTGGGTCAACGGGGTGCCGTTCGGCGAGAAGGACCCCCAGTTCGGCCTGGACGTCGCCTTCTACGCCTTCGACCTGCCCTGGTACCGCTTCCTGCTCGGTTTCGGCTTCGCCGCCGCCGTGCTGTCGGTGATCGCCGCCGCGCTCACGCACTACCTGTACGGCGGCCTCAGGGTCACCTCCCCGGGCGCGCGTGCCACGGCCGCGGCCACCGGCCACCTGTCGGTGCTCCTCGGTATCTTCGTCGCCCTGAAGGCGGTCGCGTACTGGCTCGACCGGTACGGGCTCGCGGTGAAGTCCAGTGACTTCAAGGCGACGGGCAACTGGACGGGCCTCAGGTACGTCGACGCGAACGCGTATCTGCCGGCCAAGACGATCCTGTTCTGCATCGCCGTCATCTGCGCGGTGCTGTTCTTCGCCACCATCTGGCGACGCACCTGGCAGTTGCCGGTCATCGGCTTCGGCCTGATGGTGCTCTCCGCGATCCTCATCGGCGGGCTGTACCCGGCGATCGTCCAGAAGTTCCAGGTCCAGCCGAACGAGCAGGCCAAGGAAGCGCCGTACGTCGAGAAGAACCTGGTGGCGACACGTCAGGCCTATGGCATCGACGGGACCGAGGTCGAGGAGTACTCGGGCACGAGCGACACCACCGACAAGGCCAAGCTGCGCGCGGACGCCGACACCACGGCGAGCATCCGCATGCTCGACCCGAACATCGTCTCGCCGACGTTCCAGCAGCTGCAGCAGATGAGGAACTACTACGCGTTCCCGACGAACCTGGACGTCGACCGGTACGGCGGCGAGGACGGCGCGGAGCAGGACACCGTCATCGGTCTGCGCGAGCTGAACCTCGCCGGCATCCCGAAGAACAACTGGATCAACGACCACTTCCGCTACACCCACGGCTACGGCGTGGTCGCCGCCAAGGGCACCGAGGCCACCTCCGGCGGCCGCCCGGTGTTCACGGAGTCCGACCTGCCGTCCAAGGGCGACCTGGGCAAGTACCAGCAGCGGGTCTACTACGGCGAGAAGACCACCCAGTACTCGATCGTCGGCGGTCCCCAGAAGGAGATCGACTACTCCGACGACAGCGGTGAGAAGACCACCAGCTACAAGGGCAACAGCGGGGTCAATCTCTCCAACCCGGTCAACCGGGCCGCGTACGCGGTGGCGTTCAGTGAGCCGCAGATCCTGTACTCCGGCGCTATCGGCGACGGTTCGCGGATCCTGTACAACCGCACGCCCAAGGAGCGCGTGGAAGCGGTCGCCCCCTGGCTGACCATCGACGGTGACGCCTACCCGGCCGTCGTCGACGGCAAGATCCAGTGGATCGTCGACGCGTACACCACCACCAACGGCTACCCGTACGCCTCCCGCACCACCCTGGGCGACACGACGGCCGACTCGCTGACCGCGGACAACAGCCAGCGCGCGGTGGTGGCCCAGCAGAACCAGGTCAACTACATCCGCAACTCGGTGAAGGCGACCGTCGACGCGTACACCGGCCAGGTCAAGCTCTACCAGTGGGACACCCAGGACCCGGTCCTGAAGACCTGGATGAAGGCGTTCCCCGGCACGGTGGAGCCGAAGACGGCCATCTCGGACTCGCTGCTGGCCCATCTGCGGTACCCGCAGGACCTCTTCAAGGTCCAGCGTGAACTGCTGACCCGTTACCACGTGAAGGACGCCGAGACGTTCCTCAGCGGCAGCGAGGTGTGGCAGGTCCCGGACGACCCGACCAACACCTCGGGCAGCGCGGTCCCGCCGTACTACCTGAGCATGAAGCTGCCGGGTCAGACGGACCAGGCGTTCTCGCTGACCACGACGCTCACCCCGAACGGCCGGGACAACCTCAGTGCCTTCGTGTCGGTCAACGCCGAGGCGGGCACCAAGGACTACGGCAAGATCAGAGTCCTGAAACTGCCGACCAGCGAACCGATCGACGGACCCAAACAGGTCCAGAGCCAGTTCAACTCCGAGCAGGACATCGCCGAGACCATCAGCCTCCTCAAGAGAGGTGACTCGCAGGTCGAGTACGGCAACCTCCTGACGGTCCCGCTCGACGGCGGACTGCTGTACGTGGAGCCCGTCTACGTACGCGGTGGCGGACTCAAGTACCCGTTGCTGCGCAAGGTCCTGGTGACCTACGGCGGCAACACGGCCTTCGAGGACACCCTCGACGCCGCGCTCAACAAGGTGTTCGAGACGGAGGGTCCGACCACCGAGCCGCCGCCGGACGAGGGCGAAAACGGCACCGACGAGCCGCCGACCACCGGTGACCCGACGGTCCAACAGGCCCTGGAAGACGCCCAGAAGGCATTCGAAGACGGTCAGCAGGCCCTCAAGGACGGCGACTGGGAGGCGTACGGCCGGGCCCAGCAGGCCCTGGAGGACGCGCTGAAGCGGGCCGAGGAGGCGCAGGCCAACGCCGGTGAGACCGGTGAGACCGGCGGCTCCCAAGGCGGCGAGAACAGCGACCAGAGCGGCGAACAGGGCTCCGGGAGCGGGTGATTCAGAGCTCCACCCCGCGCCGTGATACGGTTGCCGAGCAACGGCGCGGGGTGGAGCAGCTCGGTAGCTCGCTGGGCTCATAACCCAGAGGTCGCAGGTTCAAATCCTGTCCCCGCTACTGAAGTTGAAGGCCCGGATCCTCCAAAGGATCCGGGCCTTCGACGTGTTGCCGGGGGACGTGGAGAAATCTGTGTTTGACTTGTCGCTCTGTGGGCATGTCGACAAAACGCTGTAGTGACCTCAATGGCTGCGGTATACCAGGTGTACCCAGGTTGCAGGTGGTGCGACGATGGACGTTATGGGGGACAAGGCAACTCTGTTGGAGACAGGGCGGTTTGCGCAGTCTGTCGACTTTGCGCTGCCTGCCGATCTTGTGCTGCCCGAGGAGTCCGGGCTGTCGGTCGACTCCGTGGGTGCGGCAGGCGAGGACGAGACGGGTGACGCCGCCGAGGAGGCACGTCAGCGGCTCGCCGCCGAAGCCGGTGACGCCGAGGCGATGAGCGTGCTGGGGGCCATGCTGCTGCGCCGTGGCGACCTCGATGGAGCCGAGCCCCATCTGCGTGCCGCCACCGCCGCCGGGGACCGTGCCGCCGCCAACAACTTGGGTGTTCTGCTGCACCAGCGCGGCTACGCCGACGAGGCCGCCAGTTGGTGGCGGATCGCCGCCGTCGCCGGTTCCGCCGCCGCCGCGCACGCGCTCGGCCGGCACCACCGAGAGCGCGGTGACGAACCGGCCGCCGAGTACTGGCTGCGCCAGTCCGCCGAGCAGGGGCACGCACTGGGGGCGTACGCGCTCGCCGATCTGCTTGAACACCGCAGCGATGCCGCCGCCGGACAGTGGATGCGGGCGGCAGCCGAGCGCGGGCACCGCGAAGCCGCGTACCGGCTCGCGCGCGCCCTCGACCAGCGTGCCGAGCGCGAGGAGCGTGCGGCCGTGCGCGAGGGGCGCAGGATCGCACGGGCGGCGCTTGAAATCGGGGGCGCGGGCCGTGAACCCGTACGGGAGGGGCATGCCGCTGTACGAGAAGGTCGTTCCGCCGGGCGTGCGGGGGAGAGCGGGGCTGACAACGGTGACGGGGTGACCGCGGCCGAGGAAGCTGAGCAGTGGTACCGCCAGGCCGCCGCACGTGGGCACCGGCGGGCTGCGCTGCACCTCGGGGCGATCCTGGAGCGGCGCGGGGAGCTCAAGGAGGCCGGGCGCTGGTACCTGACCTCCGCCAAGGACGGCGAGCCCCGCGCCGCGTGCGCCCTCGGGTTCCTGCTGCGGGACGCGGGCGACACGGAGAGCGCCGCCGTGTGGTGGCTGCGGGCCGCCCAGGACGGCGACGGCAACGCGGCGAACGCCCTTGGCGCGCTGCACGCCGAGCGCGGGGAGACGCAGACCGCCGAGCGGTGGTACCGGGCCGCGATGGACGCCGGTGACGTCAACGGCGCGTACAACCTCGGGCTGCTCTGCGCCGAGCAGGGGCGGACCGCGCAGGCCGAGCAGTGGTACCGGCGCGCCGCGTACGCCGGGCACCGGGAGGCCGCGAACGCGCTGGCCATTCTGCTGCTCCAGGTCGGCGACGCGGCCGGGGCCGAGCCGTGGTTCTCCAAGGCTGCCGAGTCCGGCAGCGTGGACGCCGCCTTCAACCTCGGCATCCTGCACGCCGGGCGGGGCGACGACGTGACCGCGCTCGTCTGGTACGAGCGGGCCGCTGCCGCCGGGCACACCGAGGCGGCGCTCCAGGTCGCCATCGCGCGGCTGCGGGACGGCGACGAGCGGGCCGCGGAGCGGCATCTGCGGTGCGCCGCCGGCGGGGGCAGCGCGGAGGCCGCGTACCGGCTGGCCGCGGTGCTCGACGCGCGACGGCCGCCCGCGCCCGCGCATGAGCTGGGGGAGCCGGTGCGGGAGAAGAACGAGTGCGAGGAGTGGTACGAGCGGGCCGCGTCCCAGGGGCATCGGCGGGCGCAGGTGAGGGTCGGGATGCTCGCGGCCGGGCGGGGAGACGTCGTCGAGGCGGCTCGGTGGTACCGGGTCGCGGCGGAGGCCGGGTCTCGGAACGGGGCGTTCAATCTGGGGCTGCTGCTCGCCCGCGAGGGGAGTGAGCCGGAGGCCGCGATGTGGTGGGCTCGGGCCGCCGATGCGGGGCATGGACGGGCGGCTCTCCGGCTTGCCCTCGTCTACGCGCGTCGGGGGGAGCTGGTGGAGGGACAGCGGTGGGCCGATCGGGCCGTGTCGCTCGGGCCGGCGGAGGTTGCGGAGCGGGCGGCGCGGTTGCGGGACGCGCTGCGGGATGAACTGTCGGCGTGAGGGCTGCGCCGGGCCGGGGCTTGAGGGGGACACCCCCCATCGCCCCAGCGGCACGATTGCCGGCAGTACGAACAGAAGTGATTTGCGCTGGTCGGCGGCGTTGACGTAGTGTTCATTTCACCGACGCGGGGTGGAGCAGCTCGGTAGCTCGCTGGGCTCATAACCCAGAGGTCGCAGGTTCAAATCCTGTCCCCGCTACTGATGGCCGAGGGTCCGGGACCGATGAGGTTCCGGGCCCTCGGTTTGTTGTGTGGTCGGTCCGGTCACTGGAAAACCCCCGGCGGGTTGGCGTCGGGGGTTTTGTCGTGGGTAGGCGTTTCGGCTATCGCGTCGCGCAGGTGGGGCAGACGCCGCGGTAGGTGACCTCGACGTCCGAGACGGTGAAGCCGAAGCGCTCGGAGGTGGGGAGGTCGGCGAGGGGGTTGCCCGTGGGGTGGACGTCGCGGATCGTGCCGCACTCGGCGCAGACCAGGTGGTGGTGCGGGCGGTGCGCGTTGGGGTCGTACCGCTTGGCGCGCTTGTCCGTGGCGACCTCGAGCACCTCGCCGAGGGAGACCAGCTCACCCAGCGTGTTGTAGACCGTCGCCCGGGAGATCTCGGGCAGCTTGGCGACAGCCCGCGCGTGCACCTCGTCGGCCGTCAGATGGACGTGTTCGCCGTCGAGGACCTCGGCCACGACGCGCCGCTGCGCGGTCATACGCCATCCGCGTCCGCGCAGCCGTTCCAGAAGGTCACTCATACCGGACAGCCTAACAGCAAGGCAAACAGAATCCGATCAGGTGTGACTTTAGAGCTAGGCTCGACCTGGACTTTGTCCAAAAGTCGCTAGGCCGTCGCGTGCTGTCGCGCCGGAGCCCAGCAGCGGATGATGTCGCGAACCGAGACGATGCCGATGGGGGCGCCCTGGTCGAGCACGATGAGGTGGCGGAAACCGCCGTGCGTCATGGCGCGCGCCGCCTCCTCCAGCGTCCAGGACGGCGTCGCGAACACGACGTCGGTGGTGGTGTGGGCGTGGGCCCGCTCGGTGTCCGGGCTCTGGCCCAGGCCTACGGAGTTGAGGACGTCGCGTTCGGTCAGTATGCCGAGTCCGCCGGCGTCGGGGTCGAGGACCACCGCCGCGCCGACCCGGCGTGCGGACATCAGGGCTGCGGCCTGGCGGAGTGTGTGGTCGGGGCCGATGGTCAGGACCACGGTGGTCATGGCGTCGCGGACGAGCATGGAATACAGCCACCTCCTAGGGAACCCCGACGGTGGACAGTCCAGGCCCGGCACCGGAGGCGCCTGTTGAGCACTGCACAAGTTCACAAGTGGGGGGACTCTCAATGTGGCAGGCAAAGCGGAGGTCAACAAGGGGGCGCGCGTGGTCAGTTCGGGGCGCCCCGGGAGCACTCCGGGGCCCCGTGCGCTACGACGGTATCGGCCGTATCGGCGGTATCAGCGGGGCCGGTTCAGTAACGCTGGTTCAGATACCCCAGCAGTTCGTCGTGGAGCAGGCCGTTCGAGGCCGCCGCGTTGCCGCTGTGCGGGCCCGGGCGGCCGTCGAGGCCGGTGAAGGTGCCGCCCGCCTCGGTGACGATGATCGCGTTGGCGGCCATGTCCCAGAGGGACAGCTCGGGTTCGGCGCAGATGTCGACGGAGCCCTCGGCGACCATCATGTACGGCCAGAAGTCGCCGTACGCGCGCGTGCGCCACACCTCGCGGGTCAGGTCCAGGAAGCCGCCCAGGTGGCCGCGCTCCTCCCAGCCGCTGAGGGAGGAGTACGCGAACGAGGCGTCCGTCAGCTTCGCGACGCGTGAGACGTGGAGGCGGGAGGCCGAACTGAGGCTGCGGCCGCTGAAGGCGCCGTGGCCCTTCGCCGCCCACCAGCGGCGGCCCAGGGCGGGCGCGGAGACCACGCCGACGACGGGCTGGTAGCCTCCTTCGCCCGCCTCCATCAGGGAGATCAGGGTGGCCCAGACGGGGACTCCGCGGACGTAGTTCTTGGTGCCGTCGATGGGGTCGATGACCCAGCGGCGGGGGCCTGTGCCCTCGATGCCGTACTCCTCGCCGAGGACTGCGTCGCGGGGGCGGGCGCGCTGGAGTTGGCCGCGGATGAGTTCCTCGGCGGCCCTGTCGGCCTCGCTCACCGGCGTCATGTCGGGCTTCGTCTCGACTTTGAGGTCGAGGGCCTTGAAGCGGGACATCGTGGTCGCGTCGGCGGCGTCCGCGAGGACGTGGGCGAAGCGGAGGTCGTCGAGGTAGTCGGCCATGTGGCGAACGCTATCTGTCGAGGTCGGTGCGGGGCTACAGGGGGCCGGGGGGACGGGTGGCCGTTGGGCGGGAGGTGGTACCCCCATCGCCCCATCGGCACGACCGCCCGCAGCTATGACGGGCGCGTGAGCCGGGGGGCCGCGTGTGTTGGCTTGTGTGCGCCCCTAGGAGGTGCCGTGGACTCTTGACAGTGGGTTTGTGCGCGTCAAATGTGAGGGCCAGAGTCGCCCGCTCGCACAAGGGAGGCGATGATGCCTGCAGCGCGGGAATCCTTGTTGGACGCCGCTTATACGGCGTTGGCGCGCCGGCCGTGGTCCGCCGTGCGGATGGTGGATGTGGCGGCGGTGGCCGGAGTGTCGCGTCAGACGCTGTACAACGAGTTCGGCAGCAAGGAAGGGCTCGCCCGGGCCCTGGTCCGCAGGGAAGCGGACGGTTATCTGGCGGGCGTCGAACGGGCGCTGGCCACGCCCGCGGACTCCCGCGACCGGCTGGCCGCGACCGCCGAATGGACCGTGGCGGCCTCCCGGAACAACGCGCTCGTGCGGGCCATGCTCACCGGCTGCTGGAGTGAACGCCTGCCCTCGCCGACGCTCTCGGCGGTGCCCTCGTCCTCCTCGGTGCCCGCACAACGCCGCGCGGACGGACCGCTGCCCGCGCCCGCCGACTTCGTGGCCCTCGTCCGCGACCGGGCCGTCGCCGTGCTGTCGCCGCCCGGCACCCCCAAGTCGGACACGGCGGAACTGGCCCGCTTCTGCGAACTCGCCCTCCGCCTCGCCCTGTCCTGTGTGGCGGCACCGCCGGGCGAGGGCGGGGTCACCGATCTCGTACGGACCGCGCTGCCGCGCCAGTTGAGCCGGCCCTGAGCCGGTCCTGAAGCAGTCGTCAAAGTGAACTAGTGTGACGCGCCCGATAGTTGCAGTCCCACGATGCCCACGATCACCAGTGAGATCGAGACGATTTTCAGGGTGGAGACCACGTCGCCGAGGAAGATCATTCCGTAGATCGCGGTGCCCGTCGCGCCGATGCCGGTCCAGACGGCGTATGCGGGACCGACGTCGAGCTTCTTCAGCGACAGGGTCAGCAGGCCGAAGCTGCCGAGAGCGAAAATACAGAAGGCGACGGTGGGCCAGAGTCTGGTGAAGCCGTGCGAGAGCTTCAGACAGACGGCGAATCCGGTTTCCAGAAGTCCGGCCACGACCACCAGCAGCCACGCCATGTCTCGTCCTCCCGTGTCCCCACGTTTCGTGACCGCTTCGGGTGATCTCGTCTGGATCCGACTTGGTGCGATTATGCACTTACCGGGTGGACGGGGGCGCAAACAACGCGGAGGTCAGTCGCCTTCCCGCCGTTCGCGCGTCGCGAGGAGCCTGCGCAGGGAGTAAAGGCGGGCCGGGTCCGCGTGACCGTCCGCGACCCATTGGTCCAGTGCGCAGTCGGGCTCGTCGTGACTGCACGCACGCGGACAGCCCTCTGTGCCCGACTCCAGGTCGGGGAAGGCGTGGATGACCCGGGAGGGGGCGATGTGGGCGAGGCCGAACGACCGTACGCCCGGGGTGTCCACCACCCAGCCACCGTCGGAGTCCGCCAGGGGGAGGGCCAACGCCGAGGTGGTGGTGTGCCGGCCGCGGCCCGTCACGGCGTTCACATGGCCCGTCGTACGGCGTAGGTCCTCGGGGACGAGCGCGTTCACCAAGGTTGTCTTGCCCACGCCAGAGTGGCCGACGAACGCCGTGACCTTGCCGTCGAGGTGTTCGCGTACGCGGTCGGCGGCGCCGCCGGTCTCCAGCTCCTCGCGGCTGGTCACGACATACGGGATGTCGAGGTCGCCGTAGAGCTCCAGGAGTTTGTCGGGGGAGGCCAGATCCGACTTGGTCAGGACCAGGACGGGGTCCAGGCCGCCGTCGTACGCCGCGACGAGGCAGCGGTCGATCAGGCGGGGGCGGGGTTCGGGGTCGGCGAGGGCGGTGACGATCGCGAGCTGATCGGCGTTGGCGACGACGACGCGCTCGAACGGGTCGTCGTCGTCCGCCGTGCGGCGCAGCACCGACGTGCGGTCGGCGGTGCGGACGATGCGGGCGAGCGTGTCCTTCTTGCCGGAGAGATCGCCGACGAGGGCGACCGTGTCACCGACGACCGCGGCCTTGCGGCCCAGTTCACGGGCCTTCATGGCCATGACCACGCGATCCTCGACCAGGCAGGTCAGGCGGCCGCGGTCGACGGTGAGGACCATGCCCTCGGCGGCGTCCTCGTGCTTCGGGCGGATGTTCGTACGGGGACGGTTGCCCTTGCGGTTCGGGCGGCTGCGGATGTCGTCCTCGTCGGTGTGCTTGCCGTAACGGCGCATGATCCCGGTCCGCCCGTCAGTTCTTCCCGAGCATCCCGGTCCACAGGTCGGGGAAGTCCGGCAAGGTCTTGGCCGTCGTCGCCACGTTCTCGATCTGCACACCGTCCACGGCCAGGCCGATGATCGCGCCGGCGGTGGCCATGCGGTGGTCGTCGTAGGTGTGGAAGACGCCGCCGTGCAGTGGGCGCGGGCGGATGTGGAGGCCGTCGGCGGTCTCGGTGACGTCGCCCCCGAGTTCGTTGATCTCCTTGGTGAGCGCGGCCAAGCGGTCCGTCTCGTGGAGGCGGAGGTGGGCGACGCCGCGCAGGGTCGAGGGGGAGTCGGCGAGGGCGGCGACCGCCGCGATGCCGGGGGTCAGCTCGCCGACCTCGCCGAGGTCCACGTCGATGCCGTGGATCGAGCCCGAGCCGGTGAACACCAGCCCGTACTCGGTCAGTTCGCAGGAACCGCCCATCTCGGTGAAGATCTCGCGGAGCTGGTCACCGGGCTGGGTGGTGCGCGCGGGCCAGTCGGGGACGATCACCTTGCCGCCGGTCACCAGGGCCGCCGCCAGGAACGGCTGGGCGTTCGACAGATCCGGCTCGACCGTCAGGTCGCGGCCGAGCAGGGCGCCCGGGGTGACGCGCCAGACGTTCGGCTCGCCGCCCGACTCCGGGGTGTCCACCTGCGCGCCGACCGAGCGCAACATGTCCACGGTCATGCGGATGTGCGGCATGGAGGGGAGCGTCGAGCCGATGTGGCGGACCTCCACGCCCTGGTTGAAGCGCGGGGCGGAGAGCAGCAGCGCCGATACGAACTGGGAGGACGACGACGCGTCGATCCGCACCGGACCGCCGTCGAGGGCGCCGCTGCCGTGCACGGTCAGGGGCAGCGCGCCCCGGCCGTCGTCGTCGATCCGGGCACCGAGGACACGCAGGGCGTCGACCACACCGTGCAGGGGGCGCTCGTACGACCTCGGGTCGCCGTCGAAACGGATGGGGCCGTCGGCGAGGGCGGCCACGGGGGGCAGGAAGCGCATGACCGTGCCGGCGTTGCCGACGTCGACGGTGGCCGGGCCGTGCAGGCCCGTGGGGAGGACGCGCCAGGCCTCGCCGGTGCCGTCGGGGCCGACGCCTTCCTCGATGCCGACGCCCATCGCGCGCAGCGCGGCCGCCATCAGGAGGGTGTCCCGGGAGCGGAGGGGGCGGCGGAGCCAGCCGGGTTCGCTGGCGAGAGCCGCCAGGACGAGGGCGCGGTTGGTCACGGACTTGGACCCCGGGACGTGGACCGTCGCGTCGACGGTTGCGCTCGCGCGCGGGGCGGGCCAGAGGGCGGTGTGGGTGTCTTTCGGGGCCATGGTCCCAACCATAGTGGGGGTTCGCCTTGGGGGGTGCCTCGTGATCGCCGTGGGCGGGTGCGGGTTGTTCGTGGCTGGTCGCTCCCCCACTCTCGGCTTCTCCCCCACTCTCGGCTTCTCCTCCACTCTCGACTTCGCTCGAGCGGGAGGGACCCCCATGAGCGGGGGGACCCCCATCGCGGCGGAGCCGCACATGGATACAGCCCCGCGCCCCTTGGGCAGCCGGGGTCACAAGTTCAGCAGCCAGCGGCCCCCGCCCAGCAGCGAGCACAGTGACACCACGTGGAACATCAGCAGCCACGCCAGCGGCGGTACGTGGGTCAGGCGGGAGAGTTGGTCCGCGTCCGAGTCGCCCGCTCCGCCCCTCCTGCGCTTCGCCTGGAGTTCGAAGGCCGGGCGTACTCCGCCGAGGAGGAGGAACCAGACCACCGTGTACGCGAAGGCCGCCTGGACCTGGGGGCCGGCGAGCCAGGAGACGACCACGAAGGTGCCGCCGGTGATGATCACCGTCAGGGCTCCGTAGGCGTTGCGGATCATGACGAGCATGGCGACCAGCAGGATCGTGGCGAGCCACAGGAGCAGGGTGATGCGGCCGGAGCCGAGGAGGGCGGCGCCGCCGAGGCCCAGGAGCGGGGGTGCGGTGTAGCCGGCCGCGGCGGTGAGGATCATGCCGAGGCCGGTGGGCTTGCCCCTGCTGACCGTGAGGCCGCTGGTGTCGGAGTGGAGGCGGATGCCGGTCAGGGTGCGGCCGGTGAGCAGCGCGATCAGGCCGTGACCGCCCTCGTGCGCGATGGTGATGGCGTTGCGCGAGAGCCGCCAGACACCGTGCGGGACGATCGCGGCGAGCGCGACGGCCGCGGTGGCTATGACGACCCAGGTGTCGGGGTCGGGCTGGCTGCCGACGAGCTCGTCCCAGAGGGAGGCGAGCGAGGTGGCTGCGGTGCTTTCCATTGTCGGTGGTGGCTCCCTTGGGTCGCTTCGGATGTGGAAGTCTGGCACTCATGTGCGGACGGTATGCGGCGAGTCGTAGGCCCGAGGATCTCGCAGGAATCTTTGAGATCGAGAAGTGGGAGCCGGAAGAGACCCTGGAGCCCGACTACAACGTGGCCCCCACCAAGGAGGTCTACGTGGTTCTCGACCGCCCTCTTAAGGACGCCGACGACAAAAGACCGGTTCGCCAGTTGCGCAAGCTGAAGTGGGGGCTCGTCCCGTCCTGGTCCAAGAATCCCGAGGGCGCCGCCCGGATGATCAACGCGCGCGCCGAGACGGTCCACGAGAAGCCGTCGTACCGGCGTGCCTTCGCCACCCGGCGCTGCATCCTGCCCGCCGACGGCTACTACGAGTGGGTCACCGGCAAGCAGGAGCGTGATCTGGAGGTCGAGGGGAAGAAGAAGCGGCCGCGCAAGCAGCCGTACTTCGTGCTCCCCGCAGACGGGTCCGTCTTCGCGATGGCCGGGTTGTACGAGTTCTGGCGGGACCGGACGCTGCCGGACGACCACCCGCAGGCCTGGTGGGCCACCTGCTCGGTGATCACGACGGAGGCCGAGTCGACGCCGCTGGCCGTGGCCCCGGAGCACGGCCCGCACACGTTGGCCGAGATCCACCCCCGGATGCCGCTGATGCTCACGCCCGACCGCTGGGACTCCTGGCTCGACCCGGCCCGCACGGACCTCGACGACCTGCGCCGGCTGCTGGAACCGCCGCCCGCCGGTCTGATGCGCGCGTACCCCGTCTCCACGGCCGTCAGTAATGTCCGTAACAACAGCCCGGAGCTGCTCGACGAGCTGGAGGGGCCCGTGGAGGGCACACTCTTCTAGCGTGACTTCCAGAGCGACTTCCGATGTGACCGGGATCAGAGAAGAGATCGACACCGAGGCGGGTACGGCCCGCGTCACTTGGTGCGCGGCCGAGAGGGCCGATTTCGTGCTGGCTGTCGGCCACGGCGCCGGCGGCGGGATCGAGGCGCGTGACCTTCAGGCCCTCGCCGCCCTGCTTCCGGCGCACGGTGTGACCGTCGCGCTCGTCGAGCAGCCCTGGCGGGTGGCCGGGAAGAAGCTCGCGCCGGCCCCCAGGACGCTGGACGTCGGCTGGCGGGGGTTGTGGCCCGCGTTGACGAAGCCGGGGCTGCCGGTGATCGCGGGCGGGCGGAGCGCCGGGGCCCGGGTGGCCTGTCGTACGGCGACGGAGCTGGGCGCGGCGGCCGTACTCGCGCTGAGCTTCCCGCTGCATCCGCCGGGCAAGCCGGAGAAGTCCCGTGCGGACGAACTGCTCGGGGCCGGGGTGCCCACGCTCGTCGTACAGGGCGGGAACGATCCGTTCGGGCGGCCGGAGGAGTTCCCACAGGGGTCGTACGGCTTGGTGGAGGTGCCGTACGGCGATCACGGGTTCGCCGTGCCGAAGCGGGCGCCCCTCGACCAGGAGGAGGCCCTGAAGGTCATCACCGACGGTGTCGTGGAGTGGATCGCGTCACTCCGTTAGGGGAGTGGAACGCGTCACTCGGTAAGGAGTCGGTGGGAGAACGGGAATGCCGCATGGCCGGCCTCTGTTGTGCGGATCAGACAGCGCGAGAGCGTGCTGGCCGTTCGTAGGAGAGGAAGTCCGCCGCATGGGTTCGACCACCTGCCCGACCCGCAGCAGCCGCGCCGACCTGGACTGGACGGTGCTGCACGCGGCCAAGCGCGGCTCTATTCGGGCGGCGGCGGGCGTGGATCGTCGTCTATCCTCCGATTCTGGTGGTACCGGTCTCGGTATCGCACAGACGCTGGAGGAGGTGGGTCCGGTCACTGGGACCGACGCAGGGACCGAACACGGCCAGGCGGAGCAGCCCGAAGGCACGGAGACCGCCGCGGACCGCAGCGCCCGTTTCGAGCGGGACGCTCTGGAATTCCTCGATCAGATGTATTCGGCCGCGCTGCGCATGACGCGCAACCCGGCCGACGCCGAGGACCTGGTGCAGGAGACGTACGCGAAGGCGTACGCGTCCTTCCACCAGTTCCGCGAGGGCACCAATCTGAAGGCCTGGCTGTACCGCATCCTCACCAACACCTTCATCAACTCGTACCGCAAGAAGCAGCGCGAACCCCAGCGCAGTGCGGCCGAGGAGATCGAGGACTGGCAGCTGGCGCGCGCCGAGTCGCACATGTCGACGGGCTTGCGCTCCGCCGAGTCGCAGGCGCTCGACCACCTGCCCGACTCGGACGTGAAGGAAGCGCTGCAGGCGATCCCCGAGGAGTTCCGCATCGCCGTCTATCTCGCCGATGTCGAGGGCTTTGCGTACAAGGAGATCGCCGACATCATGGGGACACCCATCGGTACGGTGATGTCCCGGCTGCACCGGGGCCGCCGTCAACTGCGCGGCATGTTGGAGGACTACGCCCGTGAGCGGGGCCTGGTCCCGGCCGGCGCCGGAGAGTCGAACGAAGCGAAAGGCTCGGGCTCATGAGCTGCGGAGAGCCGCATGAGACGGATTGCAGCGAGATCCTCGATCATCTCTACGAGTTCCTCGACCGTGAGATGCCTGACACCGACTGCACCAAGTTCGAGCACCACTTCGAGGAATGCTCGCCCTGTCTGGAGAAGTATGGGCTCGAACAGGCCGTCAAGAAGCTGGTGAAGCGGTGTTGTGGGCAGGATGACGTGCCGACCGACCTGCGGGCCAAGGTGATGGGGCGGATCGATCTGATCCGGTCCGGGCAGGCCGTGCCCGAGCACGATGTGACGGCCGGACCGGCGACGCCGCAGGAATCCTGACCGCGCCGCAGGAATCCTGACCGCGCCGCGGAAAGCCTGAATCCTTAATTCCGTTTCTGTGCCTGTTCTCCAAGGGCCGTCCGGCCGTCGGAGAACAGGCACAAGTCGTTTCGGGCAGGCGGGGTAGGAGCCCTCAGACCTCGAGGCCGTTCTCGATGCGCTTGAGGGCGTGCCGGGCCAGCGCCAGGTTGCTGCGGCTGCGGTCCAGCGCGAGGTAGAGGAAGAGCGAGCCCTTGCTGCTGGTCAGCGGGCGGAGCAGGTGGTACTGCCGGCCCAGCGTGATCAGGATGTCCTCGATCACGTCGTTCATGTCGAGCGAGGCCAGCGTGCGCATCTTGGAGCGCACGACCTCGGTGTTGCCGGCCGCCGCGAGTTCGAGGTCGAGGTGCGGCCCGCCGCCGAGGGTGCCGAGCGACATGCCGCTCTCGTAGTCGACGAGCGCGACGCCGAGCGCGCCGTCGATCGCCATGGCTTCCTTGAGTGCGGTCTCGATGTTCATATTGCTGCCCCAATTCCTCAGTGAAGCTGACCGGTCACTGTCCGGCCAACTACGATCGACGCGAGTGACCCCAGCGGTCACAAGCATCAACTTTGTTGCGTGTTGTGGAAGTTGGCGTTCAAAGTACTGTGCGGCACGTGAACGTGGAGGGCGAATGGGGGAACGGGCTACGGCGCTTCAGGCATCCCTGGACCGGCTACTCGAATCTCCCGGCGTCACCGGCGTCGCCCTGATCGATGCCGTGACCGGACTCACCTACGGCGTGGCGGGAGACGCCGCCCAGGCAGGGACCGGCACAGAGGCCTGCGAACTCGCCGCCCTCATCTGCGAGCGGCTCGGCGCGGCGGGGGCCGTGGGGGAGTTGGAAAGTGTGGTCATGACCAGCACGAGACGCCATCAGGTGCTGCTCTCCGTGGACCGGTCGGCCGGCGATCCGCTGCTGCTGGCGGCCGGACTCGACCGGGACCGGGCCAACATCACCCTGGCGTTGCGCGGCCTCGGCGACCGGGCCCGAGAGGTGCTGGCGTGAAGACGCCCTCGGCGCGCAATGTGCCGGCGCTCCTGCATGCTCTGCACCAGGAGGGTTTCAGCGGCACGGTACGGGTCTCCGGTAGCCCGGGCGGCACGATTCACCTGCGCGACGGCCTCATCGGCGCGATCGAGACACCGGGCTCGCCGACCGCGGTGTCCACGCTGCTCACCTCGGGCCGGATCGACGACGACGCCTGGCTGGCGGCGTGTGCGGCGGAGCCCGACCTGGACCGGCTGGACCTGCGCCTGGTGGCCGCGGACCTGATCGGCGCCGCCGAAGTGGAGGTCGTCTGCACGGCGGCCGTCTTCGACGGGGCCTTCGCGATGGCGCCCAGTCCGCCCGATGGCTGGGAGCTGACCGAACGTGAGCCGACACTCCTCACCCGGCCCGGCGTTGAGCCGAGGCCGCTGGCCGAGGAGACCACCCGGCGCATGGCGTTGCTGTCCCGGCTGTGGGGCCCCGCCGGTGAACTGGCCCGCGTCCGGCCCGAACCGGTCCCCGGCCGGGACCCGGAAGCCGACGGCAGGCTGACCCGGCGTCACCGCGAACTCGTCGAGAGCGCCAACGGGCGCCGCACCCCGCGCGACATTGCCTTCGCCCGGGGGCGCGGACTCTACGCGGTGATGCTCGACCTGATCCGGCTGGAGAGGCTCGGGGCCGTCCGGTGGGAGAACCGGACGACACCCGACGGCCGGCCCAGCACCGCACCCCGGGTCGCGCCGCCTCAAACGGCGGCCGACGAGCTGTCACCGAGGGCGGGCCCTCTTCCCAGACGTAGACCCGGTGGGGGATTTCCCTCCGGAGACCTCGGAGCCGGGGGCGGGTAGTGAGCTCAGACGAAGACCCGGCCCGCAAGCGCCGCCGCCGTACCAAGGCCGCGCGTCCCCGGCGGAGCCCGGCTCCGCGAGCAGGGGCGGACGACCGCACGGCACCACCCGCCGCACCCTCACCCCCACCACCGTCCACACCACGGTCCGCCGAGCCCGGGGCCACGGACGCGGAACAGCCACCGTTACCCGTGCGGAAACCCACGCGGGGCACGACAGGGACTTCAGGGCGGAACGACGCGTCGGACAGCCCGGCCGCGCCGCCGTCCCCCTTCCCGCCCCTGTCCCTGCTGTCGGCCGAGGAACTCCTCGCCGAACAACCTTCCATCGACATGCTGCGGCGCGTCCGCCGCGGGCTGCGGGCGCTCCCCGAGTCCGACCAGCGGCACCTGTCCGACTGAGTCGCACGGACCGCACCCACCCGACGCTCGGAACCCATCCGACGCTTGGACCGCACCACCCACCGCAGAGATCCGGACCAAGGAGCACGTTCCCATGACCGCACACGCATCGACCGAATCGCTCACCGGCATCCTGACCTCGCTGCGTGATCGGGTGCTGGGCGTCTCCGAGAGCGTCCTGTCCACCGTGGACGGGCTCCTCGTCGTCGCCGACGTCGACAAGGTCCATCCCGAGTCCATCGCCGCGCTCGCCGCCGCCACGCTCGGCGTCGGCCGCCGCATGGCCGACCAGTCCGGTGCCGGCGCGCTCCGTGAGGTGGTGGTCCGGTGCGGGGCCGGCCACGTCATCGTCGTAGCCGTCGGTGAGCGCACCCTCCTCACCGTCATGGGTGACGACGGGCTGGACATCGCCGCGTTCCAGAGGGAGTCGCCGGCGACTGTGGAGCAGCTCAACAAGGTGTTGGCGGCGGATGTGGCGTAGTTGAGCACTCGAACATGACTTCACTCGAAGGAGTTAATCCAGCCATCGTGGCGCCACCGATTCGGCCGTAGCCGTCTCTGCCCGACCTCGCCCGTCCTAGGCTCCGGAGCCTGGACTCGGGAGGGGTGTCTCGGGAGGGATGTCGGGAGAGGTGTCATGAGGTCGGTTCCGGTGGGGGCGCGGGTATACGTCGCTTGTGTCGCCGTCGGTGCCCTCGGGTGTCTCGCGCCGTTGCCCGGGGTCCGTGTTCCGTGGTGGGCGGTGGTCCTGCTCGCCGTGCTCTACGCCGGGTGCGAGCAGATCACCCGGTGCCGGATCGTGGGGCACCGGGCGCCCAGGGGCATGGGGTCCTTCTTCCCGGTGCTGCTCGCCGGGGCGTTTCTGCTGCCACCGCCCGTCGCCGCGCTCGTGGCGGTGCCGGGGGCGTTGATCGCTCGGGTCGAGCAGCGGCCGCGGTGGTTGCGTCGCGTGTGGCGGGCGGCCCAGCTCGTGCTCGCCGTGTGGGCCGCCTCCCGGGTGCACCGGGCGTTGGGCGGCCGGGACACGGTCGTCGACCCCGACTTCCCGAACGCGTTGCTGCCGGCCGGGGCCGCCGTGCTGGCGTTCTGCGCGGTGCTGACCGTGCTCGACGGCGGGATCCTGGCGCTCGCCGAACGGGTGCCGTGGCGTGGCGCGTGGCGGGGGCTCCTCCCGCGGTCGCTGGCGCCCGTCGCGGTGCATGGGCTCGCCGGACTGATGATGGCGGTGCTCTGGCGCAGCCCGTACGGGCCCGTCGCCGCGCTGCTCGTCCTGTTGCCGATGTACGTGTCCTGCTGGGTGTTCGCGCAGTACCACCGGGAGCGGGCAGCGCACCAGGCGACCATTCGCGCGCTCGTCCAGGCCGTCGACATCAAGGACGGGTACACCCGCGGCCACAGCGAGCGGGTCGGGCAGGCGTCCATGATGATCGCGCGGGAACTGGGCATGGACGACGAGCGGACCGAGGTGCTCCGTTTCGCCGGGATCCTGCACGACGTCGGGAAACTGGGGGTGCCCACGCGGCTGCTCCGCAAGGACGGGCCGCTCACCCCGGAGGAGCGCCGGGTCATCGAACTGCATCCCGAGTACGGCCACGAGATGGTGCGCGGCATCTCCTTCCTCGGCGAGGCCCGGGCGGCGGTGCTGCATCACCATGAGCGGCTGGACGGGAGCGGCTATCCGTGCGGGCTGGTGGGCAGCCAGATTCCGGAGTTCGCGAGGGTGGTGGCGGTGGCCGACGCCTTCGACGCGATGACCTCGACGCGGTCCTACCGGCGCGCCCGGCCGGTCGCCGCCGCGCTCGCCGAGTTGGAGCGGTGTGCGGGCGCCCAGTTCGACCCCGTGATGGTGGGGGCGCTGGGGCGGGCCCTCGGGCGGTACGGCTGGCATCCGACGGTGACCGCCGAACCCTCCCTGGCCGACCCCGCCGCGGCCGACCCCTGCGGAAACGTGTCGCCACCTCGGTCGTCCGGGGCCGACAGGGCAGTAGAACAGGCGGACGCGGGGCGGGCGGGCTCGGGGCGGGTGGAACCGGAGCAAGGGGATGGGAGGAAGGCGGACGCCGCTGGGAGGCGGGTCCCGTGAGCTTTCTCGTCGCCCTTCGTTCCGTCGCCGTGCTCCTCACCCTCCTCGCCCTGGCCCACACCCTCCGGCACGGTCTCGCCGAGCCCGGTGTCGCTCTCGCCTTCGGTGTGCTCGTGGTCGTGGGCGAGCTGTCGCGGTGGAGCGGGGCGGAGGCGCGGGAGACGGCGCCGCTCGGGATTGCCGGGGCGCTGTCGTACGCCTTGCTGGGGCAGAGCGGGGGGCAGGTGTCGCAGCACGGGGTGCTCCAGGTCGTCGCGGTCGTCGCCGTGGCCGCGCTGCTCGGGTGTGTGCCGCATGTTGTCCGGGGGTGCGGGGCGACCGTCGATCACCTCACCCGGCGGGTGCTCACCGTCGCCTTCGCCGCCGTCTGCTTCCAGCCGCTGTACCACCGCGGCAGGCTGTTGGAGTGGAGCGGGGCCGCGCATGTGCTGTTGCTCCTCACGCTGCTCGTGCTGACCGTGCTGTGCGACGCCCTGCTGGCGGCGGCCATGGCGCACGCGCGGACGCGGTGGCCGTTCGGGCCGCTGCTGCGGGACGAGCTGCGGGCGCTGCTCGGGATCGGGTCCGTGGTGTGCGCGACCGGGGTCGTCATGGCCCTCGCGGTCGGCGTCGTCGGCCTGTGGGCGTTGGCGGTCTTCTCGCTTCCCCTGCTGCTGACCCAGCTGTCGTTCCGGCGGTACGCGGCCGTGCGGGCCACATATCGGCAGACCATCGCCTCGCTCGCCCGGGCCACCGAGATCGCCGGGTACACCCCGCCCGGGCACGCCCGACGCGTGGCCGCGCTCAGCCGGGAGGTGGGGCGGGAGCTGGGGCTCAGCGAGCCGCAGCTGACCGTGCTCGAGTACGCGGCACTGATGCACGACATCGGGCAGCTGAGCCTCGTCGACCCCGTGCCGGCCGGGGCCACCACCGGGCTGCCGGCGGCCGAACAGCGCCGGATCGCGCTGCTGGGCGGCGCCGTCGTACGGCAGACCGGAGTGGACAACGAGGTCGCGGTGGTGGTGGAACGGCAGGCGGCCCCGTACCGTGACCAGCCGATCGGCGCCCGGATCATACGGACGGTGAACGCGTACGAGGAGAAGGCACGGGCAGCGGGGCCCGGAGGTCCGCTCAGGGCGCTGGAGGAACTGCGGCTCGCAACGGCCCGCGACTATCAGCCGGAGGTGGTCGAAACGCTGGCCAGGGTGCTGATGCGGCAGCGGGGCAGTGCGACGGGACCCCAGGGCGCCCAGCTCTAGCTCTGAGCAGCTCGGGGCGTCTCGGGCGTTTAGCGCCGGGGCGCCTCTGGCAAGGGTTCCCGGAGGGCCTCCGGCGCGAGGTCCCGGGGAGGTTGGGCAAGGGGTGGTGGGCGACGGGTGGGGCGGTCTGACCGGGTCGAGGGTGGGTAACCCATGGGTAATGAGCGACTCTCCTTCCGTCCGTGGTTGGATGCGAGGGAGAGGGTGTACCGGGGGGCGACGGCCGGCTCACTCCAATGGAACTGGCAGGCGGGAACCGTAACTGGCAGGCGGGAATCGTGAGGATCTTCGGCAAGGGACGGCATCGGCCCTCCGCCTCCTGGCGGCAGGCCACCGATCGTGCGTTCACGCTGATCGGCGACGGACGGTACGAGGACGCGGGCGCGCTGCTGACACGTGCCGCGGATCTGGAGCCGTGGCTGTCCGAGTCCTGGTTCAACCTCGCCCTGCTGCACAAGTTCCGGCACGACTGGGAGCAGGCCAGAGCGGCCGGCCTCCGGGCCGTCGCACTTCTCGACCGCGAGACGGGGGCGCCGGACTGGTGGAACGTGGGCATCGCCGCCACAGCCCTGCAGGACTGGCCGCTGGCCCGCCGCGCCTGGCAGGCGTACGGGCTGCGGGTGCCCGGGGCCGCGAGCGCCTCCGGCGAGCCCGTCGGCATGGACCTGGGCAGCGCCGCCGTACGGCTGTCGCCGGAGGGTGAGGCCGAGGTCGTGTGGGGGCGGCGGCTCGACCCCGCCCGTATCGAGGTGCTCTCCATTCCGCTGCCGTCCTCCGGGCGGCGCTGGGGCGAGGTCGTCCTGCACGACGGGGTTCCGCACGGGGAGCGGACCACGGCCGCTGGGCACGCGTATCCGGTGTTCGACGAGATCGAGCTGTGGGCGCCGTCGCCGGTGCCGACCTGGGTGGTGCTGCTGGAGGCGGCGACCGAGGCGGACCGGGACGCGCTGGAGCGGCTCGCGGCCGACGCCGGGTTCGCGGCGGAGGACTGGTCGTCGTCGGTGCGGCTGTTGTGCCGGCTGTGCTCGGAGTCCCGGATGCCGTCCGATGAGGGCGACGGGGACCATCTGGACCCGCATGACCACAGTGAGCCGGGGCATCCCGGGCCGCTGGGGCATGTCACGGACGGGCAGTTGTGGGCGCCGGAGCGGGAGTGCGGGGTGGCTGCGCCGGCTTCGCTGGTTCGGGGGTTGCTGGACGGGTGGGTTGCCGACAGCCCGGATTCCAGGGATTGGCGGGATTTGGAAGAGGTTTGTTAGGTCGTTGTTCGACTGCGGACCGGTGGGGGCTGGTCGCGCCCACGCGGCGGAGCCGCACATTGACACAGACCCGCGCCCCCTACGGGGGCCCGGGATCCCCGTACCCTGTATCAGCAACTCACCCCCGGTTTTTTCAGGAAGGCGTACGTCTGTCATGGCTCAGCAGGACACCGATCAGCAGCACGTGGGCGTGCTCCCCGTCGATGACGAGGGGTTCGTCGTCGACACGGAGGACTGCGAGGAGCGCGAGCAGGCGTACCGCGAGCGGGGTACCTCGCGGCCGATCACGGTCGTCGGGAACCCGGTGCTGCACAAGGAGTGCAAGGACGTCACCGAGTTCGACGACGAGCTGGCGAAGCTGGTGGACGACATGTTCGCCAGTCAGCGCACCGCCGAGGGCGTGGGCCTGGCCGCGAACCAGATCGGCGTCGATCTGAAGGTGTTCGTGTACGACTGCCCGGACGACGAGGGCAACCGGCACGTCGGCGTGGTCTGCAACCCCAAGCTGGTCGAACTGCCCGCCGAGACGCGCCGGTTGGACGACAGCAACGAGGGATGCCTGTCCGTGCCGACCGCGTACATGCCGCTCGCCCGCCCCGACTACGCCGAGGTCACCGGGCAGGACGAGAAGGGCAACCCGATCAAGGTGCGCGGCACCGGTTACTTCGCGCGCTGCCTGCAGCACGAGACCGACCATCTGTACGGCTACCTGTACATCGACCGGCTGTCCAAGCGCGACCGCAAGGACGCGCTGCGGCAGATGGCCGAGAACGAGCCCCGGTACCCCGTCGTCGCGAACGACTGAGGCCACACCGGGGGCGCGTGTCCTCAGGCCCGGCTCAGGCGGCCTCCGGGCCCCGGAACGTCCTGCGGTAGGCCTGGGGGGTCGTGCCCAGTGACCGTACGAACTGATGGCGCAGGGCGGCCGCCGTGCCGAAGCCGGTGCGCCAGGCGATCGTGTCCATCGTCTCGTCCGTCGCCTCCAGCAACCGCTGGGCCAGCAGCACCCGTTGGCGCAGGATCCAGCGGTACGGGGTGGTCCCGGTTTCCTGCTGGAAGCGGCGGGCGAACGTACGCGGGGACATATGGGCGCGGGCGGCGAGCTGCTCGACGGTGACCTCCTCGTCGAGGTGGCGCTCCATCCAGGCCAGCACCTCGCCGACCGTGTCGCACTGCGAGCGGGGCAGCGGCCGCTCGATGTACTGGGCCTGACCGCCGTCGCGGTGCGGTGGTACGACCATGCGCCGCGCGATCTTGTTGGCGACCTCCGGGCCCTGTTCCCTGCGGACGATGTGGAGACAGGCGTCGATACCGGCCGCGGTACCCGCCGAGGTGATCACCGGGTCGGCGTCCACGTACAGCACGTCCGGTTCGACGATCGCCCGCGGAAAACGCCGGGCCAGTATCTCGGCGTGCCGCCAGTGAGCGGCGCAGTGCCGCCCGTCGAGCAGCCCGGCCGCGCCCAGCACGAAGACTCCGGAGCAGACGCTGAGCACCCGGGCGCCTCGGTCGACGGCCCGGCGCAGGGCGTCGAGCAACTCGGGTGGACAGTCACGGGTGACGTGCCTGTCCGAGGCCGGTACGGCGATCAGGTCCGCCTCCTCCAGGCGCTCGAGGCCGTACGGGGTCGACACCGTGAAGCCGGGGACGTGGGTGCTCAGCGCCCGACCCTCCGCCGAGACCACGGCGAAGTCGTACACCGGCAGGCCCTCGTCGCTCCGGTCGAGGCCGAACACCTCGCAGACGACGCCGAGTTCGAAGGGGTGCACGCCGTCGAGGAGGACGGCGGCGACGTTCTTCAGCATGCCGCCAAGTGTGCCTCGGCAGTGGCAGTAAATCGAGGGTCTACGGCAGTCCTGCCACTTTCTGTCAGGGGTGTCCGGATCGACAGTGGTGTCATGACTACCGCACAGACAGAAGCACTGATCGCCATGCTCGTCGTTCTCGGCATGTTCGTCCTCCTGGTCCTCCCGTCAGTGATCGGGATCGTGCACGACCGGCGCATCGACCGTCAGATCAGGGAGGCCCAGGAGGCCCGCAAGGAGGCGGCGAACTCCGCCGCGGCCACGACTCGGTCGGCTCAGAAGTCCTCGTCCAGGTCGACGGTGCCCTCCACCGCCACCTGGTACGCCGACGGACGCCGCTCGAAGAAGTTGGTCAACTCCTGAACGCCCTGCAGCTCCATGAAGGAGAAGGGGTTCTCGGAGCCGTACACCGGAGCGAAGCCGAGGCGCGTCAGACGCTGATCGGCGACACACTCCAGGTACTGCCGCATCGAGTCGGTGTTCATGCCCGGGAGGCCGTCACCGCACAGGTCGCGCGCGAACTGCAGCTCGGCCTCGACTGCCTCCCGCAGCATGTCCGTCACCTGCTGCTGAAGCTCGTCGTCGAAGAGGTCCGGCTCCTCCTTGCGGACGGTGTCGACCACGTCGAAGGCGAAGCTCATGTGCATCGTCTCGTCGCGGAACACCCAGTTGGTGCCGGTGGCCAGACCGTGCAGCAGGCCCCGGCTGCGGAACCAGTAGACGTACGCGAAGGCGCCGTAGAAGAACAGGCCCTCGATGCACGCGGCGAAGCAGATCAGATTGAGCAGGAAGCGACGCCGGTCGGCCTTGGACTCCAGCCGGTCCAGCTTCTCCACCGAGTCCATCCATGTGAAGCAGAACTCGGCCTTCTCCCGGATGGAGGGGATGTTCTCGACGGCGGCGAAGGCTGCCGTACGGTCCTCCGGGTCGGGGAGGTAGGTGTCCAGCAGCGTCAGATAGAACTGGACGTGGACGGCCTCCTCGAAGAGCTGACGGCTCAAGTAGAGCCGCGCCTCGGGGGAGTTGATGTGCTTGTACAGCGTCAGGACCAGGTTGTTCGCGACGATCGAGTCGCCCGTCGCGAAGAACGCCACCAGTCGGCCGATCAGGTGCTGCTCGGCGGGGCTGAGCTTCGCCAGGTCGGTGACGTCCGAGTGGAGGTCGACCTCCTCGACGGTCCAGGTGTTCTTGATCGCGTCCCGGTAGCGCTCGTAGAAGTCCGGGTAGCGCATCGGGCGGAGAGTCAGCTCGAAGCCGGGGTCGAGGAGATTCTGGGTGCTGGACATCATTGGCAGGCCTCGCAGGACTCGGGGTTCTCAAGGGAGCAGGCGACCGCTTCGGGGTCTGCGGTCTGCTGCACGGGGACAGTGGCCTGGGCCGCGCGGGCGATGCGGGTCGCCGGGCGCGAACGCAGGTAGTACGTCGTCTTCAGCCCCGACTTCCAGGCGTACGCGTACATCGAGGAGAGCTTGCCGATGGTCGGCGTCTCCATGAAGAGGTTCAGGGACTGGGCCTGGTCCAGGAACGGGGTGCGGGCGGCGGCCATGTCGATCAGGGCGCGCTGCGGGATCTCCCAGGCCGTGCGGTACAGCGCCCGTACCTCCTCGGGGATCCACGCGAAGTCCTGCACCGAACCGTTCGCGTCGCGCAGCGCCTCACGGGTGCGGGCGTCCCAGACACCGAGGTCCTTCAGGTCCTGCACCAGATAGGGATTGACCTGGAGGAACTCGCCGGACAGCGTCTCTCGCTTGAACAGGTTGGACACCTGCGGCTCGATGCACTCGTACACGCCCGCGATCGAGGCGATGGTGGCAGTCGGCGCGATGGCGATGAGCAGGGAGTTGCGCAGGCCGCCGATCGCCATTTCGTCGCGGAGCGCTTCCCAGCGCTCTGGCCAGGTCAGCTCGACGTCGTAGTGGTCCGGCTGCAGCCAGCCCTGGGCTGCACGGGTGCGCTCGAACGTCGGGTGGTAGCCGCGGCCCATGGCGAGATCGACGGACGTCTCGTACGCGGCGAGCATGATGCGCTCCGCGATCCGGGTGGACAGGGCCTTCGCCTCGGCGGAGTCGAAGGGCAGCCGCAGCTTGAAGAAGACGTCCTGCAGGCCCATGCAACCGAGGCCGACGGGACGCCACTTGGCGTTGGACCGGGACGCCTGCTCGGTGGGGTAGAAGTTGATGTCGATGACGCGGTCGAGGAAGGTGACGGCCGTGCGGACCGTCTCGTCCAGGCGCTCCCAGTCGATGTCCCCGCCGTTCACGAAGGCGCCGAGGTTGATCGACCCCAGGTTGCAGACCGCCGTCTCCCCGTCGTCCGTGACCTCCAGGATCTCCGTGCAGAGGTTGGAGGAGTGGATCACACCGCCCAGGGCCGTCTGGTTGGAGGTGCGGTTCGCGGCGTCCTTGAAGGTCATCCAGCCGTTGCCGGTCTGCGCGAGCGTGCGCATCATGCGGCCGTACAGGTCGCGGGCCGGGATGGTCTTCTTCGCCAGCCCCTTCGCCTCCGCCTCGCGGTACGCGTCGTCGAACTCCTCGCCCCACAGGTCGACCAGTTCGGGCACGTCGGACGGGGAGAACAGCGACCACTGCTCGTCGGCGTTCACCCGGCGCATGAACTCGTCCGGGATCCAGTGCGCCAGGTTCAGGTTGTGCGTCCGCCGGGCGTCCTCGCCCGTGTTGTCGCGCAGCTCCAGGAACTCCTCGATGTCGGAGTGCCAGGTTTCCAGATAGACCGCGGCTGCGCCCTTGCGCCGACCGCCCTGGTTCACGGCGGCGACCGAGGCGTCGAGCGTCTTCAGGAACGGGACGATGCCGTTGGAGTGCCCGTTCGTGCCCCGGATCAGCGAACCCCGGGAGCGGATACGGGAGTACGACAGCCCGATGCCGCCGGCGTGCTTCGAGAGGCGGGCCACCTGGAGGTAGCGGTCGTAGATGGAGTCCAGCTCGTCCAGGGGGGAGTCGAGGAGGTAGCAGGACGACATCTGGGGGTGCCGGGTGCCGGAGTTGAAGAGCGTGGGGGAGGAGGGGAGGTAGTCGAGGCGGCTCATGAGCCCGTAGAGCGCGGCGACTTCGTCGACGGAGCGGGGGCTGTCGTCCTCGGCGAGGCCGGAGGCGACACGCAGCATGAAGTGCTGGGGCGTCTCGACGACCTTGCGGGTGATCGGGTGCCGGAGGAGGTAGCGGCTGTGGAGGGTGCGCAGGCCGAAGTAGCCGAAGCGGTCGTCGGCGGCCGGGTCGACGAGGGCGTCGAGGCGCGCGGCGTGGACCCGCGCGAACTCCGCCGTACGGTCGGCGACGAGGCCCTCCCGGTGGCCCACGGCGATGGACTCCGTGAACGTGGTGACGCCCTGGGAGGCGGCCTCGGCCCGAATACCGATCGCCAGCAGGCGGGCGGCCAGCTTCGAGTAGGCGGGGTCCTCGGAGATGAGGCCTGCGGCCGCCTCCGTGGCCAGCTCGCGCAGCTCTGCGGTGACCTCGTCGAAGGCCCCCCGAGCGGACCGGCCGCGCAGCGCGGCGGCGGCGACCCGGCCCGGGTCGGCGTCGGGGAGGTCGGCGGTCAGCTCGGTCAGGGTCCGCAGCAACGCGGTACCGGGATCGTCGGTCTCCGTCGCCGCGACGGCGGGAACCAGGGCGGCTGAAGCCGGATCGGCTGGCGCGATGGTCACGTGGGGCTCTCCCTCGCTCGGCAGGGGGCCCTGCGGGAGGGCAGGCAGCAGCACACGAGCGCACGGGGGCGTCGCGTCCACCGGCCCACTCCACGAGGCCCGGACGTCAGGGCACCCGAACCGGACGGCCGGGCGCACTGTCGGCAGGTGCTCGGACTCGGCTCGCGCGCAAACACGCGCAAGTACACCGTTGCGGGACAGTTCCGGATTCGCACCGGATTCCCCTGCGGCGACAGCGAGCATGAGCATACATCTAGTGCCGGGTCGCGGTGTCACCCCCAGATGTTGTGTGGCGTTCGGCTTCGGAGCGTGTCAGAGGGTCAACTCGTAGGTGATCAGGGTGAGGTCGGTCAGGTCAGGGAGGGGGTTCCAGTCCCGCTCGGGTGTGCGGACGAAGCCCAGACGTTCGTAGATGCGATGGGCGGCGTGCATGGTCCGCTGGGTCGACAGGACGACGCGCACACAGCCGTCGACGGCGCGGGCGCGCTCGACGCAGGCGCGTACGAGAGCCTCGCCGGTGCCCCGCCCGCGGGCCTCCGGAGCGACCGCGAGCATCCGTATCTCGGCCTCTCCGGTACGGGCGATGTCGGCCATGGGGCCACCGGCCGGGACGAAGGTCACTCCGCCGAGCACCCGCCCGGCCTCGACCGCGACGAGCACCTCAGTCGCGGCGGCCCGCTTGGCCACGTCGCGCAGCTCACCGAGGTACTGGTCGCTCTTCCCGAAGTCCAGCAGTCCGTCGCCGAGGTAGGCCTGGGCGGTGATCTCGCCGAGAACGGCGTACTCGTCGGGGGTCGCCTGCCTGATCGTGATGTCCATGCGTCGCAGTGTGCATCAGGCGGCACGGCGAGGGTCGGGGAGTGTCCACAGGCACGGGGTGATTGTCGGATGATCGGAACGTGGTGCGCGCCCCAGCGGCTGTAGCGGTTGCTATCGGGTTGTGGTGGCAGGCCGGCGCGGCAGCGTCGTCACGAAGTCCTTGGTGAAGTCGCGGGGGCCCGGGCCCAGGGCGACGCGGCCGGTGGTGCGGAGGCGGGTGGTCAGGGCGGGGGACTCCGAGTAGTAGATCCGTCGGGCGTCGGCGGGGACGAACACGGTCTGGCCGCGCGTCAGTTCGCTTCCGCACTCCACGACGACGGCTCCGTCGGCGGCCGTCACGAACGACTCGTCGCCGCAGACGCCCACCGCCAGCGGGTCGTGCAGTGGGCAGGTGCCGTCGCCGCCGTGGCGGGTGTAGGCGTTCATGTACGTCCGCATCAGCCGGGCCGCGAGTGCCGTGCCGGGGCCCGCGGCCTCCAGTGCCGCGAGGTCCGCGGGGCGGAACAGCCAGCGGTGCGAGGCGTCCAGGTCGACCATGGTGAACGGGATGCCGGAGGAGAGCACCACCTCGGCGGCGTCCGGGTCGGCCCAGATGTTGAACTCGGCGACCGGGGTGATGTTGCCCGGTACCTGCGCGGCGCCGCCCATGAACACGAACTTCTTGACGCGGTGGGCGAATCCCGGGTCCTCCAGGACCGCGATGGCCACGTTCGTGAGCGGGCCCGTGGCGCAGACGGTCAGCTCGCCCTCGTACTCCCGTGAGAGCCGGAGCAATGCCCGCGCGGACGACTCCGTCGGGTGGGCGGCGGTCGAGTCGGGCAGGTCCTCGTTGCCGAGGCCCGCCGGGCCGTGGAAGGCGGAGGCCTCCCGGTACGGGAGCCGGGACAGGGGCCGGCCCGCTCCTCTGTGTACGGGGACGTCGGCGTCGATGCGCAGGGCGCGGGAGAGGGACCGGGCGTTGCGATAGGTCCCCTCGGCGGGGAGATTGCCGCCGACGGATGTGTACGCCTTGAGGTCCCACAGCCCGGTACCGAGCAGGTACTGCAGGGCTACGGCGTCGTCGATGCCGGGGTCGCTGTCGAGGACGATCGGAGCCGGAGCGTTCACCCACTCAGGGTAACCGGATGGATTCGCCCCCGCCGCCCCTGTCCGTCCCATCCCCAGGGGCTGAGCCCTTCACCCACCCCCGCGGTAGAGCTCGGGGGGGTGCCGTTTATGGGGCGGGTGCGGGTGGGTGGGGGCTTGTGGCACAGTTCCCCGCGCCCCTTCAGGGGCGCGGGGAACCAACGCGACAAGCCCGAGCCGGTGGCTAGTGGCTCGCGCCCGCCGTCGCCGGTGGCAGTTCGACCTGGACGCCCGCGTCGCCCGCGTCCGCCGTGTAGTCCTCCGGCTTGGTCTCGTCGATGCCGTCGGGGGCCTTGGCCGCCCGCAGCACGAACGTCAGGACAACCGTCACCACCACGTTCAGGACGAAGGCCGTCAGACCGATGTAGCCGATCTCGCCGATGCCGGGGATCTCCGCGGAGGAGCCGCCGAAGTGCTTCTGGGTCGGCGAGGCGACGCCGTACGCGGCCATCGTGCCGTAGAGCATGCCGACCGCCCAGCCCGCGAGCAGGGCCCAGCGGTGGAACCAGCGGGTGAAGAGGCCGCCCACCAGCGCCGGGAAGGTCTGGAGGATCCAGATGCCGCCCAGAAGCTGGAAGTTGATGGCGACCGTCTTGTCCATCGTCAGGACGAAGGCCAGGGCGCCCACCTTCACCAGCAGCGACACCAGCTTGGAGACCTTGGTCTCCTGCTCCGGCGTGGCGTTCGGCTTGATGAAGTCCTTGTAGATGTTGCGGGTGAAGAGGTTCGCCGCCGCGATGGACATGATCGCCGCGGGGACCAGCGCACCGATGCCGATGGCGGCGAAGGCGACGCCCGCGAACCAGTCGGGGAACATCGTCTCGAACAGTTGCGGGATCGCCAGCTGGCCGTTCTGCACCTTGATCCCGGCGGCGATCGCCATGAAGCCCAGCAGGGCCAGCAGCCCCAGCATCAGCGAGTACAACGGCAGGATCGTGGTGTTGCGGCGGATCACCTCGCGGCTCTTCGACGACAGCGTCGCCGTGATCGAGTGCGGGTACATGAAGAGCGCGAGTGCCGAACCGAGGGCCAGGGTCGCGTACGTCCACTGGTTCGCGTCGCCCGGCACCAGCGCACCGCGCGGCGCACCCGTCGCCGGGTTGGTCTGGGTGTACGCCTCGCCCGCCTTGGCGAAGATGTCGTCGAAGCCGCCCAGCTTGATCGGGATGTAGATGATCGCCACCGCGATGACGATGTAGATCAGGGTGTCCTTGACGAACGCGATCAGCGCCGGGGCGCGCAGGCCCGACGAGTAGGTGTATGCGGCCAGCACACCGAACGCGATCAGCAGCGGCAGGTCCTTGATGAACCAGTTGGTGTTCTCGCCGCCGCCGACGCCCATGACGTCCAGTACGGCCTGGATGCCGACGAGTTGGAGGGCGATGTACGGCATCGTCGCGAGGATGCCGGTCACCGCCACCGCCAGCGAAAGACCCTTCGAGCCGAAGCGGCCGCGTACGAAGTCGGATGTCGTCACATAGCCGTGCTTGTGCGAGACCGACCACAGACGGGGCAGGAAGGTGAAGATCAGCGGGTAGATCAGAATCGTGTAGGGCACGGCGAAGAAGCCGGCCGCGCCCGCCGCGTAGATCGCCGCCGGTACGGCGACGAAGGTGTACGCCGTGTAGAGGTCGCCGCCGAGCAGGAACCAGGTGATCCAGGTGCCGAACGACCGGCCGCCCAGGCCCCATTCGTCGAGGCTGTTCTCGTTCTCGGCCTTGCGCCAGCGCGCGGCCATGAAGCCCATGACCGTGACGGCCAGGAAGAAGAAGATGAAGACGGCGAGTGCCACGCCGTTCACGCCGTCCTTCACTTCGCGACACCCCCGTCCGTGGACCGCTGGGACTTGCGGGCGCGCTGGTCACGCTGCCACAGCACGTACGCGACGGCCGTGAGGGCCGTGGAGATGAGCACCCAGGCCATCTGGTACCAGTAGAAGAACGGGATGCCCATGAGCGCTGGGTCCGTCTTGGCGTAGGAACCGACCCAGAGCATCGCCACGAACGGTGCGAACAGGCACAGGGCGATGACCACCCTGACAGGTGTCACCACCGGTGGCCCTGGTGGTCTCACTTCAGGCGCTTCTGACATGTCCGGGTTCCGTCCCCTCACTGATCAGGCTGATCACCGCTGATCACCCGCATGAACGCGCAGGAAATGTAAGGGACGGGGTTCGCCGTATGGAACCCCCTGTCCGGATAACGGATGCGAAGGTTGTGTGTTCGCGGAGGTGGTGTGTTCAGCAGCAGCGGAACCCCTCCCGGGGATCCGCCTCCTGACGGTCCGTCCGCATCCGCTCGAACTCCCGCCGGGACGGCACCGCCGCGTCCGGGTCGTGCGTACGCATGTGCTCCACGTAGCGGTCGTACGCCGACTCGTCGGTCAGTTCCCGTACGTACCAGCGCACACCCCTAACCACCCGCCGAAGCGACCGCACGGCGCTCGTCCTCCTTCTCCTCCTTGGTCGGGATCAGCCCCGCCGGGGCGACGATCTTCGACTCGACGTACTTGGCCTCGCTCAGCGTGGACAGCGCCGGGCGGCGTACGTGCCGGACGCAGACCCGGACGGCGTCCGCGATCACCACGACGATCAGCAGGGCCAGGACCGCCGACAGCACGCCGTCGACCGTGGAGTTGGTGACGATGGTGTGCATGTCGTCCATGCTCTTGGCGGGGGCGATGACCTCGCCCCGGTCGATGCCGGCCTGATAGACGCCGCGCTGCTCGAAGAAGCCGACCCGGGGGTCGCTGGAGAACACCTTCTGGTAGCTGGCGGTCAGGGTGACCGTCGCGTCCCAGGCCAGCGGAACACCCGTGATCCAGGCCCACTTGAGCCGCCCCGACTTCACCAGCAGCGTCGTACAGACGGCCAGCGCGACCGCCGCGAGCAGCTGGTTCGAGATGCCGAAGATCGGGAAGAGTTGGTTGATGCCGCCCAGTGGTTCGTGGACGCCCACCCACAGGAAGTACCCCCACAGCCCGCACACGATCGCGCTGGTGATGACCAGGCCGGGCTTCCAACTGACGTCCTTGAAGGGGCGGTAGAGGTTGCCGAGGGTGTCCTGGAGCATGAACCGGCCCACGCGGGTGCCGGCGTCGAGCGCGGTCAGGATGAACAACGCCTCGAACATGATCGCGAAGTGATACCAGAAGGCGCGCAGCCCGTCGCCCGTGACCTGCGAGAAGATCTCCGAGACCCCGACGGCGAGCGTGGGCGCGCCGCCGGTCCGGGAGAGCAGGGACGCCTCCTCGACGTTCTGCGCGGCGGCCGCCAACTCCCCCGGCGAGATCGAGTAGCCCCAACTGCCCACCACCTGCGAGGCGTTCTGCACGGTGTCGCCGATGACCCCGGCGGGCGCGTTCATCGCGAAGTACAGGCCCGGGTCGATGATCGAGGCCGCGATCAGCGCCATCACGGCCACGGACGACTCCATCAGCATGGAGCCGTAGCCGATCATCCGGACCTGCGTCTCCTTCTGGATCATCTTCGGCGTCGTACCGGAGGAGATGAGGGAGTGGAATCCGGACAGCGCCCCGCAGGCGATGGTGATGAAGACGAACGGGAAGAGCGAGCCCGCGAAGACCGGCCCGTCGCCCCGCGAAGCGAAGCCGGTCACCGCGTCCATCTTCAGCGTCGGCAGAGCGAACACCACGCCCAGCGCGAGCAGCACGATCGTGCCGATCTTCATGAAGGTCGACAGATAGTCGCGGGGCGCGAGCAGCATCCACACTGGCAGGATCGAGGCGATGAAGCCGTACGCCACCAGCCAGATCACCAGGGTCGAGGGCGCGAGCGTGAAGGTGTCCGCCCACGACGACTCCGCGACCCAGCGGCCCGCGACCAGCGCGAGCAGCAGCAGACCGACACCGATCAGCGACACCTCGGCGACCCGCCCCGGCCGCAGCACACGCAGGTAGAAGCCCATCAGCAGGGCGATCGGGACGGTCATCGCGATCGAGAAGGTGCCCCACGGCGACTGCGCGAGGGCGTTGACGATGACCAGCGCCAGCACACCCAGCAGGATGATCATGATGGCGAAGGCGGCGACCAGCGCGGCGGCCCCGCCGAACGGGCCGATCTCCTCCCGGGCCATCTGGCCGAGCGACCGGCCGTCCCTCCTCGTGGAGAAGAACAGCACCACCATGTCCTGGACCGCGCCCGCGAAGACGACCCCCGCGATGATCCAGATCGTGCCCGGCAGATAGCCCATCTGCGCGGCCAGTACGGGGCCGACGAGCGGGCCCGCGCCCGCGATCGCCGCGAAGTGGTGGCCGAGCAGCACCCGGCGGTCGGTCGGATGGAAGTCGATGCCGTTGTTGAGGCGCTCCGCCGGAGTGGCCCGGGTCTTGTCGACCTTGAGGACCTTGTACGCGATGAACCTGGCGTAGAAGCGGTAGGCGATCGCGTACGAGCCGAGCGCGGCCGCGACCATCCAGGCCGCCGACACGTTCTCGCCCCTGGCCAGCGCGAGCACGGACCAACCAGCCGCCGCGACGAGGGCGACGAGGGTCCAGATGACGATGGTTCTGACGTTCGCGGTACGCACAGCGGGGCCTCCCGTGTCCATGCAGCGACGCAAGGACCGTAGAGCAGGAGCGGCGGTTGCGCTACACCGCGTGCACCACCTGTGACGCGCCCCGGGGGAACCTCAAGTGGCTCAGTCCTGCGGCCGCTTGAGCCGCGCCACGAACTTGTACCGGTCACCGCGGTAGACCGACCGCACCCATTCCACCGGCTGGCCCTCCTTGTCCAGGGAGTGGCGGGAGAGCATCAGCATCGGCAGGCCCACGTCCGTGCCGAGGAGGCCGGCCTCGCGCGGGGTGGCCAGGGAGGTCTCGATGGTCTCCTCGGCCTCGGCGAGGTGGACGTCGTAGACCTCGGCGAGCGCGGTGTAGAGGGAGGTGTACTTGACGAGCGACCTGCGCAGGGCCGGGAAGCGCTTGGCGGAGAGGTGGGTCGTCTCTATGGCCATCGGCTCGCCGTTCGCCATACGGAGGCGCTCGATCCGCAGCACCCGTCCGCCCGCGGTGATGTCGAGCAGCCCGGCGAGGGTGTCGTCGGCGGTGATGTAGCCGATGTCCAGCAGCTGCGAGGTCGGTTCGAGGCCCTGGGCGCGCATGTCCTCGGTGTAGGAGGTGAGTTGCAGTGCCTGGGAGACCTTCGGCTTGGCGACGAACGTGCCCTTGCCCTGGATGCGCTCAAGGCGTCCCTCGACGACCAGCTCCTGCAACGCCTGCCGCACGGTCGTACGCGAGGTGTCGAACTCGGCGGCCAGCGTCCGCTCCGGCGGCACCGGGGTGCCGGGCGGCAGCGTCTCGGTCATGTCGAGCAGGTGCTTCTTCAGGCGGTAGTACTTGGGCACGCGTGCGGTACGGACGTTCGCCCCGTTCTCGTTTTCCGCACTGCTGACGTCGGTCGTCATGCTCCGCCTTCCCGGCTCCTGGTGAATGGCTCATCCTCGCACGTCGCGCGATCTCTCTGTATACCTTCACACCTTCGGCTGGTCTAGTCCACCAAGATGGAATGGTCTACCTGACGAGTGTGACTCAACCGCACGATTTTCGCCGCCTTCTTACTTAAAGGTTCCTGCATATGTAGGTCGCATAACGGCTGGTGAGAGGGGCTCGCACGCTCTTGACACGCCGATTGGTCTGAGCCAAGCTCCGCCTACTGGTCTACACCATTGGTCCAGGTGTTCTGAGGAGGGGTGGCATGAAGCGCAAGCTGACAACCGCGATCTGTGTCGCGGGCATGATGGTCTCCATCGCGGCGTGCGGGGGCGGAGAGGGCGGAAGCTCGGACACGGGTGCGGACACCAAGGAGCTGACCGTCTGGCTCACGGTGGACGCGCAGAACAACTGGCCCGAGCTGGTCGAGGCCGCCGACGCAGCGGTCACGAAGAAGCACCCGGGCATCAAGATCAAGCACGAGTACTACGGCTGGCCCGACAAGAACGCCAAGCTCGACGCCGTACTCGCCACCGACAAGGCGCCCGACGTCGTCGAGATGGGCAACACCGAGATGCTCGCCTACATGGTCAAGGGTGCCTTCGCCCCCGTGGACCCGGCGAAGTTCGACAACGCGGGCGCCTGGCTGGACGGCCTCAAGGCCTCCGTCACCTACGAGGGCAAGACGTACGGCGTCCCGTACTACGCCGGCGGCCGTGTCGCCAACTGGCGCAAGGACGTCTTCGCCGAGGTGGGCGTCAAGTCCACCCCCAAGACGTACGACGAGCTCACCGCCGCCCTCGACAAGGTGCAGAAGAAGCAGGGCGACAAGTTCAACGCCTGGTACCAGCCCACCCGCGACTGGTACGCGGCCATGTCCTTCGTCTACGACGCCGGCGGCTCCATCGCGGTTGAGTCGGGCGGCAAGTGGAAGGCCAACCTCTCCTCGCCGGAGTCCGTCAAGGGCCTGGAGGAGTTCAAGAACGTCGTCGACACGTACATGCACGGCGACAAGACCAAGGACGAGTCCGACCGTTACATCGTCTACGGCCAGGGCAAGTCCGGCATGATCTTCGCCCCTGCCTGGGAGGGCGCGACCGCCGCGGCCAAGGAGAACGACAAGACCGGCAAGCTCGCCGGCAACGTCGAGAACTTCGTGATGCCCGGCCCGTCCGGCAAGAACCTCCCCGTCTTCCTCGGCGGCTCCGACCTCGCCGTGCCGGTGAAGTCCGACGCGCAGACCGTCGCCGCCGAGTGGATCAACGCGTTCGCGGGCTCCGCCGGCCAGAAGGGCCTGATGGAGAAGGGCAACCTGCCCAACAACAAGACCGACCTCGCCACGCTCAAGTCCGACCCGGCGACGGCGGTCCCGGCCACCGCGGCCGAGTCCAACTGGTTCGTCCCGATGGCACCCGGGTGGGGACAGGTCGAGAAGGCGCAGATCCTGCAGACCATGCTCCAGTCCATCGGCACGGGGAAGCAGTCGGTCGAGGAGGCCGCCAAGGAGGCGGACGCGGCGATCGACAAGGTCATCAACACGGAGTGACCTGCGGTCGGCTCGGCCGACATGGTCACGCCCGGTCGGCGGGTCATGAATCGGCCGGTGGGTGACACAAGAAAGTGCCGCGACGGGTTGTTGGTTCGGTGCCGGTGCGTCGTGGCTGGTCGCGTACACGCGGCGGTAGCCGCATATCGACACCGCCCCGCGCCCCTTACGGGGCCGGGGCTGCCGGCCCCTCTTCATTTGCATAGGAGCGCGCGATGAGTGCCGCAGATACGACCACGCCCACGAAGGTGCCGCTGCCGCGGCAGGCACCGCCGCCGACCGCCCCGATCACACCGCCCGGAAGGCGGACCTCCGGCGGCGCCACCGTACCCTGGGCCCTCCTCGCGCCCTGTCTCCTGATCCTCGCCCTCGTTCTCGGCTATCCGCTGGTTCGGCTGGTCACGCTCTCCTTCCAGGAGTTCGGCCAGTCCCAGCTGTGGGGCTTCAAACCGGCGGAGTCGGTCGGCTTCGACAACTTCGCCGAGGTGCTGGGCGATGGTGAGTTCTGGGCCGTCGTCGTACGGACCGTCGTCTTCGCCGCCGCCTGTGTGCTCTTCACGATGGTCGTCGGCATGCTGGTCGCCCTGCTGCTCCAGCGGGTCTCCGGCTGGGTGAAGACGCTCATCAACATCGCGCTGGTGGCGAGTTGGGGCATGCCGATCATCGTGGCCACGACCGTCTTCAAGTGGCTCTTCGACTCCGACTACGGCATCTTCAACGCCCTGCTCAGCAAGCTCCCCGGCGTCGACATGATCGGCCACAACTGGTTCGCCAGCGGCCCCGAGGGCCTCGCCGTCATCACGTTGCTGGTGGTGTGGGGTGCGGTGCCGTTCGTCGTCATCACCCTCAGCGCCGGACTCACCCAGGTTCCTAAGGAGTTGGAGGAGGCCGCCCGCCTCGACGGCGCCGGCGCGTGGGGCGTCTTCCGTTACGTCACCCTCCCCATCCTCAAGCCGATCGTCGTGATGCTGACGACCCTCTCGGTCATCTGGGACATGGGTGTCTTCCCGCAGGTCTTCGTGATGCGCAACGGCCATCCGGAGGCCGAGTTCCAACTGCTCACCACCTACTCGTACGACAAGGCGTTCGTGGTCAACGACTACGCCCAGGGCTCGGCGATCGCCCTGCTGACCGTGGTGTTGCTGCTGGGCGTGATCGGTGTCTACATGCGCCAGATGCTGAAGATCGGAGAGGTCGAATGAGTACTGCCACTGTCTCCGGTCCCCGGAGGTCCAAGCTCGGCTGGAACCTCCTCGGTCTCCTCGTCTTCGTCACCGCGGGCTTCCCCGTCTACTGGATGCTGAACACGGCGTTCAAGCCGGCGAAGGACGCCATCGACCCGGACCCCAGCCTCCTGCCGACGTCGATCACCTTCGCCAACTTCAGCCGGGCGCTGGACATCGCCGACTTCTGGGGCCCGGTCGGCCGCAGCCTCATCGTGTCCCTCACGGTCGTGGTGATCGGCATCGCCGTCGGCATGCTGGCGGCCCTCGCCATCTCCCGCTTCGCCTTCCGCGGCCGGAAGGTGGTGATCGTCGGCATCCTGGCGGTCCAGATGGTCCCGCTGGTCGCGATGATCATCCCGGTCTTCCTGCTCCTGAACGACCTGGGCCAGTACGACCGCCTGACCGGCCTGATCATCACCTACCTGACCTTCATCCTCCCGTTCACCGTGTGGACCCTGCGCGGCTTCATCGTCAACATCCCGCGCGAACTGGAGGAAGCGGCCATGGTCGACGGCTGCTCGCGCACCACCGCCTTCCTCCGCGTGGTGTTCCCGCTGCTCGCGCCGGGCATGGTGGCGACATCGGTCTACGGCTTCATCCAGGCGTGGAACGAGTACCTGTACGCCCTGATGCTGATGAGCCAGCAGAACCAGACCGCGACCGTGTGGCTCGGCAACTTCACCACCAAACACGGCACCGAATACGCCCCGATGATGGCCGGCTCCACCATGATGGCCGTGCCGATCGTCGTCCTCTTCCTCCTCGTCCAGCGCAAGATGGCCGCGGGCCTCACCGCGGGCGCCGTGAAGGGATAAGCGCACCCGATGACGACATTCGCCACTGGCTCGGACACTCTCACGCGGGACGCGCTGACGGTCCTGCAGCCCGGCTTCACGGGCACCACCGCCCCCGACTGGCTGCTGCGCCGCCTCGGCGAGGGCCTCGCCTCCGTCGGCCTCTTCGGCCGCAACATCACCTCCCCCGAACAACTGTCGGCGCTCACCGCCCAGTTGCGCGCCGAGCACGAGGACGTCCTGGTCGCGATCGACGAGGAGGGCGGCGACGTCACCCGCCTCGAGGTGCGCACCGGCTCGTCCTTCCCCGGCAACCACGCCCTGGGCGCGGTCGACGACGTGGACCTGACAAGGGAGGTCGCTCACGCCCTGGGCCGCCGCCTCGCGGAATGCGGCGTCAACTTCAACTGGGCCCCGTCGGCCGACGTCAACGCCAACCCCGCCAACCCCGTCATCGGCGTCCGTTCCTTCGGCGCCGACCCCGATTTGGTCGCCCGCCACACGGCGGCCTACGTCACCGGCCTCCAGGCCGCCGGAGTCGCCGCCTGCACCAAGCACTTCCCGGGCCACGGCGACACCGCCGTCGACTCCCACCTCGCCCTGCCCCGCATCGACGCCGAGCGGTCACTGGTGGAGGCCCGCGACCTGGCCCCGTTCCGGGCCGCCATCGCCGCCGGCTCGCGCGCGATGATGAGCGCCCATATCCTCGTCCCCGCCCTGGACCCCGACCGCCCGGCAACGTTGTCGCACGGCATCCTCACCGACCTCCTCCGCGGCGAACTGGGCTACGACGGCCTCATCGTCACCGACGGCATGGAGATGCGCGCCATCGCCGGCACCTACGGCATCGAGCACGGCAGCGTCCTCGCCCTCGCCGCCGGCGCCGACGCGATCTGCGTGGGCGGCGGCCTGGCCGACGACGAGACGGTACGCCGCCTCCGCGACGCCCTCATCGCGGCCGTACGCTCCGGCGCCCTCCCGGAAGCCCGCCTGGCGGACGCCGCGAGCCGGGTCCGGGCACTGGCGCAGTGGACGGGGGCCGCCTCCCCCGCCGAGGCCCGCCCGGACGTCGGCCTCATCGCCGCCCGCCGCGCGCTGACGGTCACCCACGCCGAGCCGTACGAGCCGGAGACCCGCCCCCTGTACGTCGCCGCCTTCACCCCCGTGGCGAACATCGCCGTGGGCGACGAGACCCCGTGGGGAGTAGGCGCGGAACTGTCCCGCCTCCTCCCCGGCACCGAGACCGGCACCTACACGGGCGACAACGCGGGCCCCTCCGCCCTGACGGCCGCCGGTCCCCACCGCATCGTCGCCGTGGTCCGCGACGAACACCGCCACCCCTGGATGACCACCGCCCTCGACACACTCCTCCGCTCCCGCCCCGACACCATCGTGGTCGAAATGGGCGTACCCCAGTCCGCCCCCCGAGGCGCCCTCCACATCGCGACACATGGGGCGGCCCGAGTCTGCGGCCGAGCAGCGGCGGAGATCATCGCAGGCAAGTAACGCATACGACACGACAGGCGCCGCCCCCTTTCAAAGGGAACGGCGCCTGTCGCGCCGTTTCAGGGGCGCGGGGCTGTGACATATGCGGCTCCGCCGCGGGGGCGCGATCAACCCACGACGGCCCGCAGCCCGCAAAAATCAGGACCCGGCAGACGAAACCGCCCCCTCAAATCCCCTGCCATCCCGGCTTGTTGGCATACGTGTGCCGGAAGTAATCCGCCAGCTTCAACTTCGAAGCGGCCCCCTCATCCACCACCACCGTCACATGCGCGTGAAGCTGCAACGCCGACGCCGGACACACCGCCGCCACCGGCCCCTCCACGGTCGCCGCGACAGCATCCGCCTTACCCTCACCCGTCGCGAGCAGCACCAGGTGCCGCGCCTCCAGAATCGTCCCGATGCCCTGCGTGATGACGTGGTGCGGCACCTGCTCGATGTCCCCGTCGAAGAACCGCGCGTTGTCGACGCGGGTCTGCTCGGTCAGCGTCTTGATCCGCGTCCGCGAGGCGAGCGAGGAGCACGGCTCGTTGAATCCGATGTGCCCGTCGGTGCCGATGCCGAGCAACTGCAGATCCACACCTCCCGCCTCGGCCAGCGCCCTGTCGTACGCCGCGCAGGCCGCCGGCACGTCCTCGGCGGTCCCGTCCGGCCCCATGAACGCCCCCATGCCGAGCCCCAACGGCTCCAGCACTTCCCGCCGCAGCACCGAGCGGTACGACTCGGGATGCTCGGCCGGCAGCCCCACGTACTCGTCGAGCTGCGCGATCCGCGCCCGCGACACGTCCACGGCACCGGACCGCACCTTCGCCGCCAGCGCCGTGTAGACGGGCAGCGGGGTCGACCCCGTCGCCACCCCGAGCAGCGCGTCGGGCTTGCGCCGGAGCAACTGAGCCATCGCCTCGGCTATGAGCTCGCCACCCGCCTTGGCATCCGGAACGATGACAACTTCCACGCTGGGCCTGCCGATCTGGAAAGAAGACTCAACCGGTACCCACAAGGGCCATGCAACCCATGTGGTTTAGACCAATCTACCAGGGTGGGCCAGACGTCCACAGGGGGCGACCCGACCGCCTCGTCGGCCCGCAGAGCCGGGTGGAACAGGCCCCGCCGGGTTCGTCCTGCCTCCGCGCCCTGGAAAAAGTGACGGAGGCCCACTGAGCTCCCCAGGTGTCCGCTACTCTGCGTGTAAGCCCTCGGCAGATGTTGGACGCAGTTGTTCGGACAATGGCACGACAACAAACATCCGCCAACGCATGGACACACGCAGTGGTCTAGTCAACAATGCGGGTAGGGCATGTGATCGATCAGCGGTCCCGACCGTTTCGATCACACGTACGACGAAACAGACCTCCGTCTTCCCCGCACAGGAAGGCGGACCGAGGAACCGGCGCTCTCTGCCCTGACTGCTCCGGCTCCTCATCCTTCGGCCATCTGGGACCGCACACCCCACGGCCGATGCTGCTCCGGGCTGCGGTGCCGGGAGGGTTGAGGGTCCCTCTCAGGCGCCGCGGCCCGCGGGTGCTTCCGGGGGCCGTACCGGCTGTCGAACCACCGTTTCCGGCCATGTCCGTACCGCCAGGTACGCTCGCACACGTGCCCTCCATGAACGAACTCGTCCGCCAGCACACCGCTCTCAGCGACTCCGACCTGGAGTGGCTGCATCTGCTGGTGTCGGAGTGGCAGCTTCTCTCCGACCTCTCCTTCGCCGACCTCGTCCTCTGGGTCCCCACCCACGACGGCACCCGCTATGTCTCCGTGGCCCAGATGCGCCCCAACACGGGCCCCACCTCGTACCAGGACGACATGGTCGGTCACCTGGTCCCACGCGGCCGCCGCCCCCTCCTGGACGTGGCCGTCGACGAGGGCCGCATCGTCCGCGAGGGCGACCCCGAGTGGCGCGAGGAGGTGCCCGTACGGGTCGAGTCCATCCCCGTACGAAGGGAGGGCCGCGTCCTCGGTGTCATCGCGCGCAACACCAATCTGCTGACCGTGCGCACCCCGAGCCGGCTGGAGCTGACCTACCTCCAGAGCGCGTCCGACCTGGCCCAGATGATCGCCGCGGGCGCGTTTCCCTTCCCCGACCAGCAGGTCGACATGGACGCCTCGCCGCGCGTCGGTGACGGGCTGATCAGGCTCGACGCCGACGGCATCGTCCAGTACGCCTCCCCGAACGCGCTGTCCGCGTACCACCGCCTCGGCCTCGCCGCCGACCTCGTCGGCTGCCACCTCGGCCGTACGACCGCCGAACTCGCCCCGTCCCGCGGCCCGGTGGACGAGGCGCTGGCCAAGGTTGCGAGCGGGTGGGCGCCGCGCGAGTTCGAGATCGAGTCCAGCGACGGGGTGATCCAGTTCCGCGCGATCCCCCTCAAGCCCAAGGGTCCGCGCATCGGCTCCCTCGTGCTGCTGCGGGATGTGACGGAACTGCGGCGTCGCGAGCGCGAGTTGATCACCAAGGACGCCACCATCCGGGAGATCCACCACCGGGTGAAGAACAACCTCCAGACGGTCGCCGCACTGCTTCGCCTCCAGGCCCGGCGCATCGAGTCCGAGCGCGGCCGGGAGGCCCTCGAAGAGGCCGTACGACGGGTCGGGTCGATCGCGATCGTGCACGAGACGCTCTCCCAGACCCTGGACGAGCGCGTGGAGTTCGACGAGATCGCCGACCGGGTGCTCGCCATGGTCGCCGAGATCTCCCCGGGCAAGGTCGCCGGGCGGCGCACCGGACGCTTCGGCATCCTGGACGCGGAGGTCGCGACCCCGCTCTCCATGGTCCTCACCGAGATCCTGCAGAACGCCCTCGAACACGGCTTCCGCGAGGGCGACACCGGCAGCGTCGAGGTCTCCGCCGTACGCGGCGGCACCACCAAGGAGACCCGTCTCCTCGTCACCGTCCAGGACGACGGTATCGGCCTGCCCGAGGGCTTCGACCCGCATCGCTCGGGGAACCTCGGCCTGCAGATCGTACGGACGCTGGTGGAGGGCGAGTTGGGCGGCACCTTCGACATGGTCCCGGCCCCCGAGCGCGGCACCCAGGTGATCCTCGACATCCCGGTGCGCGCCCAGAAGTAACAGCATGAGCCGGTGACACCACTCAGCCGGTAACACCACTCAGCCGGTAACACCACTCAGCCGGTAACAGCACTGAGCCGGTAACAGCACTGAGCCGGTAACAGCACTGAGCCGGTAACAGCACTGAGCCCCGGACCAGATCATGGTCCGGGGCTCAGGCAAGTGGCTGATTAAGCGCACCGGGGGCACTGCGCGCTGCGGCTCGGGGGCGGGAGAAGCGTACTCGCTGTACGCGCCGCCAAGCTCAGGCTATTGCTGGGTGGGATTGTCAGGCGGAGGCCTGACGGGCCCGGTTGCGGGCGGCGCGGCGCTTCATGGCGCGGCGCTCGTCCTCGCTGAGACCACCCCAGACGCCGGAGTCCTGGCCGGACTCAAGCGCCCACTGCAGACACTGCTCGATAACCGGGCAGCGACGGCAGACAGCCTTGGCTTCCTCGATCTGCAGCAGCGCAGGACCGGTGTTGCCGATGGGGAAGAAGAGCTCGGGGTCTTCCTCGCGGCAAACGGCGTTGTGACGCCAGTCCATGGCTGCTACCTCTCCTTGGTATTACATGCACGTTGCTTGTGAATGTGAACGCTTTCACGAATCCCTCAACAAGTGAAGGGCCGATCACCAGACGGACTGGTGTGGTCCTGTGATTTGAGGAGGGGTTCTGGCGCTTGCTTGAGCCGGTGTTGCGGGCTGTCCCGAGCGCCACGTAGAGACTCGCAAACCTCAGCGGCGGATACAACCCCTTCCGGAAAGTTTTTTTTGATTCCTCGGTGTCGACTGTGTCACAGCCGTACTTCCATGGGGTGGATCCTGGCCTAAACGTTCGAGTGGAAGGACTTTTGCCCGTTCCGCTCACACAATCACACGCAGTGCACGGCGTACGCCTGTGAACGTCACGCTCGTACGCAGTCCGAGGTGGTCGCCGTCCATCTGGAGGGGGAGGGGGACCTTCGAATGCAAGGTGAAGTCGGTCAGGTCATGCAGGGACGTGGCGTGCTTCCCGTGGGGTCCGCGCTCGGGGGACGAAGTGAGCAACTGTGTGGCATAACGGGCAAGCGCGGGCGTCGACATGCGGCTGAGACCGAGCACATCGAGACCTTTATCGAACGAGGCCTTAGGCGACGCGTACACCGGGCGATTGCCCAGAAACGTCCACGGGGACGTGTTGCAGACTATGGACAGCACAAGATCGGAAATCGGCTCCTCGCCGGCCTGTTCCAAAGTGATCGTGCCGTGTCTGCGGTGAGGCTCTTCCAGGAACTGACGGAATGCCTGACGCAGGTAAAGCGCGTGTGTGGATTTCCTGCCGCGTTCCCGCTGCTGCTCGACCCGGCCGATCACACCCGCGTCGAATCCGAGGCCGGCGCAGAACGTGAACCAGCGGGACGGCACCGCCTCGTCCTCCGTGCCCGGGGTACCCGAGGCCATGCCCAGGCCGACCGTCCGCTCGCGGCTCTCGCGCAGGGCGTCCAGGAGGGCGCCGGTGGCCTCCACCGGGTGGTTGGGCAGGCCCAGGGCGCGGGCGAAGACGTTGGTGGAGCCGCCGGGGACCACGGCGAGGCGGGGCAGGTGATCCGGGTCGGGGCCGTGGTGCAGCAGGCCGTTGACGACCTCGTTGACCGTGCCGTCGCCGCCGAGCGCCACGACCAGCTCGACGTCGCCCTTGCCCTCCGCGGCCTGGCGGGCGAGGTCCCGGGCGTGCCCGCGGTACTCGGTGGTGACCGCCTCGAGCTTCATCTCGCTCGCCAGCGCGTGGATCAGCACATCGCGCGTACGTGCGCTTGTGGTGGTTGCCGCCGGATTGACCACGAGAAGTGCACGCATGCGTTGCAGGGTACCTACTGGGCGGTACTCGGTGCACCGGGGGCCCGGTCGGGGCCGTTCGGGTGAAGGGCTAGAGGGTGATGAAAGTCCTGTGCTGTGGCCCCGCCCGCCGTGGCAGCAGCTGGTGTCACAGCCGGTGCGTGCCCTCGGCGTGCCGGACGAAGGCCCTCGATGGGGGAGGAGCCACTCGGGGTCTGGTGGCCGGTGCGGCGAGGGTGCGTGCCGGGCACCGTGGGTGCTGTGCGGGGCTTTCACCACACCCCCTGGGGCTACCCTTCAGGGGTGAGCCCTGAGCCGAATCCCACGCCGCAGACCTCCGACGCCGAGCCCCGTCCCGGGCGGCTGACCGCCGCGGCGGCGCTGGCCGCGCTGGAGGGGGTGGCGCTGCTGGTCGGCGGCGGGGCCATGCTCGTCCTCGGCCTGACGGGGGACTCGGGCGACCTGAGCACGGCTGTAACCGGGGGTGTCACGCTGATCGCGCTGGCCCTGCTGCCGCTGATCGCCGCGCGCGGGCTGCTGCTGCGGCGCAGTTGGAGCCGGGGGCCCGCCGTCATCACGCAGATCATGGCGCTGCCCGTGGCGTACAACCTGCTCCAGGCCGACAGTGTGGCGATCCCGGCGGGGATCGTGCTGGCTGTCGTCGCCGTGGCCGCGCTCGTCTTGCTGATCAACCCCGCTACGACCCAGGCCCTTGGGATTCAGGGGCCGGGTCGGGCGGAGGAGACGAAGAGGTAGCCGGTCAGGGCGTACCGGCTACTCCTCGACGAGGAGCTTCTCCCGGAGCTGGGCCAAGGTCCTCGCCAGCAGGCGTGAAACGTGCATCTGGGAGATGCCCACCTCCTGCGCGATCTGCGACTGGGTCATGTTGCCGAAGAAGCGCAGCAGCAGGATCCGCTTCTCGCGCGGCGGAAGGTCTTCGAGCAGCGGCTTCAAGGATTCCCGGTACTCGACGCCCTCCAGGGCCTCGTCCTCGGCGCCCAGGGTGTCGGCGACGGCCGGGGACTCGTCGTCGGTGTCGGGGACGTCCAGGGACAGCGTGGAGTACGCGTTGGCGGACTCCAGGCCCTCCAGGACCTCCTCCTCCGAGATGGCCAGCTTCTCGGCCAGCTCGTGCACCGTCGGGGAGCGGCCGTGCTGCTGGGAGAGCTCGGCCGTGGCCGTGGTCAGCGCGAGGCGCAGCTCCTGCAGCCGGCGCGGCACGCGCACCGCCCAGCCCTTGTCACGGAAGTGCCGCTTGATCTCGCCGACGACCGTCGGGGTCGCGTATGTGGAGAACTCCACGCCGCGGTCAGGGTCGAAGCGGTCGACCGACTTGATCAGACCGATGGTGGCGACCTGCGTCAGGTCGTCCAGCGGCTCACCGCGGTTGCGGAAGCGGCGCGCGAGGTGCTCCACGAGCGGCAGATGCATCCGGACCAGCCGGTTGCGCAGCTCCGCGTACTCCGCACTGCCCTCCTTCAGGGAACGCAGCTCTACGAACAGGGCTCGCGCCCCGCTGCGGTCCTGAGGGGCGTGCTGCGTGCTGCGCACGCTCTGCGCGTCCGGCTCGTCGTGTCGCTCGTGCTCGCTCATAGTCCCGCCCGCCGTCACCGTTCCCCCAGCTCTCGACTGTGCGGGGGAGGCCCCAGTCCGCCGTACGGCACCCTCCGGATCCCGCTGCCCGTCGGAGAGCACCTCGCAGTCCTCGTCGGCCGGCTCCGCCCACCGCGACGGTCCGGCCGCCGCCGAGGAGTCGTCCTCCGGGTGCGGCCGGGCCTGCTCCGGGATGCCGTCGACGCCGTCCGCCAGGTGCACCGGCCCGCTCGGGCCGACGTCGCCCGGGCTCTCGGCCTCGCTCGGCCAGGGGAGCCCCCCGCCCTCGGCGGGAAGTTCCCGTGTGCCGCTTTCTTCGTCGCGCACCGGCCCGTCCCCGTTCCTCACGCCGGCCCGGGTCCCGCGCCGCGCTGTTTGTAGAGGCTGATCGAAACGGTTTTGTCGTCGGCGACCGCGGAGGAGACCTTGCCCGCCAGGGCCGACAGCACGGTCCAGGCGAACGTGTCGCGCGAGGGGGCGTGGCCGTCCGTGGTCGGGGCCGAGACCGTGACCTCCAGCGAATCGTCGACCAGGCGGAAGACACAGCTGAGCACCGAGCCCGGCACGGCCTGCTGGAGCAGGATCGCGCAGGCCTCGTCGACCGCGATGCGCAGGTCCTCGATCTCGTCGAGGGTGAAGTCCAAACGGGCCGCGAGGCCGGCCGTCGCCGTACGCAGCACCGACAGGTAGGCACCCGCGGCCGGCAGCCGGACTTCCACGAAGTCCTGGGTCCCGGGCTCGCCTGCGATCTGGGACACCCTCACCTCCAAGGTGGTACAAGCTTCTTCGGGGGCCGAGGGTCGCCCCCCGGGGTAACGCGCTACGTGGTTCAGCGGTGACGCTATCGCGCTACCGAGCACCGTGTCCCCGGGGTCCCGGGGGCCTCGCCCCATGCTGTCACTCATAGTAAGCCTATGAATACGCTCGGTGGCTAGAGGTCTGCGGACCTCAAATAGGAAGAGCGCGCGCCGGATTGACGTACCCAGGCGTCGGACTGCCGAACCGTCTCACACGAGTACGTCGACGAGTCACGGGGTGACTTGGTTCCGTCGTACGAGGTCGCGGACCTGTCCGTCGTGGTCCTGTTCGGGATTCCGGGCGTCGTACGAGTACTCATACGAGGACATGGTCGACGAAGCACCAGCGCCAGCTCTCGCCCGCTTCGAAGGTACGCATGATGGGATGGCCGCTCTCCTTGTGGTGCTCGGTCGCGTGCCGCAGCGGCGAGGTGTCGCAGCAGCCCACGTGCCCGCACTCCAGGCATATCCGCAACTGCACCGGGTGGGCGCCGACGGCCAGGCACTCCGGGCAGGTCTCGCTGAGCGGAGCCGGCTCGGGGTGCGGCAGCGCGTCCGCGTGCATGCACTGTTTCATGATGGCCAGGTTACGACGGTCGCGCGGAAGCACACGCGGAATTGAGGGGGGCGGGAAGCGATGCACTTTTTGCCCGTGCTGTTGCTGGTCGCGGGGAGCGCGACGATCGCCGGCGTCGCCCGGCGTACGCCGGTGCCCGCCCCGCTGCTGCTGGTCGCGGTGGGCCTGGTGGTGTCGTACCTGCCCGGAGTGCCGCACTACGAGCTCGACCCCGAGATCGTCCTGCCGTTGATCCTTCCGCCGCTGCTGTACACGGCGGCCACCGACAGCTCGTACCTCGATCTGCGGGCCCAACTGCGGCCCGTGGCGCTGCTGTCGGTCGGCTACGTGCTCTTCGCGACACTGGCCGTCGGCTGGGCCGCGTACCTGATCGTGCCGGGGCTGCCGCTGACCGCCGCGCTGGTGCTGGGCGCGGTGGTGGCGCCGCCGGACGCCGTGGCGGCGACGGCGGTCGCACGGCGGGTGGGGCTGCCGTCGCGGATCACCACGATCCTGCAGGGCGAGTCCCTGGTGAACGACGCGACCGCGATCACCGCGTACCGGGTGGCCCTGGCCGCCACGATCGGCGAGGGCGCGAGCTGGGCCGGCGGGATCATCGAGTTCCTGGTGGCGGCGGTCGGCGGCGTCGCGGTCGGGCTGCTGCTGATGATGCCGATCCACTGGCTGCGCACGCACCTGACGGAAGCGCTCCTGCAGAACACGCTCTCCCTGCTGATCCCCTTCGTCGCCTATGGGCTCGCCGAGTGGGTCCACGCCTCCGGAGTGCTCGCCGTGGTCGTCGTCGGCCTGTACCTCGGCCACCGCAACTGGCAGGTCGACTTCGCGACCCGGCTCCAGGAGGAGGCCGTCTGGAAGATGGTCGCCTTCCTGCTGGAATCCGCGGTCTTCGCGCTCATCGGACTCCAGCTGCCGGTCGTCCTGGAAGGGCTGGGCGAGTACGAGGGGGCGCGTGCCACCTGGTACGCCGTGGCCCTCTTCGTCGTGGTCGTCGCGTCCCGGTTCGTGTGGGTGTATCCGGCGACCTTCCTGCCACGGATGCTGTCCGCCCGGATCCGGGAGCGCGAGGACAACCCCACCTGGAAGGGGCCGTTCATCATCGGCTGGGCCGGGATGCGCGGGGTCGTCTCGCTGGCCATCGCGTTCTCGATCCCGCTCACGGTGCACGGCGGGGAGGAGTTCCCCGGCCGGAACCTGATTCTCTTCCTGACCTTCACGACGGTCATCGGCACCCTGGTCATCCAGGGGCTGACCCTGCCGCCGCTGATCCGGCTGCTGAAGCTGCCGGGGCACGACGCCCAGGCCGAGACCCTCGCCGAGGCCAATGCCCAGGCCCAGGCGTCAAGGGTCGCCGAGGCGCGCCTCGACGAACTGTTGACGGACGAGCGCAACACGCTGCCGCCGCCCCTGGCCGACCGGCTGCGCGCGGTCCTGGAGCGGCGCCGCAACGCCGTGTGGGAGCGGCTGGGCTCGGTGAACCCGGTCACCGGGGAGACCGACGACGACATCTACAGGCGACTCGCCCGGGAGATGATCGGCGCCGAGCGGGAGGTGTTCGTCAAGCTGCGGGACGGGCGCCACATCGACGACGAGATGCTGCGGACGCTGCTGCGCAGACTGGACCTGGAGGAGGCGGCGGCCTACCGGGAGACCTCTTAGGGCCTCCTGCCCTACTCGGAGAAGGGGCTTCCCGTGATCACCGCGGCGAGCGTCGTCCCGCGCGGGAAGGTGCCTTCGGAGGCCAGGGTGACAAGTCCGTAGAGCAACTTGGCGACATAGAGACGTTCCACGGGGAGGCCGTGCCGGGTCTCGAAGTCGGTTGCGAAGGCGTCCAGTTCGGGGGCGGTGCGGGCATAGCCGCCGAAGTGGAAGCGGTCGTCGAGGGACCAGACGCCACGGCGGCCACCGAAGGCCTGCCGCTGGAGTTGTCGTATCTCCTCTTCGAGGAAGCCGCCCTTGAGGACGGGGATGCCGAGGGCGCGCTGGTCGGGGGCCAGCCCGGCGGCCAGGCCGGCGAGGGTGCCGCCGGTGCCGCAGGCGATGGCCACGACGTCCGCCCGGTCGCCCAGTTCCGTGCCGAGGTCCTGACAGCCACGTACGGCCAGGGAGTTGCTGCCGCCCTCGGGGACGACGTACGCGTTGGCGGCGTCGGCGGCGCGGAGGACGGCGGCCAGCGTGTCCGGGTCGGTCTTGCGACGATATATCGATCTGTCGACGAAGTGCAGGCGCATCCCGTCCGCCGTGCAGCGGGACAGGGAGGGGTTCAGGGGGCGGTCGGCGAGCTCCTGGCCGCGGACCACGCCGATGGTGGGCAGGCCCAGGAGGCGGCCCGCGGCGGCGGTGGCGCGCAGGTGGTTCGAGTAGGCGCCGCCGAAGGTGAGGAGGGGACGTCCGGCCGCCGCGCGCAGATTGGGGGCGAGCTTGCGCCACTTGTTGCCGATCAGCTCGGGATGGATCAGGTCGTCGCGCTTGAGGAGCAGCCGGACGCCGTGCCGGGCGAAGCGGTCGTCCACGACCTCCTGGAGAGGGGACGGCAGCCGGGGGTTCAGGGCGGCGGTGGGATCCGGGGTGGAGGGGTCGGGGGCGGAGGGTTGGCCGGTCACGTGCCCATTGTCGGACACATGACCGGTAGGCGTCGGGTTCGCCAGGGGTGGGGCCCCTGGCCGCGACGAGCCCTACTTCAGGCGGGCACGGATGCGGTTTCTCATGGAGGCCATGGTGAAGCCGCGGGGGTCGATCTTTCCGGGCTGCCATTCGAGGTGGCCGATGACGGAGCGTTCCGTCCAGCCGTGGTGGCGGCAGACGGCGGCGGAGACCCGCTCGATGGCGTCGAGCTGGGGTTCGGGCCAGGGGTCCTTGCCGTCGCCCAGGTTCTCGCATTCGAAACCGTAGAAGTGGCGGTTGCCGTCGGTGTTGGCCTCGTTGTCCGGCGGGAGGGCCTTCTCGGCGATGACGGCCCGCAGGACCTCGTCGTCACCGCGACCGGCGTGGTTGGCTCTGCCGTAACCGACGAGGTGGACGCGGCCGTCCTTGGTGATCACGCCGTGACACAAGGGGCCGGGCAGGCCCGAGTAACCGTCGCGGCAGATGCGGACGGTGCGCTCGCTGCCGGAGGTGACCGTGTGGTGGATCATCACGCCGTGCACGGGACCCCACGGCCCCTTGTGGTTGCGGTTGTGATGTTCCCAGTCGCCGACCTCGACGACCCTGACGCCCTCGTTCCTGAGGAGGGTGAGGAACCTGCCCGCGGACATGGGTGGGGCCATGACCGACTCCTTCGTGCGCTGCGACGGCCGCTGGTCACGGCCGCCTCGTACGCAGGCTTGTACTCCCGGCGGCGAACGGAAGCCAGTTGCGCGTGCGACGCGCGAGTCGATTTGGTCAGATTTGGCGAGGAGCGTGTCGGTCGACAAAGACGGCGGATATGCCCAGTCTTCTAAGATCCATTCCCGCTCTTTCGAGTAATAGCACCGACACGCTCCGTGATGGCAGGCTGATCGCGAGATCGGTGACCGCGATATCAGTGCACACCCGGAGGGGAAATCCGTATGTCGGTAGGCGAAGAGGTCCGTCAGCAGCAGGAAAAGCCGCAGCAGAGTCTCGGCACCGCCGCTGCCCGGAACCTGGCCACCACCACCAAGTCCGCGCCCCAGATGCAGGAGATCAGCTCGCGCTGGCTGCTGCGCACGCTGCCATGGGTGAATGTGCAGGGTGGCACGTACCGGGTGAACCGGCGGCTCACCTACGCGGTCGGCGACGGCCGGATCACCTTTGTGAAGACCGGGGACCAGGTCGCCGTCATCCCCGCGGAGCTGGGCGAACTGCCGGCCCTGCGGACCTACGAGGACATCGACGTGCTGGGCGAGCTGGCCCAGCGGTGCGAGCAGCGGGATTTCGCACCGGGGGATGTGCTGGCCGAGTTCGGCAGCCAGGCGGAGGAGGTGTTCCTGCTCGCACACGGCAAGGTCGAGAAGATCGGCACCGGCCCCTATGGAGACGACGCCGTACTCGGGGTACTGGCCGACGGGGCCTACTTCGGTGACCAGGCGCTGCTCGACGCCGACGCGATCTGGGAGTACACGGCCCGCGCGGTCACCGCGTGCACGGTGCTCGTCCTGCCGCGTCAGGCCGTCGAACAGGTCGCGGAGCGCGCCGAGACCCTGAGCGGGCACCTTCAGGAGCAGCGTTCGATCCCGTCGCAGCGCACCAACAAGTACGGCGAGAAGGAGATCGACCTCGCCGCAGGCCACAGCGGTGAGCCGGACATCCCGCACACCTTCGTCGACTACGAGGCCTCGCCCCGCGAGTACGAACTGAGCGTCGCCCAGACCGTACTGCGCATCCACACACGCGTGGCCGACCTCTACAACCAGCCGATGAACCAGACCGAGCAGCAGGTCCGGCTCACCGTCGAGGCGCTCAAGGAACGCCAGGAGCACGAGCTCATCAACAACCGGGAGTTCGGCCTCCTCCACAACTGCGAGTACGACCAGCGGCTCCAGCCGCACGACGGTGTGCCCAGCCCGGACGACCTGGACGAACTGCTCAGCCGCCGCCGGGGCACCAGGCTGCTGCTCGCCCACCCGCGCGCGATCGCCGCGTTCGGCCGTGAGCTCAACAAGCGCGGACTCGTCCCCGAGACCATCGACATCGCCGGAAACCGCATCCCGACCTGGCGCGGTGTCCCGATCTACCCGTGCAACAAGATCCCGGTGACCGAGGCCAGGACCACCTCGATCATCGCCATGCGTACCGGCGAGGAGGACCAGGGCGTCATCGGTCTGCGGGCCGCGAACCTCCCGGACGAGATCGAGCCGAGCCTGTCCGTGCGCTTCATGGGCATCAACGAGCAGGCGATCATCAAGTACCTCGTGACGGCCTACTACTCGGCCGCGGTCCTCGTCCCCGACGCGCTCGGCGTTCTGGAGAACGTCGAGATCGGCCGCTGGCGGTGACCCTGCCCGAGATGAGGCAGAGCCCGTTCGAAACCCTGGAAAGGCGGGGCCACATCACGATCCCTCCAGACGGGCAGGAGGCGGTGGGGATCCTGGAGCAGGCGCGGCTGTCCGTCGACCCCGAACTGCGCCGTGCGGTCGAGTCGTTGCCCGGCTCGATGCGCCGGGTCGCGCGCTACCACTTCGGCTGGGAGCACGCGGACGGCACCCCGGCGACGGGCAACCCGGGCAAGGCGATACGTCCCGCGCTGGTACTGGCCGCCGTCGAGGCGCTCGGCGGGCGCGAGCCCGCCGCCGTACGGGCCGCCGCCGCGGTGGAGCTGGTGCACAACTTCACACTGCTCCACGACGACGTGATGGACCGGGACACGACGCGCAGGCACCGGGCCACCGCGTGGACCGTGTTCGGTGTGCCGGACGCGATCCTCGCCGGGGACGCGCTGCAGGCCCTCGCCCAGCGGTTGCTCGCCGAGGATCCACACCCGGCGGCGGCCGCGGCCTCCGCGCGGCTCGCGGGCTGTGTCGTCGAACTGTGCGCGGGCCAGCACACGGACACGGAGATGGAGGGCCGCCGTCCCGACGAGGTCACGCTCGACGAGGTGCTCTCCATGGCCGAGGCGAAGACCGGCGCCTTGCTCGGCTGTGCCTGTGCGCTGGGCGCGTTGTACGCGGGAGCGGGGGAGGAGGACGTCGAAGCGCTCGACGCGTTCGGCCGGGAGACGGGGCTCGCCTTCCAGCTGATCGACGACGTGATCGGCATCTGGGGCGATCCGAGCCGTACCGGTAAGCCGGCCGGAGCGGATCTCAGGGTCCGGAAGAAGTCGCTGCCCGTGGTCGCCGCGCTCGCCTCGGGTACTCCGGAGGCCGACGAGCTCGCCGAGTTGTACCGGGCTCCGTACCAGGAGGGCGAGTTGGAGCGTACGGCGCTGGTGGTCGAGCGGGCCGGTGGGCGTGACTGGGCGCAGGTGCAGGCGGCCGATCGGATGGCTCGCGCGATGCACGAACTGTCCCGTGCGGTACCGGATCCGGAGGCCGCGGGTGGGTTGCTCGCGTTGGCCGAATTCGTGACGCGGCGGAGCACCTGACGCGGGAGCCGGGCAGGTGTTTTCCTTCGGTCGGGGCGGATCCCGCGCATCCCCACGGTGCGCGGGGCCCGTCGTGACCGTCCAGGGCCGCGCCGTTCGGGATGCGGACAGTGGCGTACGGCGGGGAGCGCGCGGCCTCCGTCGGCCATACCCTGAGGGCATGGGCACCGACGATTATGTCTGCCCGGTCTGCGGACAGCCTGTGGCCACGGTCGTGCGTCGGCACAAGACGCTGGGCGCGTTCGTACCCGTATGGGGTCCGGGTCCGTGCAGGAACCCGAAGTGTGAGGCGTACGTCGAGGACGCCGTGGACGCCGTCGCGGAGAAGCCCTGGGCCGTGGCCCGGCGGACGCACGGCACGCACGCGGCGAAGACCGAGAGGAAGGCCGTGGAGCAGGTCGAGCAGACGGCCGAGGGGGAGACAGAGGAGCGGGGCTGAAGGAGCTGGCTCATGAAGTACCTGGTGATGGTTCTTGGTACGCAGGCCGACTACGAGGGCATGCGGGGTAAGGCGTCCCAGTACTCGCCGGCCTGGAGCCCGGTTGAGCTGCAGGCCATGTACGACCACATGGGTGCGATCAATGACGACCTTGCCAAGACCGGCGAGCTGATCGACGGGCAGGGGTTGGCCGAGCCGGCTCGGACGCGGTTGGTTTCGGTTGACGAGCGTGGCGAGCCCGTGATCGCCGATGGGCCGTACCGGGAGAGCGAGGAGCTGATGGCCGGGTACTGGCTGCTGGACTGCGCGAGCCTGGACCGTGTCACCGAGATCGCGGCGCGGGTCGCGCGGTGTCCCGGGCCCGAGGGGCTCAAGCAGTATCCGGTGGTGATCCGGCCGGTTCTGGACGGTGTAGAGGGCGTCTGAGCGGGTTTTTGCTCGCCCCCGCTGCCCCTACACCCGTCCCATCCCTCCCAGGGGCGCTGCCCCTTCGACCCCGCACCGACACGGGGCTCCGCCCCGGACCCCGCCAGGGGCGCTGCGCCCCCTGGACCCCCGCAAGGTTTGCATGCGCCGCGGCCCCTGGACCCCGCACCGGGTCTTCAGCCGGCCGGCGGCAATCCTCCCGTCTCCGGGTCGCGGCCCGTGAGGCAGTACGTGCCGCCCGCTGGGTCGCGCATCACCGTCCAGTGGGGGTGGCGGGCCACGCAGGTGGCGCCGAGGTGTTCGTGGCGGGTGCGGGTGGTTTCGATGGTGGTGCAGGCGAGGTCGAGGTGGGCGGTGGCGGGGCGGGGGGTGTCCAGGCGTTGGAGGAGGAGGCGGAGGGGGAGACCCGGTGGGGGTTTCAGGACGTGGAACTCGGGGCGGGAGCCGGGATGGGAATCCCAGCCGGTCAGGGCGGTCCAGAAGGCGACTTCGGTGTCGTACGCGTCGGAGGGTGTGTCCAGGCACAGCTGGTCCAGGCGGCTGCCCTCGACCACGGGTGGGCGTACCGACTCCCCGTGCCAGGGGACCGCGCAGAAGAGCTGGCCGGCGGGGGAGCGAAGCACAGCCCAGCCGGGGTGGGCGGTGACGATCTCGGCGCCGAGGGACGTCGCGGACGCGATCAGGGCCGGGACGTCGGAGACGGAGAAGTCCAGGTGGGCGCCGCCCGGTCCCGAGTCGACCGCCTGGGCCTTCACCGAGGCGTCGGCGTCCGCTTCTTCGGGCAGGAGGGTCACGTACTCCGACCGTTCGCCCCGGGGCTCGGAGAGCTTCGTGCCGGTGACGGCCGTCCAGAAGTCGCAGGCCCGGTCGAAGTCCGCCGCCGGACGGTCGATGAAGGCGTACGCCCAGCGGATCGGCTCGCGGATCGGCTCGCGGATCGGCTCGCGCGGGGGCGTCTCAGCCACGGGTGCCGCTCCCGCGATCCAGGAAGCGCAGCATGTTGCCCGCCGGGTCGCGGAACGCGCAGTCGCGGACGCCGTACGGCTGGTCCATGGGCTCCTGGATGACGTCCGCGCCGGCCTCGCGGACGCGGGCGAAGAGGGCGTCGCAGTCCGCGGTCGTGAAGATGACTCCGCGCAGGACGCCCTTGGTGAGCAGCTCGGCCACGGCCTCCCGGTCGGCGGGAGAGAAGTCGGGGTTCGCGGCCGGTGGCTCCAGGACGATCTCCACGTCCGGCTGGAGCGGGGAACCCACGGTCACCCAGCGCATGTCCTCGTAACTCACATCGTTGCGGACCTCCAGGCCCAGGGTGTCGCGGTAGAAGGCGAGCGCCTTGTCATGGTCGTCGACGGCGATGAAGCACTGGGCGAGCTTCACGTCCGTCGGGGCCGGGGTGGGGCGCTGTTCGATGGCCATGGCTGCACGTCCGTTCTCGGGATCCGCCCGCTCTGGGGATCGACGAGGTCACGCTAGAACGGCCCCTGCCCCTCTGTCGTGCCCATTCGGGGCCGGTGCCGTGTCGGGCGGGTCAGCGTTCTCGTCACGCACGCCGGTATCGCCGCGCTCTGCTCGTGCGAACGCGCCCGGTACGCGCTCGGTGTCTCGCCGACCAGCTCCGTGAACCGGGAGCTGAACGACCCCAGTGACGTACACCCCACGGCCATGCACACCTCCGTCACGGTGAGGTCCCCGCGGCGGAGCAGCGCCTTGGCCCGCTCTATGCGGCGGGTCATCAGATAGCCGTACGGTGTCTCGCCGTAGGCCGCGCGGAAACTGCGCTGGAAGTGGCCGGGGGACATCAGCGCGGTGCGCGCGAGGGCGGCCACGTCCAGCGGTTCGGTGTACTCGCGGTCCATGCGGTCCTTCGCCTGCCGCAGCCGCACGAGATCGTCCCGGTTCATGCCCACAGCATCGCACCGGCCACTGACAATCGGCCCCCGATCGGTTCCCGGTGCTCAGCCCTTGACCGCCGAGCTGGCCACCCCCTGGACGAACCAACGCTGGAAGAAGGCGAAGACGACCAGCACGGGCAGCACCAGGAGCACGCCGAAGGCGAGGATCTGGCCCCAGTCCGGGGGCAGTTGGGCCTGGAAGACGCTCATCTCCAGCGGCAGCGGGCGTACCGCCGGATCGGAGACCATCAGTACCGGCCACAGGAACGAGCCCCACTGGATCAGGAACGTCAGGATCGCCACGGAGGCGAAGGCCGGCTTCGACATCGGGACGATGATGGCGAAGAAGGTGCGCCAGGGGCCCGCGCCGTCGATGCGGGCGGCTTCCTCGATACTCGGCGGGATCGTACGGAAGAACGTGTGGAACTGGTAGACCGAGAAGGCGTTGGCGATGAACGGAAGCGCCAGGATGGGGAGCGTGTTGCGCTGGTCGTTGAACATGTAGAAGAGCGGCACGGCCACCGACTCGAACGGGATCAGCATCAGCAGCAGGATGAGGGTGAAGACGGCGTTCTGCCCGCGCCACTTCAGCCGTGAAAGCCCGTACGCAGCCATCGAGTTGACGAAGAGACCGCCCGTCACGACCACGAACGCCAGCAGCAGCGAGATGCCCATGAAGCGCCAGAAGTAGCCGGTGCTCTCGGAGTTGAGGCTGTCGAGGACGGCTGTGTAGTTGTCGAACGACAGGTTGGTGGGCAGGAAGCCGGACAGACCGTCGAGGACTTCGTCGGACGGCTTGAGGCTGCCGATCAGCAGGTAGATGGCAGGCAGTGCGAAGACGAACGCCAGGACGGACAGGACGGCGTAGTCGAGGAAGCGGCGCAGGGGCGTGCGGGTGAGGCCCGTGTTCATGCTCATGGTCAGTCCTCGTTGTCGGGCCGGACGACGCGGCGCTGGATGAGGGTCAGGACGACGACGATCAGGAAGAAGACGACAGTGATCGCGGACGCCTGGCCGATGTTGTTCTGGTCGAAGGCGGTGGTGACCGCCTGGTACATCACGGTGCGGGCCGCGTCCTCGTGGAGCCCGCCACCTTTGACGAGGACGTAGACCTGGTCGAAGACGCGGAAGGAGAGCACTGAGGTGAGCATGGCGACGAACACGAGGGTGCCGCGTATGCCGGGCAGGGTGACATGGCGGAACTGCTGCCAGCGGGAGGCGCGGTCGAGCTCGGCGGCCTCGTAGAGCTCACCGGGGATCTGCTGGAGCCCGGCGAGCAGGATGACCATCTGGAAGCCGACGCCCTGCCAGATGGAGAGGATGATGATCGAGGCCATCGCGGTGAGGGAGTCGCCGAGCCAGTCGAAGGCGCCCCAGTTGCCGAAACTCACCGCGTCCAGCGCGGAGTTGAGCATGCCCTGATCGCTGCGGGCGAGGATGAGCCGCCAGATCACGGCGACCAGCGCCATCGGGAAGACGACCGGCATGAAGAACAGGGACCGGAACAGGCCGATCGCCTTGAGCTTGCGGTTGAGCAGAATCGCCAGGCCGAGCGCCAGACCGGTCTGCACGGGTACGACGACCGCGGCGAAGGTCAGGTTGTTGAGCAGGGACCTGAGGAACGGGCCGGACAGATCGGGGTCGGTGAACAGCCGCCGGTAGTGCTCGATCCCGAACCAGGTCGGTTCCAGCGGAGAGCCGAGGCGCACGTTGTAGAAGGAGAGGACGACGGCGTAGCCGAACGGGATACCGACGAAGGCGATGAGTCCGACGACGGCGGGCGTGGACATGAGCAGTCCGTGCAACCAGTCGCGGTTCTTGCGCACAGAGCGCGCCGGGCGCGCGGGTTCGACGGAGGTCACGGGTGGAGCCTGCTCCCGGGCATGGGGCGCGGCGTGCGCGGGTTCGACGGATTTCACCTTGTTCCTTCCAGCGTCTCGATACGATGGCTCGGTCGTTCCGTGAGCCTTTGAAGGCACGAACCGGCCTGGCCGGGGAGACGGTTGTACGTGGTGCTGACCGGATCGATGTCGCCAGGACTTCCTGGCGTGGGGCCTTGTCACCGGTCCCGCACCGCATGGCGGTCCGACCGTCATGCGGTGGATGCGACCTGTGACCGTCCTGTCGTAGGGGGCAGTCGGGAGCGCGACGAGGTGTGGATGGCTGAGCGCACAAGCTCGGTCGGTTCACGGCCGAGAAGGTGACGGTGGGTCCTGTTCCCGGTGGGGCGGGCGCGGTGTGTGCGGCCCGCCCCGGCCGATGGGTCCTACGGGATCTCGTAGCCGGCGTTGTCGGAGAAGTCCTGGTCGATGGAGCGGGCGGCCTTCGTCAGGGCGTCCTTGGGGTCGGCGCCGCCGTAGACGGAGTTCAGGGCCTCGGCGAACTTGGCGGTGACCGTGGGGTATCCGGCGGTCAGCGGGCGGGTCACGGCGACGCAGGACTTGGCGATGTCGGTGTCGCCGCAGGGCTTGGCGAGCTGGTCGGAGAACAGCTGGAGCGGGCCACCCTGCTTGTAGAGGTCGCTCGCGGCGAGCGCGGACTTGGTGGCGGGCGGGGCGCCGTTGGCCGTCGTCATCGCGGCGACGTTCTCGTCGTTCAGGAGACTGTCCAGGAACGTGCCGGCGGCCTTGGCGTTCTTGGAGCCGGCGCCGATGCCCCAGGCCCAGGAGCCCTGGCCGGTCTTGGGGCCGTTGCCGAAGTCGGGCAGCGGCAGGACGACGAGGTCGTCACCGAGGGCCTCGCTGTAGGCGGGGTACATCCAGTGGCCGACCCAGCTGAGCGGGACGCGGCTCTTGGCGAAGGCGTTGCCGTCGGTGTTGGGGTCGACATCGGACTTCCAGGACTGGAAGGTCTTCAGGGCCGACACGGTTTCCGGCGAGTCGAGTGAGCCTTCCGCCTTGCCGTCCTTGAGGAGCGAACCGCCGGCCGACCAGACGATGGGGGAGAAGCCGTAGGTGCCCCACTCGGTGGTGAGCCCGTTGTTCTCCTGGATGTCGAGGACCTTGCCGTCGGAGTCCTTGGCCTTCAGTGCCTTGAGCGCGGCGGTGAACTCGTCCGCCGTCCAGGCGTCGTCCACGCTCGTCGGGTACTTCACGCCGGCCGCGTCCAGCAGCTTCTTGTTGCCGTAGATACCCAGGCCCGAGTCGTACTGGCCCAGGCCGTAGTGCTTGCCGTCGATCTCGCCCTGCGCCTTGTTGGCGCCGGTGGCGTTGTCCAGGGTCTTGGCGGAGACGTAGTCGTCGATCGGGGCGAGCTTCTGGTTGTAGACGAAGTTCGCCATGGTCGGGCCGTCGAACTCCATCACGTCCGGAAGCTCCGAGGCGTCGGTCGTCGTGACGGTCTTGGTGTAGTCGTTGCCGGGGATCAGCTTCAGTTCGACCTTGATGTCGCTCTGCGAGGAGTTGAAGGACTTCACCGCGTTCTGTATCGCGGTGTCCTCGCTCTTCTGGCCCTGGTGGGCCCAGACGCTGATGGTTCCCTTGCCGCTGCCGGCCTCGGCGGAGGTGTCGGAGCCGCCGCCCCCGCCGCAGGCGGCCAGCGCCGCCAGGGGGAGGACGAGGGACAGCCCCGTACGGGCCGTACGGCGGAACCTTCTGCTGGTCGGGCTGCTCGTCGAGCTCATGGTGTGTGCCTCCGTGCTGGGCGAGGGTGCGAGGTGCGGTGGTGCGTTCGGGAGTGGTGAGTTCCGGCGTGGGGTGGGCAGTGGGTCACTGCGGGCCGCGCGGGCGCGGTGGGGCCGTGGTGTCGCGCAGGACGAGACGGATGGGCATCTCCACCCGGCCGGCCGGGGCCGAGTCCGGCTCGTCGAGCTGCCGCAGCAGCAGCCGGGCGGCCTCCGCGCCCTGGCCGGCGACCGGCTGGGCGACGGTGGTCAACCCGACCACGTCGGCGAGTTCGTGGTCGTCGAAGCCGACGACGGACACGTCCTCCGGTACCCGGAGCCGATGCCGTCCGATCGCGCGCAACGCGCCCATCGCCATCTCGTCGGACTGCGCGAACACGGCGGTCGGTGGCCGGGAGACGGCCAGCAACTCGGTCATCGCCCGCTCGCCACCGTCGACGGTGTAGTCGCCGTCCGCCACCAGGGCCGGGTCGTGCTCGATCCCGGCCTCGGCGAGCACGTGCAGGTAGGCGGCGCGACGGTCGATGGGCGTGGTCCAGTGCAGCGGGCCGCTCGCCCCGGCGATCATGCCGATCCGGCGGTGGCCGAGGTTCACCAGATGCCGTACGGCGCTCTCGGCCCCCGCCCGGTCGTCGATGCCGACCACCGTGAAGCCGGGCCGCGCGCCCCCGACCGTGGAGGCCAGCGGCACCCCGAGCGAGCGCAGCGCGGCGGACTCCTCCTCGTCCGGGATGAGCAGGGAGAGCACCGCGTCGACCCGCTTGCGGACCGGCATCTTGGAGAAGAATCGCTTGCGCGCCTCGGACGAACCGAGGTTGTACAGCAGCACGTCGTACCCGGCGGCGCTGAACACCTGCTCGGCGGCGTCCAGCACGGTGCCGAAGAACCACCGGCCGATGTACGGGGCGACGACCCCGATCGTGTACGTACGCCCGCTCGCCAGGCTGGACGCCGAACGGGACGCCGTATAGCCGAGTTCGGCGGCGACGGCGGCGATCTGGGTGCGCACCTCGTCCGAGACGCCCGGCCGGCCGCGCAGTGCGCGGGACACGGTGGACGCCGAGACTCCGGCGGCGCGGGCGACATCGGTGATGCTGACCGTCACGGCGCATTTCTCCCGTCGGTTTCACGTCGGTGTGAGCTGTGGGTGTCGTGACCGTAAACCCGACCTCGCTGTTGCGCAAGCGTTTGCGTTCAGTTTTACTGGGGCCGATTTCGAAGTGATGCCTTTGTTATTGATCGTCAGCGCACACGTTTGAGCGCTGTGAGCCGACAGGAACCGCCCATGCGATACGCCCCGCCCGGCCTCTGCGTGAACGACTTCGCCCTGCTCCGCGACGACGACGGCGCCTACGCGGTGCTGCATCTCCAGGGCCCCTGGACCACCGAGTTCGACCATCTGCGGATGGAGACCTCCTACGGCCGGGCCACCTCCACCGACCTGGTCGACTGGCGGCCCGAGGGCACCGTCTTCGGCAACGGCCTGCCCGGCCGCTTCGACCAGCAGGCGGTGTGGACCATGCACCCGTTCCGGCACGGCACCGGGATGGCGATGTTCTACACGGGCGTGAGCGGCCTGACCCCGGACGGCTGGCCCGTCCAGTCGGTCGGCCTCGCGTACTCCGACCGCACCGACGGCACCGGCTGGCGCCGCCACGGCACGGCCCCCGTCGCCGAGGCGGACCCCCGCTGGTACCGCACCGGCGAACGCATGGGCTGGCGGGACCCGTTCGTCGTACGCGACGACGAGTCGGACGGCTGGGTGATGGTGATCTGTGCCGCCGACGCCTCACTCCCGGTCGAGGTCAGCGGCTGCGTGGCCTGGGCCACCTCACCCGACTTGGAGCACTGGACGGTCCACCCCCCGCTGATCTCCCCCGGAGACGTGAACGAGTTGGAGTGCCCGGTCCTGGAACGCCTGGACGACGGCACCTGGTTGCTGCTCGGCTCGATCGGCGCGACACGAGGCTTCGAGGCCTGGACCGCCCCCCGCCTCCGCGGCCCCTGGACCCGCCGGGGCCAGTTGGGCCCCACCGGCTCCTACGCCCCCCGCGTCATCCCCGCCCCCGACGGCACCCGAGTCGTCCTGCACACCACCCCCCGCCGAGTCGGCCTCACCGACACCGGCGCCCACTGCCGAGGCATGCTGGCCCAGCCCAAGTCCCTTGTCGTACACGACGATTCGGCGCCCCGCCTGGAATGGTGGCCGGGCCTGGACGCATGGCTGGGGGAGGAGCAGGAGGGTTCGGTGCTGCACGCGGTCGGCGACATGGACGTACGCTCGGGCCGCCCTGTGGACATCACCCTGCGCACCGAGGCCCCCGGCTCAGCCCTCCCGGCCCTCACGCTGACCTGCGACGGCAAGAACCTCAGGGTGACCGGCGCCCACGCCGCCCCCCTGGCCGAGACGATCCTCCCCGAACCCCCCACCACCCTCCGCATCCTGACCATCGGCGAATACGTCGAGATCTACGCCGACGGCGTCTTCGCCCTGACGACCCTGTCCTACTCGGGCCACCCCGCCCCCTGGACCGCGACCACGGACGGCCAAACCCACACGATCCCCGTCCGCCCCATCCGCCTCCCGTCCCCCCACCGGGACGACGCCTCGTCCGTCTGGCCCGGCCCGACACCGGCCTGATCCCGGTCATCGACCAGCGCCCTGCGCGGCGAAAAACAAAACCGCACCCGACCCATCACGCCACCAAGTTCCACGGCGGCATGGGGATCGGGTGCGGGGAGGGCCCGGGGGTGTCAGGCCTTCTTGGTCTCCCAGAAGATCTTGTCGATCTGGGCGATGTAGTCGAGCGCCTTCTGGCCCGTGGCCGGGTCGGTGGACGCCTTGGCGGCCGAGAGGGCCTTCAGGGTGTCGTTGACCAGGACGTGCAGCTCCGGGTACTTCTCGAAGTGCGGGGGCTTGAAGTAGTCGCTCCACAGGACCGACACGTGGTGCTTGGCGAGTTCGGCGCGCTGCTCCTTGATGACGGTCGCGCGAGCCTGGAAGTGCGGGTCGTCGTTGGCGGCCATCTTCTCCTGCACGGCCTTCACCGACTCCGCCTCGATGCGGGCCTGGGCCGGGTCGTACACACCGCAGGGCAGGTCGCAGTGCGCGCTGACCTTGACCTTGGGGGCAAACAGGCGGGAAAGCATGGAGCATTCCTTCCTCGTGATCGTCTTCTCAGGTGGGACATTACTCCCTGCGTGAGAGGTTTTGGCGAGTGCCCCCATGGGCTTAGGACAAAAGTCCGGGGTCAGACTGGACTGGTGGAGGATGGAACCGGGGAGGTGCCGGATGATGCCGGAGCTGTCGCAGGAGACCGAGCGGGGGAGCGCCGTTCTGCCCTTGGGGGTGGCCGAGGTCACGGGACCGTCCATGGTGCCGACGCTGCACCACGGGGACCGGCTGCTCGTCCACTACGGGGCGCGGCTGCGGGTCGGTGACGTGGTCGTGCTGCGGCACCCCTTCCAGCAGGACCTGCTCGTCGTCAAGCGGATCGCCGAGCGGCGCGACGGCGGCTGGTGGGTGCTCGGGGACAACGCGTACGCCGGCGGGGACAGCACGGACTACGGGGTCGTGCCCGATGAACTCGTGCTGGGGAAGGTGCGGTTCCGTTTCCGGCCCAGGCCCCGCACCGCCGACGGCGGCGGTCAGCGTTCGCCACTCGCGCTCGCTCGCTGGATCGTGTCCGCCGCCCGCCCCGTGCTCTGCGACCGGTCCGCCTCCAGGCGTTTGCGGGCGCGGTAGGCCGCCACGTTGGCGCGGGTCGCGCAGCGGTCCGAGCAGTAGCGCCGGGAGCGGTTGGTGGAGGTGTCGAGGTAGGCGTTGCGGCACGGCGTCGCCTCGCACAGGCCGAGCCGGTCCACGCCGTACTCGGTCAGGTGGAACGCGAGGCCCATCACGGCGATGGCGGCATAGCCCGCGGTCGCGTTCGAGGGGTGGTCCGCCAGGTGCATGTGCCACAGCGGGCGGCCGTCGTCGTCGCGGAAGTCGTGGCCGGAGATCTGTGGACTCACCGGGAACTCCAGCAGCAGCGAGTTCAGCAGGTCCACGGCGAGTGTCTCGTCGCCCCCGTCCGCCGCCTCGAAGACCGCCCGCAGCCGGGAGCGGACCGAGCGGAACCGGGTCACGTCGGCATCCGTGGCGCGGCGGGCCGCCGACTGGTTGCCCCCGAAGAGGTCACGGACCGCGTCCACCGAGGTCAGCGTGTCCTTGCCCCGGGACGGCTCCTCGGTGTTGACGAGACGCACGGCGTAATCCGAGTAATAGGCCAGTTCCACTTGTAGTCCTTACGGGGGCGGTCTATCGTCGTCGATGCGGTCAGTAACAGATGCTCATACTTACAGGGTATTACGAGTGCTGCGGGTATCGCGGGTATCGCGGGTATCGCGGGTATCGCGGGTATCGCGGGTATCGCGGGTATCGCGGGTGCGACGTGGTGCGCGCGACAACGGGACGAGGGGACAAGGGGCTTCCATGACCACCACGACCGGAACCGACTGGCGCGCCTGGCAGGAGAGCTGGGACCGGCAGCAGGAGTGGTACATGCCGGACCGCGAGGAGCGGTTCCGGGTCATGCTGGACATGGTCGAGGCCCTCGTCGGCCCCGAACCCCGCGTCCTCGACCTCGCCTGCGGCACGGGATCCATCACGTCCAGGCTGTTCGCGCGGTTCCCGAACGCCGTCAGCACCGGCATCGACCTCGACCCCGCGCTCCTCACCATCGCCGAGGGCACCTTCGCGGGCGACCGGCGCGTCACCTTCGTCACGGCCGACCTAACCGACCCCGACTGGCCCACCCAACTGCCGTACGACACGTACGACGCCGTCCTGACGGCCACCGCCCTGCACTGGCTGCACAGCGAACCCCTCGCCGCCCTCTACGGTCACGTCGCGGAGCTCGTCCGCGACGGCGGTGTCTTCATGAACGCGGACCACATGATCGACGAGACCACGCCCCGGATCAACGCGGCGGAGCGCGCGCACCGCCACACCCGCATGGAACAGGCCAAGGCGAAGGGTGCCGTCGACTGGGCCGAATGGTGGCAGCTCGCCGCTCAGGATCCCGTCCTCGGCGCGCCGACGGCCCGCCGTTTCGAGATCTACGGCGAGCACGCCGAGGGCGACGCCCAGAGCGCCGACTGGCACACACGCGTCCTGCGCGACAAGGGCTTCGCCGAGGCCCGCACGGTATGGAGCTCGCCGTCCGACGCGCTGGTGCTGGCCGTGAAGTAGGCCTCCGTGTACACGTGTGAGGGGCGGTACGGGATGCCGTACGTACCGCCCCTCACCGCATGCGTACCGGTCAGAGGACCTTGGACAGGAAGGACTGGGTCCGCTCCTCCTGCGGGTTCGTCAGTACGTCACGGGGGTTGCCGGACTCGACCACCACACCGCCGTCCATGAAGACCAGGCTGTCGCCGACCTCGCGGGCGAAGCCCATCTCGTGGGTGACGACGACCATCGTCATGCCGGACTCGGCCAGGTCGCGCATGACGTCGAGGACGTCGCCGACCAGCTCCGGGTCGAGCGCCGAGGTCGGCTCGTCGAAGAGCATCAGCTTCGGTTCCATGGCCAGCGCCCGGGCGATCGCCACGCGCTGCTGCTGGCCGCCGGAGAGCTGGGACGGGTAGTTGCCCGCCTTGTCGCCGAGGCCGACCTTGTCCAGCAGTTCGAGGGCACGCTCGCGGGCCTGCACCTTGTTGACACCCTTGACCTGGACCGGCGCCTCCATGACGTTCTCGGCGGCCGTCATGTGCGGGAACAGGTTGAACCGCTGGAACACCATGCCGATGTCCCGGCGCTTGAGCGCGACCTCGCTGTCCTTGAGCTCGTACAGCTTGTCGCCCTTCTGGCGGTAGCCGACCAGCTCGCCGTCGACGTACAGCCGGCCGGCGTTGATCTTCTCGAGGTGGTTGATGCACCTCAGGAACGTCGACTTGCCGGAGCCGGACGGGCCGATGAGGCAGAACACCTCGCCGGTCTGCACCTCCAGATCGATGCCCTTGAGGACCTCGACGGCGCCGTAGGACTTGTGGATGCCCTCGGCCTTCACCATGGCGGTCATGCCGCGACTCCCTTCGGGCGGCGCGCGGGCAGGACGGCGGCCTTGAAACGCTGGATCGGGGTCGGCGGCAGCGACCGCGTCGAGCCCTTGGCGTAGTACCGCTCAAGGTAGTACTGGCCGACGCTGAAGACGCTGGTCAGGATCAGATACCAGGCGGCGGCGAGGAAGAGCATCTCCACGATCGAGCCCGCGCCCTGGCCGATGTCCTGGGCCGCCTTGAGCAGATCCACGTACTGCACGGTCGAGACGAGCGACGTGGTCTTCAGCATGTTGATGACCTCGTTGCCCGTGGGCGGCACGATCACGCGCATCGCCTGCGGGATCACGATCCGGCGCAGCGTCTTGGCGTGGCTCATACCGAGCGCGTGCGACGCCTCCGTCTGCCCCTCGTCGACCGAGAGCAGACCGGCGCGGCAGATCTCCGCCATGTACGCGGCCTCGTTGAGGCCGAGGCCGAGCAGCGCCGTCAGCAGCGGCGTCATGAACGAGGACCAGTAGTCCTTGTAGATCGGGCCGAGGTTGATGTACTCGAACACCAGGCCGAGGTTGAACCAGACGAAGAGCTGGACCAGGACCGGCGTACCGCGGAAGAACCAGATGTAGAACCACGCGACGGACGAGGTCACCGGGTTCTTCGACAGCCGCATCACGGCGAGCAGGATGCCGCCGACGATGCCGATCACCATGGACACCACGGTGAGCAGCAGGGTGTTCAGGACACCCTCGATGATGCGGTCGTCGAAGAAGTAGTCGGGGACCGCGCCCCAGTTGATCTTCTTCGCCTGCGCGAAGGCGTAGACGATCGCGCCGAGGAGGGCGAGTGCGATGGCCGCGGACACATAGCGCCCCGGGTGCCGGACCGGAATGGCCTTGATGGCCTCCGGACCGGCGGGGGGCGTGTCGGCGGGACCGTCCGTCTTGCTGACGTCAACAGTCACGGGTGGAGCCTTTCAGAAACCGAGCCGACGATCAGAGGGTCAGGAACCGCCGTTGATCTTGGCCTCGGTGACGGCGCCGTCCTCGACGCCCCACTTCTTGATGATCTTCTCGTACTCGCCGTTGTCGATGATCGCCTGGACGGCCGCCTGCAGCGCGTCACGCAGCTCGGTGTTCTCCTTGGCGACGGCGATGCCGTACGGGCCCGCCTCGACCTGGTCGCCGACGATCTCGAAGTACTTGCCGCCGCCCGAGGTCTTCACCGAGTACGCGGCGACCGGGTAGTCGGCGGAGACGACGTCCGCGCCCTTGGACCGCATCCGGGTCTCGGCCTCGGGGTTGGTGGCGAAGTCCTCGATCTTGAGCTCGTCCTTCTTGTCCTTCTTGCACTTCGTCGCCTGCTCCTTGGCGAGGTCGTGCGAGAACGTGTTGCGCTGCACGGCGATCGTCTTGCCGCACAGGTCGTCCCACGTCTTGATGCCCTGGTCGTCGCCCTTGTTCGTGTAGAGCGAGACACCCGCGGTGAAGTAGTCGACGAAGTCGACACCGGCGCCGACCTTCTTGCCGGTGTCGGAGTCGATGCCCTCCTGACGGTCCTTGGTGTCGGTCATGGCCGACATGGCGATGTCGTACCGCTTGGCCGCCAGACCACCGATGAGGGTGTCGAAGGTGGCGTTCTGGAACTCGAACTCCACACCGAGCTGCTCGCCCATCGCCGCGGCGACGTCGAGGTCGATGCCGACGACCTTGCCGGACTCGTCCTTGTACTCGACCGGGGCGTACGCGATGTCCGAACCGACGTTGATCACGCCCTTGTCGCGGATCGACGCGGGAAGCTTGCCGGCCAGCGGGGCCGAGTTCGCCTTGGTGCTGTCCGAGCCGTTGTCCTTGTTCTTGGTCTGGTCACCGCAGGAGGTGAGCAGCAGGGCGCCCGCGACCGCGATCGCTCCGACGGCGGCTGTACGGGAGCGCAGGCCGGTCGTACGACGGGTGGTGCTTGCGGTCATGGTGGATTCCTCCGGCGGGGTGGGTGGAGAAGGTGTGGAGATGCCGACAGGGTCGGTCGGAGCGATACACGCCTTCGAGTGTCGCTACCTTGTGTGATTAGGGCATCTTGCCATTCGGGCATGTGCATTCAGATGACCCGCCATGTCAAAATCGGATAACGGGTCACCCCCGATGCACCACGAACCGCCGCAGACCAGGTGATCAAGCCGAATCTTGTGCGGACTTCCCTTCTCCCGGCCGGAGGATCTTCGGCGCATCTCAGGATGCGGTCGGCTGCGTACCCCGCATACACGGCCGTATGGGACTTGTCACGATCTGTTCGAACCTGTCCTGTCATCCGGCGACGAGTCGCGCCACCCGTGATCGTCTGCAAATGACCTTCGAGTTGTGACCTTCGAGGTATGAACAGGTATGGACTCGTCGTCGGCGCCGTCCGTCCGGTAAGAAGGTTCCTTACACCCCTCATCCGGGGCCCAGGGCGCGTGTGCGGCGCGCCCGTCGCGTCTGAGCCCACAGGTGTCGCCGTACGTATCGGTGACCTGGGACTTACGCGGTGCCCGCCCGTTCCCGAACCGGGAGCGGTCACCCTCAAACCTTGAAGACTTAAGGGGTCAACAACGTGGCAGCGGAGATTGTCAATCCTCGCACCGAGAGCAGCGACGCCGGCACTGGCAATACGGGGCAGGAGGGCAGCGGGGAGCCGCTCGATTCCATCGACCCCGCGTTCGCCCTGCACCGCGGCGGCAAGATGGCCGTGCAGTCCACCGTGCCGATCCGCGACAAGGACGACCTGTCCCTCGCCTACACCCCCGGCGTCGCCCGGGTGTGCACCGCCATCGCCGAGCAGCCCGAGCTGGTCAACGACTACACCTGGAAGTCGTCGGTCGTCGCCGTCGTGACGGATGGTACGGCCGTCCTCGGCCTCGGCGACATCGGGCCCGAGGCCTCCCTCCCCGTGATGGAGGGCAAGGCGATCCTGTTCAAGCAGTTCGGCGGCGTCGACGCGGTGCCGATCGCGCTCGCCTGCACGGACGTCGACGAGATCATCGAGACCGTGGTCCGTCTCGCCCCGTCCTTCGGCGGCGTGAACCTGGAAGACATCTCGGCGCCCCGCTGCTTCGAGATCGAGAAGCGGCTCCAGGAGCGCCTCGACATCCCGGTCTTCCACGACGACCAGCACGGTACGGCGGTCGTGACGCTGGCCGCCCTCCGGAACGCCGCTCGGTTGACCGGCCGTGGGCTGGGCGACCTGCGGGCCGTCATCTCCGGTGCCGGCGCGGCGGGTGTCGCCATCGCGAAGATGCTGCTGGAGGCCGGCCTCGGCGACGTCGCGGTCACCGACCGCAAGGGCATCGTCTCCGCGGACCGCGAGGACCTCACGCCGGTCAAGCGGGAGCTCGCCGAGCTCACCAACAAGGCGGGGCTGTCGGGCTCCCTGGAGGACGCGCTCGCGGGCGCGGACGTCTTCATCGGCGTCTCCGGAGGTACGGTCCCGGAGGCGGCGGTCGCCTCCATGGCCGAGGGCGCGTTCGTGTTCGCCATGGCCAACCCGAACCCCGAGGTGCACCCCGACGTCGCCCACAAGTACGCGGCCGTCGTCGCGACGGGGCGGTCGGACTACCCGAACCAGATCAACAACGTGCTGGCGTTCCCCGGGATCTTCGCGGGAGCGTTGCAGGTGCGGGCGTCCCGGATCACCGAGGGCATGAAGCTCGCGGCGGCCGAGGCGCTGGCATCGGTCGTGGGTGACGACCTTGCCGCGGATTACGTCATCCCCTCGCCCTTCGACGAGCGGGTCGCTCCGGCGGTGACCGCGGCGGTTGCCGCGGCTGCTCGGGCGGAAGGTGTGGCGCGGCGCTGATCCGACGCCGACGGTTGGTTCGACGGCTCCGTCCCGCTGGTGCGGGGCGGAGCCGTTGGTCTTTTCGCCCCCGCCGCCCGGGGCTGCGCCCCCAGACCCTCTGGGCGGGTTGTTTTGGCTGCGGGTGGGTGGGGGCTTGTCGCGCAGTTCCCCGCGCCCTTGTCGCACAGTTCACCCGCACCCGCCTCACACACCGGACTCCCGACCTCTCCCGCGCAGGGGGTCGAAGGGGCGCAGCCCCTGGAGGATGGGACGTGGATGGGACGGGTAGGGGTGGCGGGGGTGCAAACCTTCCCGGGCGGATCCGGTGGCGGGACGCGTGTCACAGGGCGGCCCGGTTCCCTCGCCCCCGGCCTACCCCTATGGTCAGGCGCATGTTCGCTGCCTACGCCGCCCGAATCGACCGTGACCACCCGCTCAACGGACTGGAGTTGGGCGACCGCCCGGCCCCGGAGCCGAGGCCCGGCTGGACGACCGTGAACGTGAAGGCCGCCTCGCTGAACCACCACGACCTCTGGTCCTTGCGCGGCGTCGGCCTCCCCGAGGACAAGCTGCCCATGATCCTCGGCTGTGACGCCGCCGGGGTCGACGAGGACGGCAAAGAGGTCGTCCTGCACTCGGTGATCGGCCAGACCGGCCACGGCGTCGGCCCCGACGAGCCCCGCTCGATCCTCACCGAGCGCTACCAGGGCACCTTCGCCGAACAGGTCGCCGTCCCCACCTGGAACGTCCTCCCCAAGCCCAAGGAACTCTCCTTCGAAGAGGCCGCCTGCCTGCCCACCGCCTGGCTGACCGCGTACCGCATGCTCTTCACCAACGCGGGCGTACGCCCCGGCGATTCCGTCCTCGTCCAGGGCGCCGGCGGGGGTGTCGCCACCGCCGCGATCGTGCTCGGCAAGGCGGCCGGCCTGCGGGTGTTCGCCACCAGCCGGGACGAGGCCAAACGCAAGCGGGCCGTCGAACTGGGCGCGGTGGAGGCCTTGGAGTCGGGGGCGCGGCTGCCGCAGCGCGTCGACGCGGTCATCGAGACCGTCGGCGCCGCCACCTGGTCCCACTCCGTGAAGTCCCTGCGCCCCGGCGGCACCCTCGTCATCTCCGGCGCCACCAGCGGTGACCGCCCCTCCCACGCCGAACTGACCCGCATCTTCTTCCTCGAACTCAAGGTCGTCGGCTCCACCATGGGCAGCAAGGACGAACTGGAGGATCTCCTCTCCTTCTGCGCCGCGACCGGCGTACGCCCCGTCATCGACGAGGTGTTGCCCCTGGACCGCGCTCGCGAGGGCTTCGAACGTCTGGAGTCGGGGGACCAGTTCGGAAAGATCGTCCTCGTCAATCCCTGACGGAATCTGTCGACACGACGGCCGGCCCGGTTCTTCCGGGCCGGCCGTCGTCATGTCAACCGGGGTTGACGCGATCGTCAGTGTCAACGTAAGTTGACGGCATGACCGAAGCAACGGATCTCGCCGAGCGCGCGGGCGACCGTGACCCCCGCATCGGGCTGCGGGCCGTCGCCGCGCTGCGGAGGCTGCTGGAGCAGTTGGAAGCGGTCCAGGTGCGCAGCGCGCGCAATCAGGGCTGGTCGTGGCAGGAGATCGCCACGGAACTCGGTGTGAGCAGGCAAGCAGTACACAAGAAGTACGGGAGGCATTGATGTTCGAACGGTTCACGAAGGACGCCCGTGCCGTGGTCCTGGGCGCGGTCGACCACGCCGAACGCACTCACGCGAACGAGGTGACCGACGAGCACCTCCTGCTGGCCTTGCTGGACCGTGAGGCCAGCCGCGCCTCGTTCGCTTTGACCGCGCTGGGGCTTGCCGACCGGCGGGACTCGGTGGAGCGGGCCCTCACCGAGGCCCGCCGCCGCGGAGGCCTCTCCCGCGCCGACGCCGACGCCCTCTCCGACCTTGGCATCGACCTCTCGGAGATCGTCAGCCGTGTCGAAGAGGCCCACGGGGTGGGTGCGCTGGAGTCCACCGGCAAGCGCAAGGGGCGCCGCTCGGGCCACCGCCCCTTCACCCGTGACGCCAAGGACGTCCTCACCCGCTCCCTCCGCACCGCTCACGCCCACCGTGACCGGCACATCGGTGACGAACACCTCCTCCTCGCCCTCACCACCCGCCCCGGCCTCCCCGCCGAGGTCCTCGCGGACCACGGCGTGACCTACGAGGCGCTGGAGCGGGTCCTTTACGGCACCGGAGAGGCCAAGGCGGGGTGAGCCGGGGGTGGGGTGTGCCGGGGTGAGCGTGGGAAGTCCTCTCGGCGTCCGCCCCCGGCACTACGCCTTGGGTGTCCTCAGAGCGGCACCGATGTGAGCTGCCGCTGTTGACAGGTGGCGGCGGGCGTCGCGGAGTTGGTCCTCCGTCACCCCGTGGTCGCGGGCCACGTCACGGAGGTCGTCACGGAAACGGTCCAGAAGTCGGTCGAGATCGCGGCCCGGGTCACCCGTGGACGCTTCGTGCACCCAGGCGGGTTCGTACGTGCCCGGGAAGTCCTCGGAAGTCGTCGAGTACTCGGGCTCCCCGAGGCCCCTACCAGTCGCTGAGCCGGTGCCAGCGCCAGTACCAGTGCCGGTCTCCGTCCCCGCTCCCGTCCCCGCGCGGCCGAAGCCCAAATCCTTGCCGAACTCCTTTCCGAAGTCCTTCCCGAACTCGCCGAACTCCTTGGCCAGTTCGGTCAGCCCTTCACGTACGCCCGTCGGCCAGTCGCCCCGGGTGAAGTGGTCCTGGACGTGGTCCTGGACCCGCTTGGCGATGCGCTGGAGTTCTTCCTGGGCCTGGGTGCGGGCCCGGTCCTGGGCCTCCTTGGCCTGGCGGCGGGCGCGCTGGGCCTCCTCGCGGGCCCGGCGGCTCTCGTCCTTCGCCCGCCGGGCCTGCTCCTTCCACTCCTGCTTGACGCGGCGCATCTCCTCCTTCGCGGCGCGCCAGGCCTCCTTGTCGGCGTACTCCCCGAACTCCCCGAGCGGCCCCTGCTCACCGGCGCCCACCCCGCCGCCCTTGCGTGCCTCGGAGGCGGCCGCCCGCATCTCGCGGCGCAGATCACCTGCCGCGCCCCGTACGTCGGCCCGGATCTCGGCGGCCAGCTCCGCCACCGACTCGCGGATCTCCAGCTCCAGGTCGGCCAACTCGCCACTTCGATCGGCGAGTTCGGTGCGGCCCGCGTCCGTGATCGCGTACACCTTGCGGCCGCCCTCGGTGGTGTGGGTGACCAGCCCCTCGGCCTCCAGCTTGGCCAGGCGCGGATAGACGGTGCCGGCCGAGGGGGCGTACAGCCCCTGGAAGCGTTCCTCCAGCAGCCGGATCACCTCGTAGCCGTGGCGGGGCGCCTCGTCCAGCAGCTTCAGCAGATACAGCCGCAGGCGTCCGTGGGCGAAGACGGGAGGCATGTCAGAGCACCTTCTTCTCGGTCGTGCTGGAGTTCGTGCCGTCGGCCGAGCTGGGGACCGAACCGTCGGGCGAGGGCCCTGTTGGTCCTTCGGCCGTCGCGTGGCCCGATGGGTCGTCGGACGGCTCAGTCGCGTCGGCAAGCGGCTCGGGTGAGCCGGCAGCCGACGCGGTGAGGTCGGTGGACTGCTCGGAGGAGTCGGCAGACGCATTGTCGGTCACAACACCGGCCCGCTCGGCCGGTGGGGCGCCGGGCGGGGCCTCGTGTGCGCCGGTACTCGAATCCGTGCTCGAAGGCGGCGCTGTGTCGCTGCTCAGCCCGGAGGAGTCCGTCCCCGCCCTCGGACTGCCGCCGTCCGCCCCCGCGCCCCCGTCCCCAGACCCACCGCCGGGTGGCCGTGCGTCGCGTGGGCCCGCGTCGGCTGGCCGCCCAGTGTCGCGTGACCCAGCCTCCATGCCCCCTGTCTGCTTGCCCCTCATCGCTTCGGCCCCCATGTCCCCATCCCATGGCTCGTCTTCCGCCGGAGGCCTGCGGAGGAGGGCGATGGAGCCGGAGACAGTCGTCGCCCTCAGGCGGCCGTTGCCCTTGCCGAGGCGGCCGGTGACTTTGTGGGCGCCCCAGGGGCCGCTGACGCGGAGGTCGTCGAAGGCGTTGGCGATGGTGCCGCTGGCGGTGTTGGCCTCGACCTCGGCGTCGGTGGGGTGGGGGAGGCGGATGGCGATCTCGCCGGAGACGCTGTTGAGGCCGACGTCGGTGGGCCCGCCCGTGGGACCGAGGTCGAGAATGATCGAGCCGCTCACCGAGTCGGCCTTCAGGGTCGGGCAGGACCCCTCGATGACGGTCAGGTCGCCGGAGACGGAACTCAACCGGAGATCCCCGGTCAGGGCCTGTGCCTCCACGTTCCCGGACACCGTCGTCGCGCGCACCGGCCCCGATAGGCCGACCAGGGTGGTGTCGCCCGAGACCCCCTTCACGTCCGTACGCCCGCCCACTCCGGAGACGACGGCGGTGGCGCCGAGCACGCCCACCTCGACCCGGGTGCCGGCCGGAACGGCGAGCGAGACCAGCGCATTGCGACGCCAGCCCTTCCGGTCGAGCCACTTCAGGAAGCCCTTCCAGGGCAGATCGTCGTACGCGATGGTCAGGGTGCCGTCCGTCTGCGTCACCGTCAGCGGTGGGCCCTCCAGATCGGAGACCTCCAGACGGGTGGAACCCTCGTCGGTGCCCACGACGTTCACCGTTCCGTTGACGACTCGCACATGGAGTGCTGTCACCGGTTCGTCGAATGTGAGCTTTCGTGGCTCGGCGACGGACCACTCGGACATGGCGCTGACCTCCTCCACCCCATACGCGCAATATCGCGTCTCATGTAATTCACGATATATCGCGGTCGCCGAAAGTCAATACACCCGTTCTGGTGATCCCGCGGGGATGTATGTGAACAAATCGCCCTAGCGTGGGTTCATGCCGACGGAAAACTCCCCAGGACCGCCGGGCTTCCGGCCCGCCCCCGCCCCCGGCGCTCTTCTGCTCTGCCGGGCGGACCCCGACTCCGTCGCCCCCGTCGCCCAACTGCTCCGCGAACGCATGCTGCTCACCTCGGCCGGAACCGAGTGGAGCGTGCTCGTGCCCGAGGGCAAGCCGTGGCTGGAAGGCGGTGAACCCGTCGATCGCGTCCTCACCGGCTGGGCCACCGCCCTCGCCGTCGGCGCCTCCTGGCCCGTACTCGCCCTGTGGTGGGACGCGGACCGCAGCGGTTACACCCTTGCCGCCGGCTTCCGCCGCACCGTCGGCTACGTATGGCTCGCGAACGGCACGCCGGTCGGCGAGGACGAGGCGATGCGTACCTTCGCCGCCCGCCTGGGACTGGACCCGGTCATCGACAAACAGTCCCTGTACGACCTCACGAAACCCGACCCGACGGCGAGGGCCCGCACCCGCATGCTGAGCCTCTTGGCGGTCCTCGCCCGCGCGGGAGTGGCCCTCCCCGCCGGCCTGACCCCCGGCGAACCGGCCGACCGCCTGCGCGAGGTCGCCCGCGTCCAGCCCGACGCCCAGCGCATCGAATGGACCGGCTGGCGCGGAGCCGTCCGTACGGAACTGGATGCCCTCCAACGCGGCCAGCTGGGCCCCTGGCTCCCCTGGGCCGGCGCCCCAAGAGCCCGCGCCCTCGCCACCGCCCAACTGGTGGCCGGCCTACCGCTCATGGCCTGGGGCCTGTACCGCCGCGGCGGAGGCTGGATCGTCGCGGGCGGCCTCCTGATCGCCCACGGCGCCCTCGGCCTGCTCTACGACTTGTCCCACCCCCGCGACTGACTCCTCCCGGACCCGGCCCGGACGCGGGCCCTGGGGCTCCTACTCGTCGTCCTCGTCGTCCAGCCGCGCCAGCCAGGTCGCCAGGCGCTCCACGGGGACCTCAAAGTCCGGGTTCAGATCGACGAACGTCCGCAGCTGCTCGGCCAGCCACTCGAAGGTGACCTCCTCCTCGCCACGCCGCTTCTCCAGTTCCTCGATGCCACGGTCCGTGAAGTACATGGGTCAAGGATAAGTGCGCGGAAACGGCCGGGCCGCACCCCCGCGAGAGGGGTGCGGCCCGGCCGCGTACGGATGAAGCCGAGAGCGATTACGCCTCGAACACCTCCCGCACCAACTGCTCCTGCTCGGCCTGGTGCCGCTTCGCCGAACCCACCGCCGGCGAAGAGCCGTGCGGGCGGGAGATGCGGCGCAGGCGCTCGCCGTGCGGGACGTCGGCGCCGACCGCGAGGTCCAGGTGGTCGATCAGGTTGAGGGCGATGAAGGGCCACGCGCCCTGGTTCGCCGGCTCCTCCTGGGCCCACAGGTACTTCTCGGCGTTCGGGTACTTCTGGATCTCCGCCTGGAGCTCGGCACCCGGGAGCGGGTACAGGCGCTCGAGGCGGATGATCGCCGTCTCGGCAGCCGCAGGGTCCGTGGCGCCGCGCTTCTGACGCTCGGCCTCGAGGTCGTAGTAGACCTTGCCGGCGCAGAAGACGACCTTCTTGACGGCGGCCGCGTCGACCGTGGTGTCGCCGATGACGGGGCGGAACTGGCCCGTCGTGAACTCCTCCGCCTTCGACGCGGCGGCCTTGAGGCGCAGCATCGACTTCGGGGTGAAGACGACCAGCGGCTTGTGGTGCGGGTTGTGCACCTGCCACCGCAGGAGGTGGAAGTAGTTCGACGGGAGGGTCGGCATGGCGACCGTCATGTTGTTCTGGGCGCAGAGCTGGAGGAAGCGCTCCGGGCGGGCGGAGGAGTGGTCCGGGCCCTGGCCTTCGTAGCCGTGCGGCAGCAACAGGGTCACGCCGCTCGTCTGGCCCCACTTCTGCTCCGCGGACGAGATGAACTCGTCCACGACCGTCTGGGCGCCGTTGACGAAGTCGCCGAACTGGGCCTCCCACATCACGAGGGACTCGGGGCGGGCCAGCGAGTAGCCGTACTCGAAGCCCATCGCCGCGTATTCGGAGAGGAGGGAGTTGTAGACGTTCAGCCGCGCCTGGTCCTCGGAGAGGTACATCAGCGGCGTGAACTCCTCGCCCGTCTCGCGGTCGATGATCACCGCGTGACGCTGGCCGAAGGTGCCGCGCTGGGAGTCCTGGCCCGCCAGGCGGACCGGGGTGCCCTCCAGGAGGAGGGAGCCGATGGCGAGGGTCTCGCCCATGCCCCAGTCGATCGTGCCGTCCTCGACCATCGACGCCCGGCGCTGGAGCTGCGGCAGCAGACGCGGGTGGGCGGTGATGTGGTCGGGGATGTTGACCTGGGACTCGGCGATGCGCTTGACGACCTCGGCCGTGACCGCGGTGTTCACCGAGACCGGGAAGCCGTCCTGCGGGTCGTGGGTCTCGGCGGAGCCCGGCTGCGACGTCGCCTCGCGGACCTCCGTGAAGACCTTCTCCAGCTGGCCCTGGTAGTCCTGGAGGGCCTGCTCGGCCTCCTCGAGGGTGATGTCGCCCCGACCGATCAGCGATTCGGTGTACAGCTTGCGCACCGAGCGCTTCTTGTCGATCAGGTCGTACATCAGCGGCTGGGTGAAGGCCGGGTTGTCCGACTCGTTGTGACCGCGGCGGCGGTAGCAGATGAGGTCGATCACCACGTCCTTGTTGAACGCCTGGCGGAACTCGAAGGCCAGGCGCGCGACGCGGACGACCGCCTCGGGGTCGTCGCCGTTCACATGGAAGATCGGGGCCTCGATCATGCGCGCCACGTCCGTGGCGTACATCGAGGAGCGCGACGACTCGGGCGCCGCCGTGAAGCCGACCTGGTTGTTGATGACGATGTGGACCGTGCCGCCGGTGCGGTAGCCGCGCAGCTGCGACATGTTCAGGGTCTCGGCCACCACGCCCTGGCCCGCGAAGGCCGCGTCGCCGTGGAGGGCCACCGGCAGGACCGTGAAGTCCGTGCCGCCCTTGTTGATGATGTCCTGCTTGGCGCGGGCGACGCCCTCCAGGACCGGGTCGACGGCTTCGAGGTGCGACGGGTTCGCGACCAGCGACACCTTGATCTGCTCGCCGTCCAGGCCCGTGAACGTGCCCTCGGCGCCCAGGTGGTACTTCACGTCGCCGGAGCCGTGCATCGACTTCGGGTCGAGGTTGCCCTCGAACTCGCGGAAGATCTGGGCGTACGACTTGCCGACGATGTTCGCCAGGACGTTCAGTCGGCCGCGGTGGGCCATGCCGATGACGACCTCGTCGAGGCGGGACTCGGCCGCCGAGTCGATGACCGCGTCCAGCAGCGGGATGACGGACTCGCCGCCCTCCAGGGAGAAGCGCTTCTGGCCGACGTACTTCGTCTGCAGGAAGGTCTCGAAGGCCTCCGCCGCGTTCAGCCGGCGCAGGATGCGCAGCTGCTCCTCGCGCTCCGGCTTGGTGTGCGGGCGCTCGATGCGGTCCTGGATCCAGCGGCGCTGCTTCGGGTCCTGGATGTGCATGAACTCGATGCCGGTCGTACGGCAGTACGAGTCGCGCAGGACGCCGAGGATGTCGCGCAGCTTCATCAGGGACTTGCCCGAGAAGCCGCCGACCGCGAACTCGCGCTCCAGGTCCCACAGGGTGAGCCCGTGCTCGGTGATGTCCAGGTCGGGGTGCTTGCGCTGGCGGTACTCCAGCGGGTCGGTGTCGGCCATGACGTGGCCGCGGACCCGGTAGGAGTGGATCAGCTCGAAGACACGGGCGGCCTTCGTGACGTCGTCGTCGTGGCTGGCGTCGATGTCCTTGAGCCAGCGGACCGGCTCGTAGGGGATGCGCAGGGCCTCGAAGATGTCGTCGTAGAAGCCGTGCTCGCCGAGGAGGCGGTTCGCGACGAGACGCAGGAACTCGCCGGAGGCGGCGCCCTGGATGACCCGGTGGTCGTAGGTCGACGTGAGCGTCATGACCTTCGAGATGCCGAGCTTGTTGAGGGTGTCCTGGCTGGTGCCCTGGAACTCGGCCGGGTAGTCCATGGAGCCGACGCCCATGATGACCGACTGGCCGGGCATCAGGCGGGGCACGGAGTGGACGGTGCCGAGGCCGCCGGGGTTGGTCAGGGAGACCGTGACACCGGTGAAGTCGTCCATCGTCAGCTTGCCGTCACGGGCGCGGCGGACGATGTCCTCGTAGGCCTGCCAGAACTCGAAGAAGTTCAGCGTCTCGGCCTTCTTGATGCCCGCGACGACGAGCTGGCGGTCGCCGTTGGGCTTGACCAGGTCGATGGCGAGGCCGAAGTTGACGTGCGGCGGCTTGACGAGGGTGGGCTTCCCGTCCTTCTCCGCGTAGTGCCAGTTCATCGACGGCATGGCCTTGATGGCCTGCACCATCGCGTAGCCGATCAGGTGCGTGAAGGAGATCTTCCCGCCCCGGGCGCGCTTGAGGTGGTTGTTGATGACGATGCGGTTGTCGAACAGCAGCTTCACCGGGACGGCGCGCACGGACGTGGCCGTGGGCAGCTCCAGCGAGGCGTTCATGTTCTTTGCGACCGCGGCGGCGGGGCCGCGCAGCGTGATCAGCTCCGGGCCGTCGGCGGCCGGGGCCGCGGCCTGCTTCGCCGGAGCGGCGGCCGCCGGCTTGGCGGCTGCCGCGGGCGCGGCGGCGGGCTTCGGGGCGGCCGGGGCCGGGGCCGGGGCAGCGGCGGCGGGCTTCGGGGCGGGCTCCGGACGACAGGGCTCCCTGCTCTCGGTCGAGAACACGGCAGGGGTCGCCAACCCCGGAGGCGAGACGGTATGACCACCGCCACCGCTCAGCTGACCGCCGCCACCGCCACCGCTCAGCGGCACCTGCTGCTGAACATGACCGCCAACGGTTCGCTCGGCCCGGACGGCGAGGACCTCCTCATCGTCCAGCGGGGGGAGGGACCGTACGTCGAGGACGCGGACGGCAGACGGTACATCGACGGTCTGTCGGGGCTGTACTGCTGCCAGCTCGGCTACTCCTACGGCCCCGAGTTCGCCGAGGCGGCCGAACGGCAACTGCGTGAGCTGTGCTACAGCCCGCTGTGGACCGGCTCCGCGCACCTCTCGGCCATCGAACTCGCCGAGCGGCTGTCCCGGATCGCCCCCGTCGACATCGAGCACACCTTCTTCTCGAGCGGCGGTGCCGAAGCCGTCGAGACCGCCTGGAAGATAGCCCGGCGTTACCATGCCATGCGCGGTGAGCCGGGACGCACCAAGGCGATCGCCCGGCGCGGCGCTTACCACGGGCTGACCGTCGGCACCCTGTCGTTCACCGACGAACCCGGCCTGACGGAGCCGTATGGTCCGCCGGCGATCGAGACCCGGTTCGTGTCGAACACCAACCGCCTCGGCCTCGCACCGGAGTTCGCGGACGACGACGTGTACACGGCGTGGCTGCTCGCGGAGCTGGAGGTCGCGATCCTGGGCGAGGGCCCGGAGACCATCGCGATGCTCATCGCCGAGCCGGTGCAGAACCGGGGCGGCTGCATCACCCCGCCCAAGGGCTACTGGCAGGGTCTGCGGGCGCTGGCCGACCGGTACGGCTTCCTGCTCGTCGCCGACGAGGTGATCACCGGCTTCGGCCGGATCGGGGAGTGGTTCGGCGGGGACCGCTACGGCGCCCGCCCGGACATGGTCACCGTCGCCAAGGGCATCACCGCCGGATACGCGCCCCTGGGCGCGACCCTGGTCAGCAGCAAGGTCACCGAGGTCATCAACCGGCCGGGCGCGGTCCTCAACCACGGCTACACCTTCGCCGGACACCCGCTGAGCACGGCCATCGCCCTGCGCAACCTGGAGATCATGGAGCGGGACCGGATCCTGGACAACGTCCGCGGTCTCCAGGACGACCTGGCCAAGCGCATGGCGGCGCTCAAGGACCTGCCGATCGTCGGCGACGTCCGCGGCACCGGGTTCTTCTACTCCTGCGAACTCGTCGGCGACCTCGACGACGGCGGTTTCAGCAGCAAGGCCCGAGCCGATCTGATCGGCGATCTGATCCCGCGCCGGCTGCGCGAGGCCGGCCTGCTGGCCCGTGTCTACGACCGCTCCGCGCCGCTGGTCCAGATCGCGCCCCCGCTGATCAGCGACCGCGCCGTCCTCGACCGTATCGCCGCGATCATCGCCGGCACCCTCGCCGAGGCATCCGCCCGCATCTGATCCACGTTTTGGGAAGGAACCACATGTATTCCATCGGTCCGCTGACCGTCGCCCCGGGCGAACGCGCCCAGGGCCTCATCCCGGTCGGCACCAGCAGCTACGGCGTGGAGCTCGGCATTCCGCTGATCGTCGTCAACGGCGCCCAGGACGGCCCGGTCCTGTGTGTGGACGCGGGCGTGCACGGTGACGAGTACGACGGCCAGGAGGCCATCCGGCGCGTCCTCGCCGGCATCGACCCGGCCACCCTGCGCGGCACCGTCGTCGGTATCCCCTGCCTGAACACTCCCGCCTTCGAGGCGGCCGCCCGCGCCAGCGGCATCGACCACCTCAACCTCAACCGCATCTTCCCGGGCGACGCGGAGGGCTCCTACTCCCAGCGCCTGGCCGCCACCTTCGTCGAGAAGGTCGTCCCCGCCGTCGACGCCGTGGTCGACCTGCACACCGGTGGCGCCTACGGTGAGATCGCCCCGCTGGTCATCCTCCAGGGCGGCTACGAGGACCTGGCGACGGACCTGGCGCTCGCCGCCGGGCACGAGCTGGTCTGGAAGGGCGGCAAGTGGGGCGGCACGGTCCGCCACCCCGTTCTCGAAGCCGGCAAGCCCGCCATCACCATCGAGTGCGGTGGCGCCACGTACCGCGAGACCAACGTCGAGCATCACATGCACTCGATCCGCAACATCCTGCGCAGTCTCGGCATGATCGACGGCGAGGCGGAGCTGCGGGACACCTACACGACGGTCTCCGGCACGTTCGCCCGCTCCGCCGCAGGCGGCTTCTTCGTCGCTCACGCCGAGCCGGGGGAGACCTGCAAGGAAGGCGACCTGATCGCCACCATCACCGACCACTACGGCAACACGCTGGAGGAGGTCACTGCCCCGCAGGAGGGCATCGTGCTCTGGGTGCGCCGGATCCGCACGGTCCGTCCCGGCGACGAGGTCGTCATCTTCGGCGAGGTGCTGGGGGAGATCCAGCGATGAGCGGCGAACTTCAGCTGACAGAGCTGCTGATCGACGGCAAGCACCTCCCCGCCGCCGACGGGCGTTCCTTCACCGTCGTGGACCCGTCTGACGGGACGGCGATCGCCCAGGTGGCGCTGGGCGGCAAGGCGGACGTGGACCAGGCGGTGGCAGCGGCGAGAGCGGCCTTCACCGCCCCCGAGTGGGCCCGGATGCGTGCCGCCGACCGGGGCAGGATCCTGTACCGGATCGCCGAGGCCATCCGCTACCAGGGCGAACGGCTGGCGCGACTGGAGAGCCAGGACGTCGGCAAGCCGCTCCGCCAGGCCAAGGCCGATGTCGAAGCGGCGGCCCGCTACTTCGAGTTCTACGCGGGCGCCGCTGACAAGCTCGGCGGCACGACGATCCCTCTCGGCCCCGGCCTGATCGACTACACGGTCCGTGAGCCGATCGGTGTCTCCGGACAGATCATCCCGTTCAACTACCCGCTGCAGAACACCGCGCGGGGCTCGGCTCCGGCACTGGCCGCGGGCTGCACGGTGGTGCTCAAGCCGTCGCCGGAGGCGCCGCTCACGCCGCTGGAGATCGGCAGGATCGCCCTCGAGTGCGGTCTTCCGCCGGGCGTGCTGAACGTGGTCCCGGGTGACGGCGAGACCGGCGCGGCCCTCGCCGGCCACCCGGACATCAACCAGGTCACCTTCACCGGCTCGGTACCGACCGGTATCAAGGTCGCCCAGGCCGCCGCCGCCAACGTGGTGCCGTCGGTCACCGAGCTGGGCGGCAAGTCGCCGGTCGTCGTCTTCGCCGACGCCGACTTCGACCTGGCGCTGACCGCCATCGCGGCCTCGGCCTTCGGCAACGCGGGCCAGACCTGCTCGGCCGGCACCCGGCTGCTGCTCCAGCGCGGCGCCGAGGAGTTCCTCGAGAAGCTGGTCGCGCACGCCGCGTCACTGCGCGTCGGCCCGGGGCTCACCGACCCGGACATCGGTCCGCTGGTCGCCGCACGGCAGCGCGACAGGGTGCTGGGCTACCTGGACGTGGCCCGGCAGGAGGGCGCGACGGTCCGCGTCGGCGGCGCCCCGTCCGACCCGGCCCTGGCCGACGGCTACTACGTCGAGCCGACCGTCCTCACCGGCGTCACCAACGACGCCCGGTGCGCCCGCGAGGAGATCTTCGGCCCCGTCGTCACCGTCATCGAGTTCGACGACGCCGACGAGGCCCTGGACATCGCCAACGACAGCCCGTACGGCCTCGCCTCCTACGTCTGGACCCGCGACATCGACAAGGCGATGCGGCTGGCCGAGGGCATCCGGGCCGGTCAGGTCTACGTCAACGCCACCGGTGTCGGCACTGGCGTCGAGCTCCCCTTCGGTGGCTTCAAGCACAGCGGCTGGGGCCGGGAGAAGGGCCTGGCGGGCCTGGACAGCTACCTGCAGACCAAGAACGTCTGCATCGGATTCGGCCGCCGGTCGTGAACGCCATGCGAGGAGGCCGGTCATGAGATACCGCGCGCTCGGTGACCGCGGCCCGACCGTCTCCGTGGTGGGCGTCGGCGGCAACAACTTCGGCTCCCGCCTCGACGAGGACGGAACGAAGGCCGTCGTCCACGCGGCCCTCGACGCCGGGATCACCCTCTTCGACACCGCCGACATGTACGGCGGGTTCGGGGAGAGCGGCACCGGGCGCGGTGACGGCGAACGGCTCCTCGGCGCCGCCCTCAAGGGGCGCCGTGACGAGGTCGTGCTGGCCACCAAGTTCGGCATGGAGATGGGGTCCGAGGCCGACCTGTACGGTCGGCGCGGCTCCCGCGCCTACATCCGGTACGCCGTCGAGGCGTCGCTGAGCCGGCTCGGCACGGACCGGATCGATCTGTACCAGTACCACGAGCCGGACGGCGTCACCCCGCTGGAGGAGACGATCGCCGCGCTCCGAGAGCTGGTGGACGAGGGCAAGATCCGGTACATCGGCTGCTCCAACCTTCCGGCCGAGGACCTCACCGACGCCTTCGTCTCCACCCAGGCCCGCTACCACCTGCTCGACCGGGTGGTGGAGCGGGACGTGATCCCGGCCTGTGTGCGCCACGGCGTCGGTCTGCTGCCGTACTACCCGCTGGCCAACGGCCTGCTCAGCGGCAAGTACCGGCGTGGCGAGCAGCCCCCGCCCGGCAGCCGGCTGTCCTGGCGGCAGGGCTGGCTCACCGACGCCGCCCTCGACAAGGTCGAGGCGCTCACCGCGTACGGCGCCGAACGCGGCCTGACCCTCCTCCAGGTCGCGGTCGGCGCACTGGCGGCCCTGCCCGCCGTCGGCTCCGTCATCTGCGGCGCCATGACCCCCGAACAGGTCACCGCCAACGCGGCGGCGGCCCACTGGATCCCGAGCCCGGCCGACCTGGCCGTACTCGACGCGATCGTCGCCCCCGGCGAACGCGTCGTCTGAAGCCCCCACCCCTCTGAAAACCCCGAGAGAGCAAGGCTGGACACCATGCGAGAGATCGTCACCTTCGACGCCTACGCCACCCTGATCAACTTCGAGCTCGGTCCCACGACCCTGAAGGTCCTGGAGGACCGGCTCGACCTGGACAACCTGGACGTCGACGAGTTCCTCGACGACTTCCGCGTCATGCGCTTCCAGGCCGTTCTGGAGGCCTACCGCCCCTACCACGAGGTCCTGCACTCCAGTCTGCGCAACGCCATGCGCCTGCACGGCCTGGAGTACCGGGAGACCGACGGCGAGGCCCTCGTGGACGCCGTCCCCACCTTCGGCCCCTGGCCGGAGGTCCCGGAGGCCCTGCGGCAGCTGAAGACCAAGTACGAGATCGCCATCATCTCCAACTCCGACGACAACCTGATCGCGCGGAACGTGGAGAACATCGGCGTCGAGTTCGACTACGTCATCACCGCCCAGCAGGCCGGCGCCTACAAGCCGGACCGCCAGACCTTCAAGCACGCCTTCCGGACCATGGGTGTCGAGTCGTCGCAGGTCATCCACGTCGCCCAGGGCTGGGAGTACGACCACATCCCGACCCGCGACCTCGGCCTGAAGCGCCGCGTGTGGATCAACCGCTACGGCCGCAAGGGCAGCGCCGACTACCAGCCGTACGACGAGCTGCCCGACCTGTCGGGCCTGCCGAAGCTGCTCGGCTGCTGACCGACGGCGCAACGGCGAAACAGACCGAGAACACAGAGGACGCACGCCATGAAGCAGATCCCCTACTGGATGGACACAGCCCCCGCCCTGCCCGACCGTTCCGGGAAGGACCTGCCCGACGAGGCGGATGTGGTGGTGATCGGCGGCGGCCTCACTGGCCTGTCCACCGCTTACCACGCCGCCCGTAAGGGTGCCCGGGTCGTCCTGGTCGAGAAGGACCAGGTCGGTTCGGGAGCCTCCGGGCGCAACGGCAGCCACTGCAACCCCGGCATCACCATCAGCCCGGCCCAGGCCCGCCAGCGCTACGGGCAGGAACGCGCTCGCGAGCTCTACGACGCGTTCCGCGTCGCAGTGGACCTCGTCGAGGAGATTGCGGTCAAGGAGAAGATCGACTGCGACTTCCACCGTGCCGGGCGCCTCGGCTTGGCCTGCAAGCCCAAGCACCTCGAGGGCATGCACGCCAAGCAGCGCGACCTGGCCGAGAACTTCGGCCACGAGACGGTCGTCCTGAGCAAGAGCGAGCTGCGCGCCGAGCTGGGCTCGGACTACTACCACGGCGCCCTGCTCGACCCGCTCGGCGCAGCCCTGCACGTGGGCAAGTTCGTTGTCGGCCTGGCAGACGCCGCCGAGCGTGCCGGTGCCGAGATCCACGAGCGCAACGCCGCCACCGGCCTCACCCGGCTCCCTGGCGGCGGCTTCGTGGTGGAGACCATGCGCGGCACCATCCGTGCCAAGCAGGTCATGGCGGCGACGGATGCCTACACCGACAATTCGATGCCGTGGTTCCGCAAGCGGCTGATCAACGTCGGCAGCTTCATCATCGTCACCGAGCCGCTGGGGGAGGCGCGCGCCAAGGAGCTCATCCCCAACGGCCGCCTGCTGGTCGCCCATAAGAATGTCGGCAACTACATCCGTCTCACGCCGGACAACCGCCTCGCCTTCGGCGGCCGGGCCCGATTCGCCCCCTCCAACCCGGCGTCCGACGTCAAGAGCGGTGACATCCTCAAGCGGGAGATGACGGAGATCTTCCCGCAGCTGGCCGGGACACGGATCGACTACGTCTGGGGCGGCATGGTCGGCTTCTCCTGGGACCGCATCCCGCACGCGGGTGACGTCAACGGCCTGTACTACTCCATGGGTTACTGCGGCCATGGCGTCCAGATGGCCACATACATGGGCCGTGCGGTCGCCGAGATGATGGACGGCAATCCCGAGGCCAACCCGATGCGCGGCTTCGACTTCCCGAAGGTGCCCGTCCCGTTCTACAACGGCACCCCCTGGTTCCTGCCGTTCGGCGGCGCCTACTACAAGGCGAAGGATCGCCTGCTCTGAGCAGGTACCGACACCGGTGACACCACGGGGGCCTTCCGCGCAGCAGCGCGGGAGGCCCCCGCGATGCCCTCTGAGAGAAGGCCGTACACCCATGACCGCCGTCACCCGTAGCGAGCACGATCTTCTCGGCGACCGTGACATCCCCGCCGACGCCTACTGGGGTGTCCACACCCTGCGCGCGACCGAGAACTTCCCCATCACCGGCACCCCCATCTCCGCCTACCCGCACCTGATCGACGCCCTCGCCGCCGTCAAGGAGGCCGCCGCCCTCGCGAACGAGGAGCTCGGTCTGCTGGAGCCGAAGAAGGCCGCCGCGATCGTCGCCGCGTGCCGGGAAATCCGGTCCGGCAAGCTGCACGACCAGTTCGTCGTCGACGTCATCCAGGGCGGCGCCGGCACCTCGACCAACATGAACGCCAACGAGGTCGTCGCCAACCGGGCGTTGGAGCTGCTGGGCCACGCCAGGGGCGAGTACCGGCACCTGCACCCCAACGAGGACGTCAACCTCTCCCAGTCGACCAACGACGTCTACCCGACCGCCGTGAAGGTCGCGACGGTGTTCGCGGTGCGCGGGCTGCTCAAGGCGATGGCCGTCCTCCAGGACGCCTTCGCAGGCAAGGCCGTGCAGTTCCGTGACGTGCTCAAGATGGGCCGGACCCAGCTGCAGGACGCCGTGCCGATGACGCTGGGTCAGGAGTTCTCCGCGTACGCCGTCATGATCGAGGAGGACCGGTCCCGGCTTGCCGAGGCCGTCGAGCTGATCCATGAGATCAACCTGGGCGCCACGGCCATCGGCACGGGCCTCAACGCCCCCGCGGGGTATGCGGAGTCGGCTCGCCGCCACCTCGCCGAGATCACCGGCCTGCCGCTGGTCACCGCCGCCAACCTGGTCGAGGCGACCCAGGACTGCGGGGCGTTCGTGCAGGTGTCCGGGGTGCTCAAGCGGATCGCCGTGAAGCTGTCGAAGAGCTGCAACGACCTGCGCCTGCTGTCGTCGGGGCCGCGTGCGGGCCTGGGCGAGATCAACCTGCCGCCGGTGCAGGCCGGTTCGTCCATCATGCCGGGCAAGGTCAACCCGGTGATTCCCGAGGTCGTCAACCAGGTGGCCTTCGAGGTGATCGGCAACGACGTCGCCATCACCATGGCCGCCGAGGCCGGACAGCTCCAGCTCAACGCCTTCGAACCGATCATCCTGCACTCCCTGTCGGAGAGCATCACGCACCTGCGCAACGCGTGCGTGACGCTCGCCGAACGCTGCGTGTCCGGCATCACCGCCAACACCGAGACGCTGCGCCGGACCGTGGAGAACTCCATCGGCCTGGTCACCGCCCTCAACCCGCACATCGGCTACACGGCGGCCACAGCCATCGCCAAGGAGGCCCTCGCCAGCGGTCGCGGGGTGGCCGAACTCGTCCTGGAGAAGGGGCTGCTGCCCGCCGAGACCCTCGCCGACCTGCTGCGGCCCGAGGCCGTCGCCGGAGCCGGTCAAGTCCTGGCCTGACGTGCGGGGCACATCGTCACCAGTCCGCGTCGCCCCATTGGTCCAGCAGGGCGTCGGCCATGTCTGCGTCGGGTTCGGTCGTCGTGCTGTGGAGTGATTGCTCGGTCCAGATCACTTTGCCGCGCGCCAGGTAGCGGGTGCCCCACCGCTGCGTGAACTGGGCGACGAGGAACAGACCCCGCCCACCCTCGTCGGTGTCGGCCGCCCGGCGCAGGTGCGGTGAGGTGCTGCTGCCGTCGGTGATCTCACAGATCAAGCTGGTGCCGTCGCGCAGAATGCGCAGCCGCCTCGGGGCGGTGCCGTAGCGGATGGCATTGGTGACCAACTCGCTGATCACCAGTTCGGTGGAGAAGGCGAGCTCCTCCAGCCCCCATTCCTCCAATCTGCGGGAGACCTGGGCTCGGATCCCGGAGACGGCGGCGGGATCACCGGGGATGTCCCAGTCGGCGACCTGGGAGGGATCCAGCAGGCGGGACTGGGCGACGAGCAGGGCGATGTCGTCGCTGGGGCGGGCCGGCAACAGGGCGTCGAGGACGGCATGGCAGGTCTCTTCCGGGGTCCGGCCGGGCCCTGTCAGGGCGTCGTGCAGCTTCGCGAGGCCGGTGTCGATGTCCCGGTTCCGGTCCTCGATCAGCCCGTCGGTGTACAGGACCAGCCGGGAGCCCTCGGACAGGGTGAAGTCGGCCTTCTCGAAGGGGAGGCCGCCACCCAGCCCCAGCGGTGGGGAGACCGGCACCGGCAACTGCTCAACGGTGCCGTCCGGGTGTACCAGGGCCGGTTCCGGATGCCCGGACCTGGCCAGTGAGCACAGCCCTGCCACCGGGTCGTAGACGGCGTACAGGCAGGTGGCACCCGTAATCCCTTCGCCGTCGCTCCCCTCGTTGTCGACCCGGGTGACAAACTCGTCCAGGTGCCTGATCAGCTCGTCCGGGGGCAGATCGAGAGACGCGAAGGTACGCACCGCGGTGCGCAGCCGGCCCATCGTGGCCGCCGCGTGCAGACCGTGGCCGACCACATCGCCCACCACCAGCGCCACCCGGGCCCCGGGCAGCGGGATGACATCGAACCAGTCGCCGCCCACGCCGGCCCGGGCGGGCAGATAGCGGTGAGCGACCTCGACGGCGGACTGCTCGGGCAGGGAACGAGGCAGGAGGCTGCGCTGCAGGGTCACGGCCAGGGCATGCTCGCGCGTGTAACGGCGGGCGTTGTCGATGGCCACCGCGGCCCGGGCGGCCAGCTCCTCGGCGAAGGCCAGGTCCTCTTCCTCGAAGGCATCCCGCTCCCCACGCCAGAAGTTGACCATACCCAGAACCACTCCGCGGGCCTGGAGCGGCACGGTGATCAAGGAGTGCAGGCCGGAATCCAGGATGCGCCGGGCGCGTTCGGGATCCTGGGCCCGCCAACCGTGGGAGGCGGTCAGGTCGGCAGCGAGGACGGGCCGACCCTGCTGGACGCTGACGGCCACGGGGTTGCCGGGGACGAAGCGGATGAGCTCTCCCACGGGGAAGAGGGGCCAGGCACCCTTGGCACTGTGAACCGCCGCGCGGCGCATTTCCGGACTCGGCCCGACGGGCTCGTCACCCTCCAGTACCGGATCCTGCAGGTAGACCGTGGCGAGGTCGGCGAATCGGGGGACTGCCACCTCGGCCAGTTCCTCGGCGGTGCGCACCACATCCAGCGAGGTCCCGATCCGCACCCCGGCCTCGTACAGCAGGCGCAGCCGCTCTCTGGCCACGGCCGCCCGGCCCGCCAGCGCCTGCAGCTCCGTGGTGTCGCGCAGCGTGGCCACGCTGCCCCGCTTGCCGCCGTGCTGGTCGACGGGCCGGATGTTGACCGCCAGCAGGCGGTCGCCGGCCAGGTGGACCTCGTCGGTGGCTGCCCGGCCCGAAACCAGCAGCTCGGCGGTGCCCGCTTCCAGGCCCAGATCGGTGACGTGGCGCTGCTCGGCGTCCGCGGGCAAGGCCAGGAGTCGCCGTGCCTCGTCGTTGGCCAGCAGCAGCCGTCCGTCACCGCCGATGATCAGTACGCCCTCCCGCACCGCGTGCAGCACCGCGTCGTGGTGCTCGTACATCCGGGTCATCTCAGCCGGACCCAGGCCGTGGGTCTGCCGTCGCAGCCGCCGCGACACCAAGGCCGTACCGCCCGTGACCAGCGCCAGCGCGCCGCCGACGGAACCGAGCAGGATCGGCATCTGGCTCCGCACCACGGCATTCACGTTCTCGACCGTGACCCCGACCGACACCAGGCCGACCATCTTCCGTCCTCCTGTGTCGAAGACGGGGACCGTCGATTCCACGGCGAGGCCCAGGCTGCCCTCGAAATCCTGGGTGAAGGGCCGGCCGGCAGCCGCTTCCTTGCGAAGGGCGAAGACATGCTCCCCGATCAGATCGGGGTCCGGGTGGGTCCAGCGGTAGCCCCGCGGATCGATCGCGACGACGAAGTCGACGCCGGTCAGCTTGCGCGTGTCCTCCGCGCGGGGTTGCAGCACGGCAGTCGGGTCGGCGGACTTCATGGCGTCCACTGTCCCCGGCGCGCGCGCGAAGGTCTGGGCGACTCCCAGGGAGAGCCGGCGGGCCTCCTGCGTGGTCGAATGCCGGGCCTGCAGGACGAGCGCCACGCCCGCGGCGGCCGCGAACAGGACCACCAGCACCAGCTGCCAGAGGAACACCTGACCGGCGACGCTGCGCGCGCTCAGCACGGAACGCACACGGGGTCCGGACGGCTGGGCAGGGGGTTTGCCGGGCCGGTCCTGCCCCTTCGGCGGGGGCGCGGCAGATGCCACACGGGAACGACGAAAGATGAACCGATCGGACAACCGGCCGAAGATGCTGGTCATGTCCAAGGGATGTCCTTCCCGGTGCCCGGCATGAGGTCGGTGGTGTCGAGAGCGCCAAGCCGGACAGGCCGGTCCTCTCCCACGTCATCTCAAGACCGCACCCACTCCTGCCAGCGCCTGGTCACGTGTTCCTTGTTCTTCACCCACCAGCCGACGTCCAGGTCGAAGCCGGTGAAAAGGTGTTCCGGGGAGCTGGCCAGGTCCGCGGCGGCTCTGGGCAGGTACTTGTACGCGGCCGGCACGACCGGGCCCATGGGGTAGATCTCGGCGAAGGCGGCCTGAACCTCGGGGCGCAGGGCGAAATCGATGAGCTTGTAGGCGGCATCGACATGCCGGGCGCCCTTGGGTATGCCGAAGCCGCTGCTCTGCCGGCGGGCGCCGTTCCACTGGTAGGCGAGCGGCGCACCCTGCTGGATGAGCTTGTGGGGGCGGCCGTGCCAGACGCTTGAGGCAGTCACCCGCCGGCGTTCCAGCAGCAGCCCGGGCGCGGCGCCGTCGGCCCAGAACTCGCGCACGGCGCCCTTGATCTCGTCCAGAGCTGCGAAAGCGCGGTCGACGTCGAGGGGGTAGAGCCTGTCGAGGGAGACACCGTCGGCGAGGAGGGCGAACTCCAGCTCGGGTGGGCCTGCGTCCGGGCCCTGGAGGGCACGGCTGCCCGGAAAAGCACCGGCGTCCCAGAAGTCCGCCCAGGACTCCGGTGTCCTCCCGCCGAAGGCGTCGGTGCGGTACGCCATGACGCTGGCCCAGTAGTTCTTGCCGACGCCGTGGGAGGTGAGCAGCGACTCGGCGATGCCGGCATGACGTGCGTTCTTCAGCCGGTCGTAGTCGAGCTCCTGCGTGGCCTCGTCCCTCTCGAAACGGGCCAGTGCGCTCATGTCGATGTCGATGACGTCGAACCGGGGACGACCTTCCTTGATCTCGGCAAGCATCTGTGCGTACCGGGGGATGTTGACCACGTCGACCCGGAGGCCGGTCTCCTTGCTGAACGGCTCGTAGACCGCCTTGCGGTTCGCTTCACCGTAGGCGCCGCCGATGTCGCGGACGACGAGCGTCTTGCTGCTCCCGGCGCCGCTGGTCGCCCGGTCGGCGGGGGCCTGGCATGCGGCGGACGCAGTGGCGGCGGTGCCTGCCGCGGCCGCACCGATCCCGCGGAGGAACGCCCTTCGACCGATTCTGACGTCCTTCACCGTGTGCCTCCTGCGGAGCCGGGTGCAGTGCCCTCCGACGAGGCGGTTCGCGGGTAGGCCGCCGACGCTCGTTCGTGGGGGCGTAAACCGGATTGTGTGTCAGTTGGGGCCACGGTGAGCCCGGTGGCGTCATGGTAAAGCCATATGGTCGCGAAAGCGGTGACCTTGCACGCTGCGAATGCGACGGCCTCGAGGAACATCGGTACAGCGCCTGTCGCTGAAGTCGATCTTGGCGGGCAGCGGCGCGGTACTCCGGGAACCCGGGGTGCGCGCGCTGCATGCCTCGCCCTTCGTCCGATGCCGTCCGGCGATCACTCGGCGGTTCTGGTCCGGGTTTGCGCCGGCGTTCCGCCACGACGTCGGTCGTGCCGTCCACGGTATGCCGGACCAGGTCGTTCATCGCCTCGTTGCCGGTCCCGTCCAGGACCTGCCGTGTGAGGCGTACCAGAGCCCTCGGGTCACACCTTGACCGCCGTGAGCTTCTCCGGGTTGCGGACGCAGTAGATGGCCGTCACGACACCGCCGCGGATCTCGAACGAGGTCACCTGATCCAGTTCGCCGTCGATGCGCACCACGGCAGAGTGCATCCCGTTGTAGGCGCCGATGCGGACGTCGAGTTCGCCCATGCGGGCGCCCTTGGCCAGGAGCCCGAGAAGCAGCCTGGCCACCTTGTCGGGCCCGACCACGGGTCGCCGCACGGCGTTCACGACCCCGCCGCTGTCAGCCAGGAACACCACATCGGGTGCGAGCAGGTCCATGAGACCTTGGACGTCACCGGTCGCGGCCGCCGTCATGAACTGTTCGGCGACCGGCCGTGCCTCATCAGGAGTGGCGACCGCGGTGTGTCGCCTCGCGCGCACACTGTTGCGGGCACGCTGGTTCAACTGCCGCACCGCGGCCTCGGACTTGCCCACCGCGGCGGCGATCTCCGCGTAGTCGAAGCCGAACACCTCGCGCAGCACGAACACAGCGCGCTGGGTAGGGGTCAGGGCCTCCAGAACCAGAAGCATCGCGGTGGTCACGGCCTCGCCGGTGAGTACGTGGTCGATGCCGTCGGGTGCGTCGTCGGCGGCGTCGGTCACGAGCGGCTCGGGCAGCCACGGCCCCACGTACCGCTCCCGGCGGCGGACGGCCGACCGCAGTACGCCGAGCGCCTGCCGGGTGACGATCTGCGCCAGATAGGCCCGCGTGTTCTCCACCGAGGTGTGCTCCACCGACCGCCACCGCAGGTAGCTGTCCTGGAGGACGTCTTCGGCGTCGGTCACCGACCCGAGGATCTCGTAGGCGATCGAGAACAGCAGAGCCCTGTGCGCGGTGAACTCGTCCACGGGATCCGGCTGACCGGTCACTTCGAGCCCCGCAGCCAGGCGTAGGTGGCGGTGCGGGCGCCGAACCTCGCGTAGCGACCGACTCGCTCCTTGGCCACGGCCGCGGTGCGCCCGGCGAAGTAGAGCCGCCGCACAGTGTCGTTCCTGCGGCTGAGCTGCACGAGCCCGTCGAGCCGGCCCAGGCTCAGTGCCTGTCCGGTGTAGCCCATGGAGTAGGGCTTGGGCTTACGGCCTTGGATCATCCGCGCCAGCGTATCCGCCGCGTGTGCGCCCTGAGGCATGGCCGTCGCGCAGGCCGCTCGGGAGCCGGGAACCGCCGCGCAGTCGCCGACGACGAAGATCCGCGGGTCGGTCACGCTGCGCAGATGTTCGTCGACCACCGCACGCCCGCCGGCATCCACCTCGAGTCCGCTGCGGGCGGCCAGGCCGGGCACGCTCCCGATGATCGCCCACAGCGTGAGGTCGGAGGTGAACTGCGGGCGCGAACCGAGACGCACCATGTCGCCTCCTCCTTCCCCGGCGCCAGGGGCGATCTGCGTGACGGAGTCCTCCACGACCTCCACGTTCAAGCGGTCCAGGCCAGTGCGCACACGCTTTTGCGCTCCTGCCGACAGGCTGGCGGCAATCGTCTGCCCCACGATCCGCACGCGGAGGTCGGGTCGGCCGAAGGCGATCTCGGATGCCGTCTCGATGCCCGTCAGCCCGCCGCCGATGACGGTGACCGCCCTCCCGCCGGGCAGCTCGGCCAGCGCGGTCCGCGCCTCCTCCGCGCCCTCCCAGCTCCCCACCGCAACGGTGCCCGGCAGCGGTTCGACCGTGCTGCCCACCGCGAGGAACAGGTGGTCGAAGTCGAGACTCGCGCCGTCGCCGAGAGTGACCCGGCCGTCGCCGATCTTGTCGACGGTGCCCAGCCGCGCTGCGACCCCTTCGCTCAGCATCGACCTCAGCGGGCTCGCCGCGGCTCCGGTCCCGGCGATCCGCTCGTGCAGCCGCACCCGCTCGACGAAGTCCGGGCGGGGGTTGATCACCGTGATCTCCGCGGCCTTCACCTTCTTGGCCAGCCGGTTCGCCGCGATCGTTCCCGCGTAGCCGGCTCCCACCACCAGGATCCTCATGTGTGCCTCCTGTTGTGCGTTCAGTTCACGCATGGGATGGCACCCACCTGGCGTTTGTGACGGGCAGGCGGAGTGACGTGGATCACTCGCTGCCGGCGTGGGCGTGCCTCAGCCGTTCCATTGATTTGAAATTCACCCATCGAGGTAGATCAAGTTAGGGTCGCCTTATATGCTGACGCAGCCCCTCCGATTCATTCGGCGTGCAAGGGGCCAAACCCTCTTCTTCCGCGTGACAGGACCTTCATGCGTACCACCCCCCGCCGTCTCGCGGCGGCACTTGCTCTCACCCCACTGCTGGTCGGCTGCTTCGTGTCCGGCGAACAGGGCTCCGGTTCGGATGCGAAAGGCGGGTCGGCCGGTCGGCTGAGGGTCGCGCTCGCCCGGCCGCCGGTGCAGGCACTGTCCCCGTACAGCGACGACGCCACCTTGCTGGGCAAGCTCTCCGTGGTCGAAGGGCTCACCGCGCTGGACAAGAACGGTGCCGCCGCGCCCGCGCTGGCGAAGTCGTGGAAGCAGAAGAACGACACGACCTGGACCTTCGAGCTGCGCAAGGCCACCTTCCAGGACGGCACGCCGGTCACCGCCGAGTCCGTGGTCAACGCGCTCGGCCACGCGGGTGCCGCAACGCCCAAGCCCCGCGTCCTCAGCGACGTCACCCTCACCGCGAAGGCCGACGACACCGACACGGTCACCATCAGCACCAAGACCGCCGACCCGGTGCTCCCGCTGCGCCTGGCCAGCCCGGTGCTGGCCGTCCTCTCCGCCAAGGCGTACGCGAAGGACGGCACCGCCAGCCCGATCGGCACCGGAACCGGCCCCTTCAAGGTCACGAAGCTCACCGGCAAGTCCAAGGCCACCCTCGACCGTTACGACGGCTACTGGGGCGGCAAGGCCAAGGCGCCCGGCATCGACGTCACCTGGATAGCCGACGGCACCGCCCGCGCGGGCGTCCTGCGCGGCGGCGACGTCGACATCGCCGAGTGGATCCCCACCTCCCAGGCCAAGCTGCTGGACGAGAAGACCCGTCACGAAGTGCCCTCCGTGCGGACCGACAGCCTCATCCTCAACACCGGCAACGGCATCTTCACCGACCCCGCGCTGCGCGCGGCGGCCCGCGAGGCAGTGGACGGCTCCGCGCTCGTCGACTCGATCTTCAGCGGCTACGCCGACCCCGCGCAGGGCCTGTTCGGGCCCGCCGTGTCCTGGGCGGCCGACAAGCGTGTCGAGGTCACCGGCCGCGCCAAGGCCGCGACACCCGCACAGGTCAGGTCCAAGACGAAGGGCAAGATCCTGCGTCTGGCCGCCTTCACCAACCGCGCGGAGTTGCCCGAGGCCGCCACCGTGCTGCAGCAGCAGCTGGAGAAGGCCGGGTTCACCGTGAAGCAGGACGTACGCGAGTACACGCAGATGGAGGCAGACCTCCTCGCCGGCAAGTACGACGCCCTCGTCATGTCCCGGGTGGTGCTCCTCGACACCGGCGACGCGGTCGCCTACCTGACGAGCGACTACAAGAGCGAAGGCGTGTACAACATCGCCCGTCTGAAGGACCCCAAGGTGGACCAGGCCATCAAGTCCGCCGCCGTGGAAGGCGACGTGACGAAGCGGCAGCAGAAGATCATGGCCGCCGAGGCGGAGATCCTGCGCACCGACGCCGTCGTCCCGTTCGTCCACGAGAAGGTCGTGCAGGGCATCGCCACCGATGTCGAGGGCGTGCTCCTCGACCCGCGCGAGCGCTCCCTGATCGACGTCGACACCCACCTGAAGTAGCCGATGAGCGTTATGTCGGCCGGTACCGAGGCCGGCCCGTCCCGGTGGCGCGCGGGCCTCGGCCGCCTCGTCGCGGGGGCCGCGCTGCTGACGGCCGTGGCCCTGCTGCCCTGGCTGTCCGGCAACGACCCCGCGCTGACCGTCCTGCGGGCCCGCTCCGCCGACCAGGGCCCGACTCCCGAGCAGCTGGCCGCTGTTCGGGAGCAACTGGGCCTGGACGAAGGTCCGTTCACGCACCTCGCGCACTGGCTGGGCGGGCTGCCGCGAGGCAACGCGGGCACGTCCTGGGTGTCGGGCGAACCGGTTCTGCCCGAGGTGACGACCGCCTTCGCGGTGTCCGTGACGCTGGTGCTCGGGGCGCTCGTCGTCACGCTCGCGGTGGCCGCGCTGGTCTGCACCCCCACCCTGTACCTCGGCTCCCGGCGAAGGCTGCGACGAGCCCGGGCGGGCACCGCGGCGGCCCTCCTCGCCGCGCTGCCCAAGTTCCTGCTCGCCTCGTTGCTCGCCACGGTGTGCGGGGTGTGGCTGGGCTGGTTCCCGTCCAGCGGCTGGGAGGGACCGGCGTCGATGGTGCTGCCCGCGCTCGCCTTGGGCGTGCCGTCGGGAGCGATGATCGGCGGTCTGCTCGACCAGTCGCTGCCCGCCGCTTTTCAGGAGCCCTGGGCACGTACCTGGCACGCCTTCGGGTTCCGGCCCGGCACCGTCGCCCGCAACGCCCTGCGCCGCTCACTGACGGGTGTGCTGCCGCAGCTGCTGCCGACCGTGGTGGGCCTGGTCGGTGGCGCGGTCGTGGTGGAGAAGATCTTCAACATTCCCGGGCTCGGCCGCCTGGCCCTGGACGCCGCCATCGCCCAGGACCTCCCGCCCCTGCAGACGGCGACACTGGCCCTGGTACTGCTCGGTGTCGTCGCCGGCCTCCTCATCCAGGCCCTGCGGCGCGCACTGCTCGGTCCTGCCCTGCGGGACGGTGCCCTGCCCGCCCTTCACGCACCGGCCCTGGCGCGACGGCGTTCCACTCGATGGATCGCCGGGTTCTGTGCCGTCGCACTGCTCGCCCCGGTCGTGGTGGGGCTGCTGCGCGATCCCCTACAGGTGGACACGGCCGCCCGGCTCCTTCCACCGTCCGCCGCGCACCCGTTGGGCACGGACTCGCTCGGCCGCGATCTGCTGGCCCGGCTCGGCCACGGCGCGCTGCGCACGGCGGCCGTGGCCCTCGCGGTGACGGCGGTCAGTGTCCTCGTCGGGCTGTTACTCGGCAGCGCGGCACGGATGAGCGCCGGGCTGATGGAGGTCGCGTCGACGCTCCCGGCCGTTCTCGCCGGGCTGTTGACCACCGCGGTGACCGGGCCCTCGGTCTGGGGTGCCGCGCTCGCGGTGTGCCTGGTCGGCTGGACGCCGTACGCCGCCCAGGCCGCGGCGCTGATCGAAGAGGAACGGGCGAGCAGCCACATGCAGGCGTCGCTCTCGTTCGGCGCCGGCCCGTGGCATCTGACGCGCCGCCACTACCTGCCCGCGGTCCTGCCCGCCGTCCTGCGCAACGCCCTGCTGCGACTGCCCACCACGGTCCTCGTGCTGGCCTCCCTCGGCTTCCTCGGCCTGGGCGAGCAGCCGCCCACGCCGGAGTGGGGCCGCCTGCTGTCCGAGAACCAGCCGTACGTCGAACTCGCGCCGTGGACCGTCCTCGGCCCCGCCTGCGCGCTCGTCCTGCTCTCGGTTCTTGCCGTGTCCGGTACGGCCTTGGGCCGGAGCCGGCGTTGATGGCGCTCGTTGAACCGACCACCCCCTAGCCAGCCAGCCAGCCAGCCAGGTCCAGGGACGGGACGGACTGTCCAGGGTGGGCGAAGCCCAGCGCGTAGCGCCGGGCGAAGGCGCCCTTGACCGGCCGGCACGGCCCGCACACTCCACGAGCGGGCGGCCCCGGTCGACAACCTGCGGGGCGCTCGTTGAAGCTCCCCATTCCGTGGAACGCCGGACCGAGTGGGGCGACGAGTAGCCCTGGCCGTTTTCAAAGGTTCTCATCAGCGTCGACGGGCGGCCGACCGATGAGAGCCACGCTGTCCTGCTGATCAGGCAGTCCACAAGGACGAGGGCGAACGCGACACCCACGGCCCGGCTTGTCACCCGCTGGGGATGGCCGTGGTCGGGGGGCGCTGGTTGGTGTCACCGCCCGGACGGGCTGAGTCGGGCTCGGCGGTCAGTGCCATGGCCGCGCATGCGTCACCGGGGGATCAGCGGCGTCATGGTTCGCGACCTCGGCGACACCGTCCGCGTCGAGGTGGACTCTCCGCTCGTCGAGCGGACGGCGAGCCGGCGGGCGAGATCTCCCCGACCCAGGAGGGCCGGCATCCGGCGGAAGTCCGCACTGCCCCGGCCGGGCAGGACACACCCGCCGTTCGGCACGTGGCGGCCGGCAGTCGGCTCTGGCGACCCGTACGCCAGGTTCAAGCCCGGCGACGGGCCGCCCAGGTGTCGGTCACACGGAGTCGACGTCGGTGGTGGAGAGCCTGGCGTAGACGTCGGGCCGGTTGCGGCGGATCCGCATCGCGAGTGCCACTCCGGTCGCGAAGACGATCGGAGTCAGCGCGACCAGCGTCCAGTTGACGGTCGGCGAGGCACCGGTGAAGAGCTGCAGGCGCGTGCAGACCAGCCCTGTGATCACGGCCAGGAGGAGCGCGGCGGCCACCGGTGCGGCGACCGTGCGCAGGCGTCCCGCCGCGTTGGCGGCGGGGTTGCGGCGGAAGAAGACGGCCACGGCGCAGGCCGCGAGCGTCTGCAGCGCGAGGATGCCGACCACGCCGGGGGTGTTCACCCACAGCAGGAACTGGTTGTACGGGTGCACGCCGATCGCGGCGAAGACAGCGGTGACGACGACCGCCAGCACGGTCTGCGCGATGCCGGAGATCCAGGGCGAGCCGTGCCGGGGGTGGATGCGGCCCAGGGGGGCGGGAGCGGCGCCCTCGACGGACAGCGCGTAGCCGTAGCGGGTGATGGCGTTGTGGAAGGCGAGCAGGGAGGCCAGGAGGCTGCTGACGATCAGGACGCGCTGGAGGTCGGTGGCCCAGTCGCCCACGTAGCGGGTCATGGCGGTGAAGAACATCTCGGCGGGGTTCTGTGCCGCGGTTCCGACGGCTTTGTCGTCGCCGAAGGCCTGGACGATGACCCAGACGATGAACGTGTAGAAGAGGCCGAGGAAGCCGACGGCCAGGTAGGTGGCGCGGGGCACGGTGCGGTCGGGATCGCGGGCCTCCTCGCGGTAGAGGACGGTGGACTCGAAGCCGATGAAGGCGGCGATGGCGAGGCCCAGCGGTGCGCTCATCTTTGACGTGAAGACGTTGGAGGGGGCGAAGGAGGCCAGGCTCAGGCCGTCCGCACCGCCCTTGACGAGGATCGCGCCGGCCAGCAGCACCAGGATGGCGGTCTCCGCGATCAGCAGGGCGGCGAGGACCTTGGCGCCCACGTGGATCGACCGGAAGCCGAGGAACCACACGATGCCGATTGCGGCGAAGGCGTAGACCGGCCAGGGCAGGTCGACGCCCAGGAGGTCGTTCATGGTGCCGGCGGCGAAGAAGCCGAAGGCCCCGTAGGTGCCGATCTGCAGGGAGTTGTAGGAGAACACCGCGAGCAGTGCCGCTCCCACTCCGGCAGGGCGGCCCAGGCCCCGGGAGACGTACGCGTAGAAGGCGCCCGCGTTGCGGATGTAAGGCGTCATGGCGGTGAAACCGACCGCGAACAGGCACAGTACGACGCCGGCCGTCAGATAGGCCACCGGGGCGCCGATACCGCCGAAGACGATCGCGAGGGGGGCGATGCCCGCCATGACGGTGAGCGGGGCGGCGGCCGCGATGACGAAGAAGACGATGTCGGTGACGCCGAGCGAGGCGCGCTGGAGGCGTCCGGTCGGGTCCGTCCCGGTGGCCGTTGGAGGTTGTTGGGGAGCGGTGGAGGTGTGGGGCTCGGTCATGGAGGTCTCCGCGTGCTGCGTGAGGACGACGGGGGAGGGGACTGTCTCTGGTACGCGGGCCCGGCCGTGACGACGCCGTGAGGCTATCGGGCCACGGTCGGCACGGTGACGGGGGTGCCGGAGCCGTGTGTGCGTCGGCCGGCGAGCCAGGTGCCCAGGACGGGCAGGTGCGCGAGGTCGCCAGGTGCGGTCTCGACCGGGTCTGCGGCGAGATGCACCAGGTCGGCCCACATTCCGGGGCGCAGGACGCCCCACTTCTCCTCCTCGAACGCCTGGTAGGCGCATCCGGCGGAGTAGGCGGCCAGGGCGGTCGCGGTGTCGATCCGCTCCTGGGGGAGCCAGCCGCCCTCGGGGATCCCCTCGGGCGTCTGGCGGGTCACGGCGGTGGCGATGCCCCGCAGCGGTTCGTGATCGGTGACCGGCCAGTCGCTGCCGAACGCGATGCGGGCGCCGGAGGCGAGCAGGGCGGCGATCTGGTACTGCCGCGTGCCGCGCTCCGGGCCGATCTTCGGCAGGATGAGATCGGTCATCAGCCGGTCGGGCTGCGCCCACAGCGGCTGGAGATTGGCGATCACCCCTAGTTCGGCGAAGCGGGGCAGGTCGGCGGGGTCGATCAGCTGGGCGTGGGCGATGACCGGGCGGCGGTTGCGGGGGCCGTTGACGCGGGCCGCGGCCTCGATGGCGTCGAGGGCGACCCGGACACCGCCGTCGCCGAGCGCGTGGATGTGCGGCTGGAAACCGAGGGCGTCGATGGCTGTGACGGCCTCCGCCAGTTCGCTCGGTGTCCAGTTGGCGATGCCGTGGGAGTGCGGGCAGTCGGTGTACGGCTCCAGGAGGGCGGCCGTGCCGGATTCGATGACCCCGTCGGCGAAGAACTTCACGGTGTGCGCGGTGAGCAGCCCGGGAGCGGCACCTTCCACACGCTCCCGCTCGGCGGCGATCCGGGGGAGCTGCTCGCGCCAGTGCTCCGGTCCCAGGAAGAACCCGAGGTCGGCACGGATGGGAAGCCCCGGGCCACTGGTCGCCGCAGTGATCCAGACGTCGGCGTGGTGCGGTTCCACCCAGGCGTCCTGTACCCAGGTCACCCCGGCGGCGGCGAACCGGGCGGCGGTCTCGCGCAGCGCGCCCACCTGCGCTTCGTGGGGCGGCTGGGGTACGAGGCCGAGGACAGGCAGCACAGCACCGAACTCGCGCAGTGTGCCCAGCGGTTCGGTGGAGCCTTCCCTGCGCACGATCTCCCCGCCGTCCGGGTCGGGAGTGGCGGCGCTGAACCCGGCCCGACGCAGGGCCTCGCTGTTCACCCATGCGGTGTGGTGGTCCATCGTGCGCAGCACCACGGGCCGGTCGGGGACGGCCGCGTCCAGCCAGCGGGCGTCGAACCGGCCGTCGGGGGCGAGCCAGGCGTCGAAACCGTCGCCGGTGATCCACTCGGCCTCGGGGTGCTCGTCGGCCCAGTGTCGTACGGCCTCGACGATCCCCTCCACGGAGGTGCACTCGCGGACGGGCGCTCCCAGCAGGCCCAGTCCGCCCATCACCGGGTGCACGTGCCCGTCGCCGAACGCGGGCAGCAGGGCGCCGCCTTGCAGGTCGACCACGGTGGTGTTGCTGCCGCGGGCGGTGGCGAGCGCCTCCGCCCCGAGCGCGCTGATCCTGCCACTCGTGACGGCGAGGGCGTCGAACACCGGGCCTTCGGGGCCTCCGGTCCTGACGGTCCCTCCGGTGAACACGATGTCGGCATGCATGGCGGCGGCACCTTCCCGTCGTAACGACAACCGAACTGAAACCGATTCGGTTTCGGTAATGTAGGCGGCACCGGGGCAGTCAGGAAGAGTTTTACTGAAAGTCATTCGGTAAAGTTCGGGTGACAACCCGCGGGCGGCCGTGCCGCCGCCCGGCGGGGAGACGTACGAAGAGGAGCCCATGTGGCAAGGCCGCGCACCCCTCTGCTGGACCGCCGACGCATCGGCGCCGCAGCGCTGAGAATCGTCGATGAGCAGGGCGTCCTCACCATTCCCGCCCTGGCCCGAGAGCTCGGCGTCGCCCCCTCCGCGCTCTACCACCATGTGTCCGGCCGAGACGAGATCATCTCGCTCATGAGGGAAGCGCTGGCCCTGGAGACCGCAACCGACGACTGGGACCCGACACAGCCCTGGGAACAGGCCCTGGAGGCATGGGCCCGCACCTACCGCGCGGCCTTCGCCACCCACGCCGGGGCGGTGCCCCTGCTCGCGACGGCCCCGTTGGCCGAGCCCTTCATGCACGCGATGTACGAGAAGGTCGCCGAGCTCCTGCTGACCGCCGGCTTCGCCACCGGCCAGGTCATGCTCCTGATCAACGCCCTGGAGAGCTTCATCCTCGGCTCGGCCCTCGACCTCGTCGCGCCACCGGTGATGGTCTCCGACGTGCCCCGTGAAACCGCTCCCCACCTCGCCGCCGTACTCGACGACACCCCCACCGACCACCGCCGGGCCGAGCTCGCGTTCGACACCGGTCTCCGTGCCCTGCTCACCGGTTTCCGGGCGCTCCTTCCCCGGTGACCGGCTCGCACGGCCCCACGCACCCATCGCCCAAGGAGCCCCTCATGACCGCCGCCTTCCACGTCCTGACCACCGGTTACGCCGAAACGCGGGTGGCCGGCACCGTCACCCTGCTCGTCGACGGCGAGACCGTCGCGATCGTCGATCCCGGCATGGTCGCGGACCGCCGGCTCATCCTGGATCCGCTCACGCACCACGGACTGAGCCCCGAAGACGTCACCGACGTGATCTTCAGCCACCATCACCCGGACCACACGCTGAACGCGGCGCTGTTTCCCGAAGCCCGCTTCCACGACCACATGGCCATCTACCACGACGACATCTGGGAGGACCGGGACGCCGACGGCTACCGCCTCTCCCCGTCGATCACGCTCATGACGACCCCCGGCCACACCGCCGAGGACGTCAGCACCCTGGTCACGGCGGACGAGGGTCTGGTGGTCCTGACCCACCTGTGGTGGACCGCCGAGGGACCGGCCGACGACCCGTTCGCGCCCGACCGTGAGCAGCTGCGAGCGGCCAGGGAGAAGGTCCTGGCCCTCGGCCCGGCGCTGATCGTGCCGGGACACGGGGCACCGTTCGTACCGTCGGCGTCGACCCCGATCTGACAGCTCCATCGAGCACCGCGCCGTCGGACACGACACGGCGGACCGAGCGCCTGTGACCCCGTGGCGGGACGGGACCGTCCTCCCGTGCACGTGCTCATGTCCGTAGCCCGTAGCCCGTAGCCCGTAGCCCGTCACCCGCAGGACCGCATGTGCTGGGACACGGCGTCGGCCGTGGTGGAGACCGGGGGCAGCAGTTTCGCCGGGTGGAACGTGTCCGCCTGCGCCACCACACCCACCGCAGCCATCACAGCCCCGTCGGCGGAGCGCACGGGGAACGCGACACTGCTGGAGTCCGGGTCCAGCGTGCGGTGTGTCACCGCGTAGCCCTCGCGTCTGACCTTCGCGAGGGCCTGCCGCAGCGCGGCGCCGTGGACCGGCGTCGCCGGTGTGTACGCGCGCAGCGGCCCCGCGCAGACCTCGTTCTGGACGGCCTCGCTGGCGTACGCGAGCAGGACCAGCCCCGCGGCGCAGGCGTGCAGCGGCCTCCGGTCTCCCGACTCGATCCAGCTCATCAGGGAGTCCGGCCCGTGGACCACGAACGAGAGACAGACCCCCTCGACACGGTCGCGGATCAAGAGGAACGCCCCGGCCGAGGTACGGGCGTGAAGCTCCATCAGATACGGCTGAGCCGCCTCGGCGAGCGGCGAGCAGCGAGGCGCCAGCGTCCCCGTCTCCCACAGTCGTAAGCCGATGCTGTATCCGCCGTCCTCGCTTCTCTCCAGGGCTCCCCAGCTACGCAGCTTGTTCACGATGCGGTGCGCCGTCGCGAGCGGGAGCCCCGAGCGTCGACTGATGTCGCTCAGTGTCAGAGTGCGGTTCTGCCGGTCGAACGCTCCAAGAACGCTCAGGGCGCGATCGACGACCGAGCGCTCCGGCATGCCGGAATGAGGTATGATCATCCCGCCTTGTTCCTTTCCTGTGCACACAAGGGTATGTGCCAGCCATGACCCGGCAACGGGCGGCCGCCCCTATAATTCAACCTTCAAGATGTACGGGAAAGGTTGATTCCGGTAGCTTCTATGGTCGATTTCGACTCCTTGCCGATCCCTGTCATTCCCTACTCCTCGGTATGCCGACCGGGAAGCGGAATCGCTGCGACCTCGTACCAGGAACTCACGAAGTGGGTTTCCAGGGAGTTCCTCGCCTCCCCGCACCGGTACGAGTTCCATCAGATCCTGCTGGTCGACCAGGGGACCGGTACTTTCTCACTCGACTCGATGCGCTTCGAGTGCCGTCCGGGAAGCCTGCTGTGGATCCGGCCGAACCAGATCGTCCAGGCCGCGCCGCAGCACGACCTGACGGGCGACCTCATCATGTTCACCGAGGCGTTTCCCCTGCGTGTGAATGCCCGCATGGGGATGCTCGACGATGTGCTGCGGCCCTCGCACTGGAGGCTGGGCGAGCGCGAACGGGCGGACCTCGGACGGATCCTCGACCTGATGCGGGAGGAATTCCAGCGGCCCGAACGGGAGTTGGGCGAGGATCTCCTCAAACATCTGCTGGCTGTCTTCGTGCTGAACGTCGATCAAATATGCAGGTCGCAGGGCGAGTGCGGGACCCCGTTCGCCCCGGTCGGCGACAACGGCTGGGGGGAGCTGTTCCTGCGGTTCCGAAAGGAGCTGGACCGCTCCTACCGCACCACCCGCCGGGTGGAGGACTACGCCGCCGCGCTGAATTGCACGACCCGCGCCCTGTCCCGCGCGTGCCGGGCCGGCGCCGGCACCACCGCCAAGGATCTCATCGATGCCCGGGTGGCTCTCGAAGCGCGCCGTCTGCTGATGCATACGAGCCTGCCCATCGGCGCCGTGGCCCGACAGTTGGGATTCACCGAGGTCACCAACTTCACCAAGTTTTTCATGCGCCGCGTCAGGATGACGCCCGGAGCTTTTCGGCGCAGTCGCGACACGCTTGTTCAGGCATCGGGAAACGAACACAGATGGCCCTGGAACGACGTTACCGGCCGGTTTCCAACCGGCCGGTAACTTATTTCTGGCAAATTTACGCCTGTAAAATCCGGTGTCCTTTCCGCTCTCCGGAAGGGCGGTTGATCAGGGTTCGGCTTTCTGGGGAGACTGCATCCGTGTGCGTCGGGCGGCCACTCCCGAAAGCAGCCTTGTCCGGCGACTCCCGAGGGTCAGACCGTGCGGAAGGCGAGCACCACGTTGTGACCGCCGAAGCCGAACGAGTTGTTGAGGGCGGCGATCGGCCCGTCGGGCAGAGCCCGGGGCTCGCCGCGGACGATGTCGGCCTCGACCTCCGGGTCGAGGTCGTCGAGGTTGATGGTCGGCGGGGCGAGTCGATGATGCAGGGCGAGAACCGTCGCCACGGTCTCCACACCGCCGGCCCCGCCGAGGAGATGCCCGGTCATGGACTTTGTGGCCGACACCGCCACATGGTCCATGTCGTCGCCGAAGACCTTGCGCAACGCCTTCACCTCGGCCACATCGCCCCGGGGGGTCGACGTCGCGTGTGCGTTGACGTGCACGACCTGGGCCGGCTTCAGATCGGAGGAGTCCAGCAGCGCGGTGAGCGCGGCGGCGATGCCACGACCCGTCGGTTCGGGCTGAGTGATGTGGTGGCTGTCGGCGGAGAGACCCTGCCCGACGGCCTCCGCGTAGACGCGGGCGCCGCGCCGCGCGGCATGCTCCGCCGTCTCCAGCACGATCACACCGCAGCCCTCGCCCATGACGAAGCCGTCGCGGGCCGAGTCGTACGGGCGCGAGGCGGCGGTCGGGTCGTCGTTGCGCTTGGACATGGCCATCATGTTGCCGAAGCCGGCTATGTTCAGCGGGTGGATCGCCGCCTCGGTGCCGCCGGCGACGACGATGTCGGCCCGGCCCGTGCGGATCATGTCGATGGCGTATCCGACCGACTCGGCGCCCGAGGCGCACGCGCTGACGGGTGAGTGCACTCCGGCCCGGGCGTTGAGGTCCAGTCCGACGTTGGCGCCCTGTGTGTTCGGCAGCATCATCGGGATGGTGTGGGGAGACACCTTGCGGACGCCCTGGTCCCGGAAGACGTCGTACTGCTGGAGCAGGGAGGTCACCCCGCCGATGCCGGAGGCGATGACCACGCCGAGCCGGTCCGGGTCTACGGAGGTGTCCATGCCCGCCGGGGCGGTGAACCCCGCGTCGGCCCACGCCTCGCGCGCCGCGATCAGGGCGAACTGGGCGGAGCGGTCGAGCTTGCGGGCCTCGACCCGGGACAGGCATTCGGTGGGTTCCACCGCGATCTCCGCGGCGATCCGCACCGGGGTCTCGGCGGCCCAGGCGTGCGTCAGCAGCCGCACGGCGGAGCGGCCCGCCATGAGTCCCTGCCACGTGGTCGTGCTGTCACCGCCCAGCGGTGTCGTCGCTCCGACGCCGGTCACGACCACCTTGCGATCAGTCGGTTGCATGAGAATGACTCCAAAGCCGTCAGTGGTGGGCGAGGATGTAGTCGATGGCGTCGCTCACGGTCTTCATACGGCCGGCCGCCTCGTCCGGGATGGTCACCCCGAACCGTTCCTCCGCCGCGACCACGACCTCGACCATGGACAGGGAGTCGACGTCGAGATCGTCGGCGAAGGTCTTGTGGGGCAGCACCTCGTCGTGCGGGACCCCGGCTATCTCGTTGACGATGTCGGCCAGACCGCTGCGGACTTCTTCCTGTACGTCGTTCATGTGCGTCTCCTCGTGCTCGTGACGGCGTTGCTCTCGGCAAGCCGGTATCTGGGGGAGGGGCGGACCGCCCATGGGAAGACGGGGCTTGGGATCACGGGATGCGGGTCGTCGGAACGAGCCGGGCTCTGGAAGCGTCCTGAAGATCTTGAAAATGTGCCCGGCTTGCCCTGGTTGATGGCGATTGACATCTACCGGCAATCCGGGGTGAGCCGGGTGGCCGGAGCAAGATCTTCAGAGGTCCCCTAGCTAGGCGCAGGCGCCCTGGGTCCGATGGGTGCGCGACCCGGTCGCCCGCGTGGTCGGCGCCGCTTCGTCGCGGGGTGCCTGAGGGTCGGCGAGGGCTCGGGAGACACGCCGGGCGACCGCCAGCAGGGGGCCGACGGCACCCGGGACATGGGTGCTCGCCGCACCGACGGTGATCAGGCCGATGGCGCCCAGGACGACCCCGTCACCGTCGTGGATCGGCGCGGCGACCTCCACCACGCCGTTCAGCAGCTCGCCGTCGGACACGGCGTATCCCTGCCGCCGGGCCTGTTCGACTAGGCCGCGCAGGACGGAGGGGGCGCGGACGGTGCGCTCCGTGTACGTCCGCAGGTCGCCGCCGTAGACCTCGTCCTGGACGGCTGAGCCGGCGTCGGAGAGGAGGACCCTTCCGCAGGCCGTGGCGTGGAGGGGGAAGCGGTGCCCGCGGGACCACGAGCGGTGCAGGGGCCGGGCGCTTCCCGAGACGCTCTCCAGGCAGATTCCTTCGTTGCCGTCCCGCGTGGAGAGCAGGACGGCGCAGTGGGTCATGGAGCGCAGTTCGAACATGGAGGGGATGACCGCTCCGCGCAACGCGGAATACCGGGGGGCCAGGAGAGCGACTTCCCAGAGACGGAGGCCGATCGTGTACTTGTTGTCCTCCGTGCGTTCCAGCGCTCCCCAGGAAACAAGTTTCGAGACTATACGGTAGGTCGTGGCCACCGGTATTCCTGACCGTCTGCTGATCTGGCTCACGGTCAGCCTCACGTTGGCGGCGTCGAAGGCGCCCAGGACACCCAGAGTGCGCTCGACGACAGAACGGTCCGTCGGGGTGGATGACGTCGACATTCGGCAGGATCCCCTCTCTCGTTCATTGCGAAACGGTACTTGTCATTCAGGGCCGTGTGCAGCGATGAGGTCGGGGATCTCCCATTGTTTTCTCAGCTGTCGAGGTCGGTGAACGCGGATACCGAGAATTCATGTCCCGTCCGCCCGGTCCCGTGCATGCCGGACAGGGCGGACGGGAGGAATTCAGGCGGACGTGGTCCCGGCCCGCTCGCGGCGAGGATGGCGGGGCCGTGCCGAGGGATCGGTCGCGGGATAGCCCACCCGGAAGAAGACCAGGGGACGCTCCCCGTCCCTCGCCCCGCACACACGGGTCAGGTCGCCGACCGTGTCGGGGCAGTCGATGACATGGCTCTGCGGATGGACGTAGATTCCGTCTCGGAACAGGTCCAGCCACAGCCGGGTCACCAGCCGGCCGGCCTCGACCTCGCTCGCCGGGTCGTTCCCTTTGCCGAGGATGACCATGACGACGCCGTCGCCGCTGGTCGCGCTGGAGGACAGCGTGGTCAGCAGCCGGACCAGGCCCAGCGGCCGCAGTGCCCGGTACACCACGGGGGCGAAGAACATCCGCATGGCGGCGGCCTCGGCCTTGTTCAGGACCAGCATCACGTCGTTGAGCCCGTCCCGCTGGTAATCGGGGTGGCGGGGGGAGAGCCTGGCCCAGGCCAGCAGTTCCCGGGCGATCCCGGCATGGCCGAAGAACCAGTGGTAGGCGCGTACGAGGAGCGGCCGGGCGGCGTCCGTCGGCACGACGGCCACCCGGAAGCCGGACTCCTCCGCGGTCTTCAGGGAGCGGCCGATCACAGCCGGGGGCACCTGCTGCGGGGTCCAGGCGCCTCGCCACACGCGCCGGGCCTCGACGTCGGCCACCGAGCGGGTGCTCGGCTCCAGCCACTGGCCGGGCACGATCCGTCCCACGCGGGCGGCGGTGGCGTCGTAGTCGGGCTCGAAGCGCAGGGCCATCCCGGCCTCGGCGGCGCAGAGCAGCAGGCTCTCGATGTAGGTGCCCAGCGACAGCCTGAGATCCCGGTGCGACGGGTCGCTCGGGCCCAGCGCGTACTCCGCGCGCCAGCCCACCTCGACATGGTCGGGGCGGTACCGCAGGTCCCATGGCTGGGTGTTGTGGGCGTTGGCCGCTCGGGCCGCCGCATCGGCGACTCTGCGCAGGCGGTCGAGGGGGTAGATGGGTGTGCTCTCGGTCTCGGTCACGGCCGTGATCCCGTCGTCTGAGGCTCGGTGGCGGAGGTGAGGTGAGGGGTCGGTGCCGGTGCCGGTGCCGGCTCTTCCTCGGCGGATTCCTTGATGCCGAACCGGCGGTGGAGTGCTTTGAGGGGGGCCGGGGCCCACCAGTTGTAGGGGCCGACGGCTCGCATGAAGGCCGGCACCAGCACCCCGCGCACGAGGACCGCGTCGAGCACGATGGCGAGGCCGGTGGCCATGCCGTACATCTTGATCAGGGAGACGCCCGAGGTGAGCATGGCGAAGAAGGACACCGCGAGGATGGCCGCGGCGGCGGTGATGACGGGGCCGCTCGCGCCGAGTCCCTCCCTTACGGAACTCTCCAGCCGGCCGGTGCGGTCGTAGCGTTCCTTGATGCGGGCGACGAGGAAGACCTCGTAGTCCATGGACAGGCCGAAGGCGATGCAGAACATCAGGACCGGCATCGACACCGCGAGCGGCGACGGGGTGAAGCCGAGCAGGCCGGAGAGGTGGCCGTCGACGAAGACCCAGGCGGCGACGCCGAGGATGCCGACGAGGCTGAGGCCGTTGAACAGCAGCGCCTTGACGGGCATCAGCACGCTGCCCGTCAGCAGGAAGAGGAACAGCAGGCTCAGGACGCTGATCAGGACCATCGCCAGGGGCAGCTTGTCCGCGATGGAGCGGGTGATGTCGACCAGCTGGGCCGCCTGACCGCCGACCAGGACCTCGCTGCCGCCGGGCGGATCGACCGCGCGGACGTCGCGGGCCAGGTCGCCGCCCTTCTCGGAGTACGGGACCACGTCGGTCTGCACCTGGAAGCGGACCGCGTCACCGTCCCGGAAGGCGGCGGCCGTCCGCGGGTCGAGTGCGGTGATCCGGGAGCCGTCCCGGAACACCCCGGCGGCGCTGACGACCCGGGTGACCCCGGAGGTCCCGGAGAGGTCCGCGGAGTACCGCTCCAGTTCGGCGTCCGTTCCCTTCCACTGCTCGGACACCACGTTCAGCGCGCGGTCGTCGCCGACGCCGAAGTCGTCGCGTACGGCCTCGGTCACCAGACGGCTCTCGGTGTCCGTGGGCAGCACCCGCTCGTCCGGTACGCCGAACTGGGCGCCGGTGAAGGGCACTGCCATGATCAGCAGCAGCGCGATCACCGGGGTGGCGAGCAGGGCGGGACTCCGGAAGGCGAGGCCGGCCATCCGGCCCCAGAAGGTCTCGGCGGCCGGGGCCCGCCGGGTGCGCCGACGGCGGCCGAGGGCGTCGATCCTGTCGCCGAGCAGGACCAGGGCCGCCGGCAGCAGGTACAGGGAGCCGAGGACGGCCCACAGCACCACCGCGATGCCCGCCAGCGCGAAGGAGCGCAGGAAGTACTGGTCGAAGACGAGGAGCGTGGCGAGGGCGGCGCCGACCACGGCACCGCTGACGGCCACCGTGCGGCCGGCGGTCGCGCGGGTGACGCGCAGTGCTTCGGCGTTGCTGCGACCGGCCTCGCGTTCCTCCCTGTAGCGCGTGACGATCAGCAGGCTGTAGTCGACGGAGAGGCCGAGCCCGAGGGCGGTGATCAGGTTGACGGCGAACACCGAGACGTCGGTGAACTGCGCGGCGACGTTGACGGCGGCCAGCGACCCGATGATGGTGAGCACGGCCAGGAGCATCGGCAGCAGGGCGGCGATCAGCCCCCGGAAGACGATCACGAGCAGCAGCAGGGTGATCGGGATCGCGATGCTCTCCGCGGCGATGATGTCCTTCTCGACCTGCTTGTTCATGTCGTTGTTGATGGCGGTGATGCCACCGAAGGACACCGACACGGCACCGTCCGGGTCCGACAACTTCTCGTGCAGCGTGTCGGCGGTCCGCATGCTCTTGTTCTCGTCGCCGTCGACCCGGACGAGGATCAGAGCCGCGTCACCGGAGCGCAGGCTCTTGTCGCGGCTGTCGAAGTAGGAGGCGACGACCCGGGTGCCGGACGTGCCGGAGACCGTCTTGTCGATGGTTTCGGCCTTGGCGCGGGCCGTGGCACTGCCGGGTCCGCCCTTCGGGTCCTCGACCAGGATGACGAGATTGGGCTGGCTGCCGGGGAACGAGCGCTCCAGCGCCTCGGCGGCGGCCACGGAGTCGGAGCCCGGGTCGTCGAACCCGCCCGACTTCAGGTTGGCCAGCACCCCGGAGCTCGCGGCGCCTGCGACCAGCAGGAGCAGTAGTCCGGCGAGAAGGGTGAACCAGGGGCCGCGACGTTTCTTCCTGTCGCTCCCGGACGGCACCGGAGTGACCATCACGCTGGGGTCCTTTCTTCAGCTGTGCCCGCGGGCCCGTCAGGAGTCGGCCGGGGGCTGGATCGGTGGAATGGGGGAGTGGCCGCTACGGGACCGGCGGCCGGATACGGGCGTGAAGCCCGCCCCGGCGCATGGCGGTGCGCGGCAAACGAGCGCGGACCGCATCCCTCGTGACAGCACGGCCTTGTGCTGCGGACGCAGGGACGGATTTCCGTCGGCCAGCTGCTGACCTGGGAAGACACGGGCGTGACGAGTGCTCTGGTCGGAGAGCGCCTGCTCTTCGCCGAGAGCAGTGTTGCAGCGAACGCCGCTTCGACACAAGAGCAGCGATCTCTTTCTGAGAGCACTGCTCTCACGCTTGGGCGGTGCTCTCGTAGGTGGCAGACTGCTCTCATGGATGTCATCCAAGGAGCCAAGGAGAGAGTCCGCGCCGAGGTCGCCGGCGCCATCAAGGGCGAGGCCTGCAGACAGCTCGCCGCCGAGGGCGCGGCGCGGCTCTCGCTGCGCGCGGTCGCACGGGAACTGGGCATGGCCTCGTCGGCGCTCTACCGCTATTTCCCGAGCCGGGACGATCTACTCACGGCGCTCATCGTCGACGCCTACGACGCCATCGGGCAGGCCGCCGAGAGCGCCTTCACGAGGGCGGGCGTCACGGACCCGCAGCACGCATGGGTCGAGATCTGTCGCGCCGTGCGGGCGTGGGCGCTGGAACATCCGCACGAGTACGCGCTGATCTACGGTTCACCCGTGCCCGGCTACGCCGCCCCGCAGGACACCGTGGCCCCGGCCTCCCGGGTCGCGCTGGTCCTGCTCGCGGTGGCGGAGGCCGCCCACGACGCCGGCCTTCTCGCCGAGCCGGACCTTCCGGCGGCGGACTGCGACGCGGTCGTCGCCGAGGAGATCCGCCGGCTGCTGGAACAGCCCGACCGCATCCTCCCGGGGGCGGTCGTGCCCCGCCTGGCCGCCGCCTGGGCCCAGCTGTTCGGTCTGATCAGCTTCGAGGTGTTCGGACAGTTCAACCGGGTCATCGACGACCGCGACACCCTCTTCGAGAACGCGGTCGTCGCGCTCGCCCTCCAGGTGGGCCTGCGCTCCACGGGGCCGGACGCTCGAGCCTGACGGCGGCGCCGCCCGGTCCTCGTGTGTCCTCGCGTGCGGACCGGGTGGCGGCTCGAAGCGAGCCGAGTTCCTCTTCCGTTCGCCGCTTCGAACCGCCGGTCAATCGCATCCGAGCCTTGCTCCACCGTTTTGCAAGCTACTCACAGGTTTCCTTTCCGCTGGTTGAGAAGACCGCTTGCGCGCGCTCCGTAATCACGGCCAAGCTCTCCGTTGTCGGTGTCAGTGGCGGCCACACGTACTTTTGTCGCCTCTCTTTTTCTGGCGCCGAGCCATTTTCGCAATCGATGTTGGATCGAGGTAGCGTTCGTGGCTGATATGGCTATTGTCGGCATGTCGTGCCGATTTCCCGGAGCCGCCAATGTCGGCGAATTCTGGAAAATGCTGGTGAATGCCGAGTCGCAGTTCTCGGCGGTCCCCGCGAGTCGTTGGGACCACTCCGCCTACCATCGGCCGGGCGATTTCAGGGAGCCGCACGGCGTCTACACCGACCAGGTCGCTTTTCTGCCCGAGGTCGAGCGGTTCGCCCCCGCCCACTACGGCATTCCGCCCCGCCGGGCCCGCACGATGGACCCGCAGGCCAGGCTGTTCGTGGACCTGGCGCGGGAGGCGCTCCAGGACGCCGGCTGGGAGCGCACCGGCTTCGACCGGTCCCGCACAGGCGTCTTCGCCGGGGTGAGCTCGATCGACTACCGGGACATCAGCGTCTCCCGCGTCAGCGCAAACCTGCTGGCGGACGGCTCCCTCCATGACGGGGAGCGTGACCCGGAGCTGCTGGCCCGACTGCACGAGGCGACCGATTCCTCGCTGATGCCCATGAACTCCTTCACCATCCCCGGGTGTCTGGCCAACATGGTCCCCTGCGCCGTCAGCGAGGTCCTCGACCTCGGCGGCCCCTCCGTCTCGCTCGACGCGGCCTGCTCCTCGGCGCTCGTGGCGCTGGACGCGGCGGTGCGCAGCCTGCGCTTGGGCGCCTGCTCCATCGCTCTCGTGGGCGGCGTGTACATCAGCCTGTCACCGGCGCCCCTGGTCGGCTTCGCCCGGGCTGGCGCGCTGTCCCGCCACGGTGTGTGCCGGCCGTTCGACGAGCGCGCCGACGGCTTCGTGCTCGGTGAGGGCGGCGCCATCCTGGTGCTGCGCCCGGTGGAGGACGCCGTCGCGGCCGGCGACCGCATCTACGCCGTCATCACCGGGGTCGGCTCCGCCAATGACGGCCGGGGCGGCGGCCCGATGACACCGCAGGCCCAGGGGCAGCTCGCCGCCCTGCGCGCCGCCTACCGGGACGCCGGGATCACCCCTGGGCAGATCGACCTGCTGGAGGCACACGGTACGGGCACGCCTGTCGGCGACCGGACCGAACTCGAGGCCATCGGGTTGCTGCGCTCGGAGTCCGGCTCCGCGCAGCCGTGCTACGTCTCCTCCTCCAAGGCGCTGATCGGGCACACGCTGTCCGCGGCCGGGGCGGCGGGGCTGGTGAAGGCCGCGCTCGCCGTGCACCACGGCGTCGTACCGCCGCAGCCCGCGGAGATCCAGGTCAACGGCGCCCTTGACCTGGAGGGCTCCGGCCTGCGTCTGACCACGACCGCCCAGGAGTGGCCGCACGACGGCGTCCGCCGGGCGGGCGTCAGTTCGTTCGGCTTCGGCGGCACGAACGTGCACGCGGTCCTGGAAGGCGCTCCGGCCACCGACCCGGACCCGAGTGTCGGCCAACTCCCCGCCGAACCCTGGCTTTTCCTGCTCTCCGCCGGGTCCGTGGCGGACCTCGCCCGGCACGCGGAGGACGTGCGCCGGACGGTCGCCGCGGCCCCGGACGCCACACCCGCCGAGGTGGCCCACACCCTGGCCCGGCGTGATCTGCTCACCGCCCGCCTCGCGTTCGTCGCCGCGACCCGTGAGGAGCTGCTCGACCGGCTCCAGCTCGCCGCGCAGCGACTGGCGGACGGCGCGGTCGGGGAACTGGCTCCCGGCATCCACGCGGCGGCGAAGCCACTGCCCGCGGAGGAGCGCCGGATCGCGTTTGCCTTCCCGGGCCAGGGCTCGCAGCGGCCCGGCATGCTGGCGGACCTCGTCCGGCGGTTCCCCTCGCCGGCCCACCGAGCGGCCGAGCTGGCCGCGCTGACCGCCGAGGACTCCGACACGGTGCCGCACGCGCTGCCCGGACTGCTGTGGGAGGCGCACGACGCCGACGACAGCGACGCGCAGGCCGCTCTGATGGTGACCGACATGTGCCAGCCGGGCCTGGGCATCACGGGTGCCACCACCGTCGAGCTGCTCGCCGCCTTGGGGATCCGGCCCGATGTCGCAGTCGGCCACAGCGTCGGCGAGTTCCCCGCCGCGGTCGCGGCCGGGGCGTTCGCTGCTTCCGATGCTGTCAGGTTCATGACGCAAAGGGGGGCGGCGCTGGCCGCCGCCGTACCGTCCGGGACCGGTGCCATGCTCGCCGTACAGGCTCCCGCCGCCGAGGCCGAGCGCCTCGCCCTGGCCATCGAGGGGGTCTGGCCCGCCTGCTACAACCACGAGGGCCAGCTCGTGTTCAGCGGCGGCATCGAGAGCGTGGAGGCGTTGCGCGCCCACTGTGCCGAGCAGGGCGTCGCCGCGGTCCGGCTGCGGGTGTCGCACGCCTTCCACTCGCCCCTGGTCGCGGCCGCCGACGAGGTGATGGCGGAGACGATCGCAGGCCTCCCGCTGACCGAGCCCACCCGCACGTTCATCTCCGGCGTCAGCGGCCAGGAGTGCCGGGAACCGCAGGAGATCAAGGACCTGTGGGCCCGTCACAACACCGCCCCTGTACGGTTCACCGACGCCGTGCGGTCGGTCGTCGCGACCGGCGCCCGCTTCCTCGTACAGGTCTACGGCGGCGACACCCTCCTGCGCATGGCCAAGCGCGGCGCGGCGGGAGCGGACCTGGAACTCGTACCGCTGACGACGAGCCGGTCGGACGACGGCCGCGCCTTCCTCACCGCGCTCGGCCGGCTCGCCGTGGCCGGGGCGCCGGTGGACCCGGCCGCGCTGTTCCCCGCGGACGGCGGTCGGCTGCTGTCCCTCCCACCGTCCCCCCTGGAGACGGCGGTGTACACGGTCCGCACCGGCACCGGCCGCAACCGGCGCCGCACGGTGATTCCCAGCCCCGCCGCGACCACCACGCCCGAACCCTCCGTCGCCCCCGTCCCCGAGCCGAGTCTGCGCACGGTCATTCCCTCCCCCCTTGCCACCTCCCCGATCGGAGAGCCGAGGATGAGCGGTCTCATCGAGTTCCTGCACGCCCAGGTGTCCCTGCTCCAGTCCTTCGACCCGGCCGGCCGGAACCTGCCCTACGCGGCCGTCCCGACGGTCACCGCACCCGTCCAGGAGCCGCTCCAGGAGAAGCTGTCTGAGGCCGTCCGTGCGGGACGGGCGCCTCAGGCTCTCTCCCTCGAACCCGCCGCACCGCCGGTCCAGGCCGGGACCGACGAGGTGCGGGCGGCCGTGTACGCCGGGATATCCAAGGTCAGCGCCTACCCCGAGGACTTCCTGCGGCCCGAGCACGTCTTCGCCACCGACCTCGGATTCGACTCGATCATGCTGGCGGAGCTGGCCACCCGGCTGCGCGGCAGGTGGCCGGACCTTCAGGTGAAGGCCGCCGAGATGATGGACATCGCCACGATCGGCGACCTGGTCACGACCATCGAGGACCGCCTCGGAGTGGCACCCGCGGCGCGCCCCTCCGCCGCCCCGACGCCGGTCGCGGAACCGGTGTCGGCGCTCGCCGCCCCCGTACCCGCCGAGCGGCGCCGCAGCACGGAGGACCGTCGAGAGGCCGCCGACGTCCGGGTGTTCCCCGAGGTCCTCGCCTCACTGGAGCGCAAGCGGAGCCTCGAGGCGTCCGGCGTCGTCAACCCGTACTTCCTGCCGCACGAGGGCACCATCCGGGACACCACCCGGGTGGCCGACCGTGAGCTGATCTCCTTCTCCAGCTACAACTACCTCGGTCTGTCGGGCCACCCGGCGGTCGCCGCGGCGATCCAGGAGGCCGTCGAGCGCTACGGCTCCTCGGTGTCCGCCGCCCGCATCCTCTCCGGCAACCGCCCGCTGCACCAGGAACTCGACCGGGGCCTGGCCGAACTCGTCGGCGCCCAGGACGCCGTGAGCCTGGTCAGTGGGCATGCCACCAACGTCACCGTGATCGGGCACCTGATGGGCCCCGGCGACCTGATCCTGCACGACTCCCTCGCGCACGACAGCATCATCCAGGGCTGCCGCCAGTCGGGCGCCGCCCGGCAGCCCTTCCCGCACAACGACCTGGTGGCCCTCGACCGCATCCTCGACCATGTGCGGGACAACTACCGCCGGGTGCTGATCGTGGTGGAGGGCGTCTACAGCATGGACGGTGACACCGCGGACCTGCCCGCGCTCATCGCCGTCAAGCAGCGGCACGACGCCCTCCTCATGGTCGACGAAGCCCACAGCATCGGCGTGATGGGCAAGACCGGCGGCGGCATGGCCCAGTTCTCCGGGGTCAACCCCGACGACGTGGACGTGTGGATGGGCACCCTGTCCAAGTCCCTCGCCAGCTGCGGTGGTTACGTGGCCGGACGACACGAGCTGATCGAGCACTTCCGGTACACCCTGCCGGGCTTCGTGTTCAGCGCGGGGCTGCCCCCGGCGTCCACCGCCGCTGCTCTCACCGCGCTCCGGCTGATCCGCGAGGAGCCCGAGCGCGTCACCCGGCTGCACGACAACGCGGCACTGTTCCTGCGGCTCGCGGCCGAGGCCGGCGTCGACGTGGGCACCAGCGAGGGCACCCCGGTCGTGCCCGCGATCACCGGCGACTCCGAGAAGGCGCTCCGCCTCGCCGACCGCCTCTACGCCCGCGGCGTCAGCGCCAACCCGATCCTGCACCCGGCGGTGGAGGAACGTCTCGCCCGGCTGCGGTTCTTCATCACCTCCGAGCACACGGAGGAGCAGATCACCACCGCGGTCCGCATCCTCGGAGAGGAACTGGCCGCGTTGTCCTGACCCTCCCCGAACGGCACCGGGGTGGAATCGGCCGATTCCACCGCCGTCGGTTCCGCTCCGGTGCGCTCCGCACTCCGTCCCGTCCCTCCCCAGACGAGGAAGAAGCCATGACCGAACCGATTCGTGTAGGTGTCATCGGCGCCGGCACCGAACGGGGCTGGGCCAAGGCGGCACACCTGCCGGCCCTGAAGGCCCTGCCGGACTACGAGCTCACGGCGGTCGCGACGACCCGCGCCGGCAGCGCCCGCCGCGCCGCCGAACAGCACGGAGCAGCCCACGCCTTCACCGACCCGGCCCGGCTCAGCGGCCATCCCGAGGTGGACCTGGTCGTCGTCGCGGTGAAGACACCGGACCATACCGACCTCGTCCTGCCCGCCCTGGAGGCCGGCAAGCACATCTACTGCGAATGGCCGCTCGCCCGCACCACCAAGGAAGCCGAGGTGATGGCCGAGGCCGCCCGGCAGGCAGGCGTCCACCACACCGTCGGCCTCCAGGCCCGGCAAGCGCCCGCCGTCCGCCACGCCCGCCGGCTGCTCACTTCCGGCGCCATCGGCAGGGTCACCGGCGTCAACGTCTTCGCCACCCGAGCCAAGGGAGCCGGCGGCACCCTCACCTCCGACGCCGTCTACACCGTCGACCGGCGCAACGGCGCCGGAACCCTGGAGGTCGCCGGCGGGCACACGCTGGACCTGCTGGAGTTCCTGTGCGGGCCCGTCGGCCGGCTCTCGGCGTCCCTGTCCGTGCAGCAGCCCAGGCTGACCGTCTCCGACACCGCTGAGAGCATCGGCGTCACCAGCGCCGACCACATCGTCATCGGCGGGTTCCTGGTCACCGGCGTCCCCGTGTCGGTTCACATCCACGACGGCAAGACCGGCCACGCCCGCACCCGCCTGGAGTTCTCCGGCACCCGCGGCAGCCTCGCCCTCGTCTCCGAAGGGCCCGCCGCGGGACACGGCATCCAGATCAGCGACATCCGTCTGTACGAGGACAAGGGCGCCGCCACCGACGGCCGCCGGGAAGTGCCCGTGCCGCCGGAATGCCGTACCGCTGTGGACGTACCCGACACCGCCGTGCGCAACGTGGCGGAGCTCTACACCGCGCTGGCCCGGGACATCCGGACCGGCTCGCACACAGTGCCCGACTTCGAGGCCGGCCTGAGACTGCACCGGCTCCTCGACACCGTCCGCTCCGCCGACCAGGCCGCGGCGAGCCAGGTCCGAGAGGTGTGAGATGACCGTCCAAGTTTTCGCGGAGCGCCCGACAACGCAGGTCGCGCCAACGTTCGCGCCGACCTTCCTGACCGCCCTGACCGGCGGCGACCCGGCATGGGACGTCCGGCGCGGCGCGTCCGCACCGGAGAGCGTTGAACAGCCGACGGAGGTGGTGCGGATCCTGGCCTTCCTCGACACCGAGGTCGACCCGGACGCCGTCGACCGGGAGGGAGAGATCCCCCCGTTCCTGATCGCGCGCCTGCGAGACCTCGGCGCCTTCAGGCTCGCGACGAGCCAGGACCTCGGCGGGCTCGGGCTGACGCCGTACACGCTGTTCCGGGCCGTCGAGGCGGTCGCCTCCCGGTCCGCCGCGATCGGCTTCATGCTCGGCGTCCACAACGGCATCGGGGTCGCCACGTCGCTGCTGCCGACGCTGCCGCACGGCTCGCTGCGCGACCTCATCCGGCGCCGCAGCGCCGAGGGCATGATCTCCGGCTTCGCGGACACCGAGCCCGCCGGACAGGGCAACCGGTGGCCGAGGACGACCGCGGACCCGACCCCCGACGGCTCGGCGTACGTGCTCAAGGGCGACAAGCTGTTCATCAGCAACGGACCCGTCGCCGACCTCCTCGGGGTCACCGTGACCGTACGCGACGAGGACGGCCCCCGCGTCGGCCTCGCCGTCGTGGACACCCGGAGCCCCGGATTCGAGGTACGGGCCGACCTGGAGTACCTGGGCGTACGGGGCCTGCCCAACGGCTGGCTGCGCCTGAAAGGGGTCACCATCCCCAGGGACCATGTGGTGACGGTCGCGCAGGGCGACCCCCGGCACACCCCGGAACGGATGTCGGCCTACCTGACCGCGCGGATGCTCATCCAGGCGGCCCCGGCGCTCGCCATCGCCCGCAACTGCCTGCGCTGGTCACGGGAGTTCACCGCGCGCCGACGCGTCGACGGCATCGGGCTGGGGGAGTACGACCTCATCCAGCGCACGCTCGCGGCCAACGCGGCGGAAGTACGCGCCATGGACGCGGTGGTGCGCTGGAGCCTCGGTGCCCCGGCCCCCGGCGACCGCTGGTTCGAGCGCATGTTCGCCCGTAACTTCTGCACCGAGGCGGCCGCCCGGGTTGTGGACCGCACGGTCTCGCTCCTCGGCGGCGAAGGAGTGGAAACCGACCGCTCCAAGCGCCGGCGCGGGGCACCGTCCGTTCCGCTGGAGCGGGCCTTCCGGGACATCAGGATGCTGCGGACGGCCGGAGGCGTCGATGACCTGGCCGACGCACAGGCGGCCCAGGCGCTGCTCGCACACGTCGCGGATACGGCCCCGGCCGGCCTCGCAGCCGACGCTTTCGCGGACACACTCCCGGCCACCGAGAACCTCTCCCCGCGCAACGCCCGCCATCTGCGGGACCTGTACGAGGACTTGGCCCGCTTCCCCGCCGCCTGCCGCGACGTCGGCGCCCGCACGGCCGGGGAGCGGGAGCGACGCGCCCAGCAGTACCCGCTGCTGCTGCTCGGCCGGATCGCCCGCGAACTGCTCGGCACCGCGGCGGTCCTCGCCACGGCCGAACAGGACGGGCACCAGCGACTCACGGACGTCCACTGCACGGCCGCCCGGTTCCGGCTGCGCGACCTGTGGGCGCAGCTCGACGCACCGGATCACCCGGACCACGCCGGCATCGCACGCGCGGTGCTGTCCCGGGACCGGCACGTCGACGACCTGCTCGGCCTGTGACCCCGCCCGCAGACCCGACAGGAGGCCCGTCATGCACGCCGCCACCGCACACCCCACAGCCTCACCGCCCCCATCCGTGGACCCTGACCGGACGACGGCCCCGGCCGCGCTCCTGCTCTCCTCGCACGAGATGTTCCACCAGATGATGGCCGCTCCCTGGGCGAGCCGCCCGCTCACCCGGACCGTCTCCACGAGGTGCCCGTGACGGGCCCGGCAGGGGCCCGGCTGGTCGTCCCCGCCATCGACGACCATCTCGGTCCCGGTGAGCACCGTTATTTCGGTGGCGGCTTCCGCCGCGTGCGGCACCGGCTGGAGGCCATCCGGGTCTCCAGCCGGGCCGAGTCCACCGAGGCGACCGCCCGCGCGTCCGTGAGCTACCCGGCCGACTGGTCCGCGAAGGGCACCGGCGAACTCGTCCCCCACCTCAGCAGCATCGACGCCCTGGCGCTGGGCGCGCAGCTCGCCGAGATCCTGCTCGGCCACGCCTACGGTCTCGACGCCGGCACGCGCTCGCGGATGTGGCTGCGCGGGGTACGCCTGCGGGCCGGCGTCCATCCGCAGGAGGACCTCGACCGCCTCGCCGTGCACGGCGTCGTCCGTCCCGCCGAGTCGGCGCACGTCACCGACGGTCTGCGCGCCTCGCCGATCCGGGCTCGCATCGGCTCGATGGAGGTCTGGTGCGAGGTCCAGCACGAGGTGGCGGGCGGATACCGGCCCGACCACGCCGAGGCGCGCCACCCGAGCGCCGAGGACGTCCTGGGGGAGCCGTACCGGCGGTACTTCGCCGAGCTCTTCCGGCACCGCGGCCAGCGCGTCACAGACCTCACCGTCGACCGGGAGGCCGGACGCGTGGACGCCACCGTCCACATCACGCCCGCGCCCGGCGAAAGCCGTCTCCGGCCCACCGGCCTGGAGTCCGCCTACCTGCCCAGCGCGTCCATGATCGACGCGATCACCGTGATGGGCCAGCTCGCCCAGGTCCTGCTGTACGAACTCGACGGCATCGACCGCGGCGACAGCGACACCCTGTGGCTGCGCCAGGCAGTCCTGTCCACCCCTATGCCGCTGCGGGGACTGGATCGCGCGTTCCCCGTGCACGCGCGGATCGAGGACACCCGCTTGCTGTCCATCGCCGACGACACCTGGCGGGTCTGCGATCTCGGCTACGCGTTCCACGGCATCACCGGAGGCTTCTCCGTGGCACACCGACTACCCGGCCGAGGGCTGCGATGACGACGACAGGGCTCGCCCCCACGAGTGCGGTGCGGAACTGGACGGCCATGCGGAGACTGGCTGTCTCCGGGACGTACAGCACGGGCAAGACCACGACGACCATCGCGCTCTCCCACCTCACCGGAGTACCGCGCACCCACGCCCGGACCATGCGCGAGATCCTCGCCGACGCGCTGCCGGGCAAGCGTCTGGAGCAGTGCACGGCCGCCGAACTGATTCAGCTCGGCATCCGTCGGTTCACCGAGCGCGCCGTGCACGAGTCCCACCTCCCCGACGGCTTCCTCTCCGACGGCTCCTCCCTGCACGAGTGGGTGTACGGCAAGGTCCGCGTCCGCGCCGGGATCCATCCCACCGACGGCTACGAGGCCGGCGAGCAGGCGCCGGGCTTCTACGAGGAAGTGATCGACGCCATGGGCGCGGTGCTGAAGGATCACGCGCGCCGGGCCTACGACGTCTTCGTCCATCTGCCGGTGGAGTTCGACCTGGTCGCCGACGGGCACCGGCCGGTCTCCAAGCGCTTCCGGAGCATGTCCGACGAGCTGCTGCGCGGCACGCTCGACGAACTCCGCATCCCGTACCACGTCGTGGGCGGCACCCTCGAACAGCGGCTCGCCACCATCGTCGACATCTTCGGCCTGCCCGCGCGGATGAGCCTGGAGCGCGCCGTGGAACTGGCCCGCCGGGAGACCGCCGACACCTACCGACAGGTCTCGGAGGCCGCCGAGCGTCGCCCCGCGTGAGGGCGCGACGGGGGCCGAGGGGCTCTCGTCCGCGGACGGGAAACGCGAGTGTGATGACCGTCCCCGCGTTCGGGCACCGGCTTCCGGCGCCGCAGGGCACGCGGGCACCAGCGGCTGACACCAGGCCCCGTGAGGGCATCCGTCCTTGAGCTCATCGCGCCGTACGTCATGGCCACGTGCTCGACCGAGTGGCCTCGCGCTTCGGGCCGCCCGCCGCCCACGCGTCACCACCAACCCCTGACTCCTGACCCCCGACTCCGAGGGAGCCTCCATGCCCGCCACCACCCCCGCCCCCCGAACCACCGTCCCCGCGCCCGCTTCCGTCCCCGCGGTGGCCCCGCTGTTCCGCTCCTTCTCGGTGGGCGGGCTGCGTCTGCCCAACCGGATCATCATGGCGCCGATGACACGGAACTTCTCGCCGAACGGCGTTCCCGGCCCCGAGGTCGCCGAGTACTACGCGCGCCGGGCCCGGGGCGGCGTCGGTCTCATCGTCACCGAGGGGACGGTCGTGGGCCACGCCGCATCCGCTCCCACCACGACCGTGCCGTGCTTCCACGGCGAGGACGCCCTCGCGGGCTGGGCCCGGGCCGTGGAGGCGGTGCACGCGGAGGGCGGCCGCATCATCCCGCAGCTGTGGCACGCGGGCCTGGAACGCAAGGGCGACGACGTCCCCGACCCGCAGGTGCCCGCAGCGGGGCCCGCCACGCTCTCCGAGTCCGGCATCGCCGAGGTGGTCGCCGCTTTCGCCCAGGCCGCCGCGGACGCCAAGCGGCTGGGCTTCGACGGTCTCGAACTGCACGGCGGACACGGCTACTTGATCGACCAGTTCCTCCGTCCGGAGATCAACACCCGCACCGACGGATACGGCGGTGACCTCGGGGGCCGCACCCGGTTCCCGGCCGAGGTGGTGGCGGCGTGCCGGGCCGCGGTGGGCTACGACTTCCCCATCTTCCTGCGGATCTCCCAGTGGACCGTCGGCGACTTCGGAGCCCAGCTGGCGGCCACCCCCGACGAGCTGGAACTGATGCTCGGCCCGCTGATCGAGGCGGGCGTCGACGTCTTCGACTGCTCGACCCGGCGTTTCTGGCTGCCGGAGTTCCCCGGTTCGGACCTTTCGCTGGCAGGCTGGGTGAAGAAGCTGACCGGTCTGCCGACGGTCGCCGTCGGCTCGGTCGGGCTCCACGACAGCGAGTTCCTGAGCGCGCTCATCGAGGGCAAGGGCGCGGCGAACGGTTCCCTGGACCGGCTGGTGGAGTTCATGGAGCGGGACGAGTTCGACCTCGTAGCCGTCGGGCGCCTGCTGCTCTCGGACCCGGAATGGGTGGCCAAGATCCGCGACGGCCGCCAGGGCGAACTGCGCCCGTTCTCCGCCGAGGCCCTGCTGAGCCTGGACTGAGACGGTCCCGGTCACCAGCGGGGAGGGTCTTCACAGCCGTTGAGCTGTGAAGACCCCGTGCACCGATGGGCCGACTTCCGTCGGTGCCGACGGACACCGCCTGTGCCCGTGTGCTGCTCTTGGTCGCGGTGAACACCCGCCCGTTCAGCACCACGGTGGCCACCCGCACCGGGGGCGTGCCGGTCGCTGCCCGGGCGGCCGTACCGGCACCGGCCACCGCGAGGGCGCCCCGCCCCGGCCGAGGCCAGGAACGTCCGCCGCTGCGGCGGGCCGCCCGCGGACCCTGCAAGGGTGCTGTCGAAGACATCTGACATCTGATAACTCCTCACCCGGCGGGCCGTACCGGCCGCCGTCGCCCGGTACGGTGTGTGATCAATGTCCTAACCACAAGCCGTTCAGGGCTGTTGGGGTACAGATGACGATCTCGCGTGTCTGGCGGCGTCCCACGCTCGGCGCCGTGGCCGCACGGGCCGGAGTGTCCACGGCCACGGTGTCGAACGCGCTCAACGGCACCGGCCGACTGTCCGAAGCGACCAGGCAGCGGGTGCTCGCCGCGGCACGCGAACTCGGGCACGCCCCGGCCAGCACGGCCCGGGCCCTGGCGCGCGGCGGCACCGGAGTGCTCGGCCTGACCACGACGACGTACGGCGACCTTCCCGTCTCGTACATCGAGATTCCCTATTACGCACAGCTGACGCTGAGCGCGATGGCGGCGGCGCACGAGCGCGGCTACATGCTCATGGTGATGCCGAGTTCCCTGTCACCGTGGACGTGGCTCAACACGCCGATGGACGGCGTCATCCACGTCGAACCGCGCGCCGACGACCCGGTGTGTTCCCTCCTGCGGGAGCGGGGCATCCCGATGGTCAGCGAAGGCCGGCCGTCCCAGCCGTGCTGGGACGACGCGTGGGTGGACACCGACCACGAAGCCGGCATGCGCCTGCTGCTCGACCACCTCGCGGAGTCCGGCGCGCGGCGGATCGCGCTCTCCCAGCCGCTTCACGACGACGCGTACCCGATTCTGATCGGACGCGCGTACGCGTCCTGGTGCGCCGAGCGCGGCATGCCCGCCCTCGTCGAGGAGTACGCCGCGCTGCCCGACTACTTCACGTCGGAACGGGACGCGGTCGGCCGGCTGCTCGCCCGCGATCCGCGACCGGACGCCGTCATCGGCGTCTACTCCGACTCCGGTCACAACATCCTCGCCGCCGCCCGGCACCATGGGATTCGGGTGCCGCAGGATCTGCTGGTGGCGTGCATCAGTGAGGACCCGGACTACGCGACGACGACCCCGCCCGTCACCACGCTCAGCCTCCGCCCGGACCGGGTGGGCGCCGAAGTGGTCGATCTGCTGATCGCTGTCATCAACGCCCGCAGCGGTGTGGAGCGGCGTCGGCTCGTGCAACCGGTGCTGCTCCCTCGCCGGTCCACACGGCGCGCGGCGCGGCGGAGGAACGGTACACCGACCAGCACACCGTGACCCCACGATCCCGCCAGGGCTGCGGAGACCCGGGCCGCGCGGCATCCGCCGCCTGCTGGGCATGGGGCGGCTGGTGACGCTCACGGGAGCGGGCGGCGTGGGCGCGAGGCGGTGGGCGCTGAGGGCCGTCGGCGGAAGCGCCGATCACATGCTCGCAGTTGTCCAACACGATCAGCGCTTGATGCCGGGCCAGGTGACTCGCGAGCTGGTCGAGGATGGGCCTGGCGCCATCACCGTTCCGCGGCGCTGCGCGGCATGACCGCCATGGTGATCGGCCCGCTGGTGTCCACTGCGGTCACCACGGCCGTGGTCCTCGTACGCGTCGGACCGCGGATGTCCTCGCTCGCACAGTGGCTGAACCATGAGCTGTCCCCGCTGACCTGGGGGAGCGGCAAGTGTGCGGCCTGGTACCGGGCCTGATGGTCTCCGCCGACATCAGCGGGACGATCAGCAAGACAGTCCCCGTGTCCGGCTGAAGCCGAGCACTCGCCTGTGGTCACTGGTGTCTGGGCCGCCGGTTGAGCGGGGTGCGCTGCGGCGGGATGCTGGAGGCAGCGCCCGTGAGGGGTGAGTCAGCGCCCGCGCCGGGGCGCGGCAGGCACGAGGTCGGGATACATCCATGGACAACGAGCCCGACACCACCACAGCAACAGGGGGCGAAGCAGCACCCGAGGACTTCGCGGTGGTCATCGACACCCGCGGAGCCGTCATGATGTGGAGCGCCGGAGCCGGGCGACTGCTCGGGTACGAGCGCGAGGAAGTGGTCGGTCGGCAGGCCACCGGCCTGCTCGCCGGGAGAATGCCCGTCGCGATGCGGCGCCACCTGGCCGCCGGGGAACCGTGGACGAGCGACGTGGCGCTGCGGGACCGGGACGGAGACCGTGTCACCGTGCAGCTCCGGGGCACGCCGCTGGCGGACGCGCACGGCGGCACCCACTGGATCGTCACCCCGGCGGCGGTGACGTACGCCTCCGGACCGACCGATGCGGGGACGGCGGACCTGTGGGACCTCACGCTCGCGCAGCTCCCGTTGCCCGTGGCCGTCTACGACAGTGAGGCGCGGTTCGTGACCTGCAACCAGGTGATGAGCCAGGCCATGGGGCTGAAGCCGGACGAGATGAAGGGCCTGACGTTGTGGGAGATCTATCCCACCCCGCCCCTGGACGAGATCGACCGCCTTCAGCACCAGGTCGTGCGCACCGGTGAGATGATCTTCCGCGAGGAGCAGCCGTTCCGGGGCTCGGGTGAGGTCCGCGATCACGCGTGGTCGCTCTTCCTCTCCCCGCTGAAGGACCGGGCGGGCGCGGTCCTGGGGATGTCGGCGTTGGTGATCGACATCACCGAGCAGTACTGGGCCCGGCGTCGACTGGCGGTCCTCAGCGACGCCGGCGTGCGCATCGGCAGGACCCTGGACGTGACCAGGACAGCCGAGGAACTGGCCGACGTGGCGGTGGCGGGGTTCGCCGACTTCGTCGCCGTCGACCTGCTGGAATCGGTCGTCAAGGGACACGAGCCGCAACCGATACCGCCCGCCACGCCGGTCGTCTGCCGCTGTACCGCGCAACGGTCCGTGCTCCCGGGGTGCCCGGAATCCGTGACCCTGCCGGGCGGCACCGACGTCTACACCCCCGGCTCCCCACCCGCCCAGGCCCTGATCACCGGCCGGGGTGCCTTCTACCGTGTGGGCGACCCGCTGCTGCGCGAGTGGGCGTCGGCCTCCCCGGCCCGTGCCGAGAGCATGAGGCGATCCGGGATCCATTCGGTGATGATGGTGCCGCTGCGCGCGCGGGGCGTCACTCTGGGGGTGATGCACCTCCTGCGGCACCGTACCGAGGACCCCTTCGTCGAGGACGACCTGGTGCTCGCCGAGGAGATCGCCGCCAGGGCCGCGGTGAGCATCGACAACGCCCGCCGCTACACCCGCGAGCACCGGACTGCCCTCACCCTCCAGCGCAGCCTGCTGCCCGAGCGGCTGCCGGGAGCGGAGGCGGTGGACCTCGCCTACCGGTACCTCCCAGCCGGTTCGGGCGACGAGATCGGCGGAGACTGGTTCGACGCGATCGCCCTGTCCGGGGGACGGGTCGCGCTGGTGGTGGGCGACGTCGTGGGCCACGGCGTGCACGCCTCGGCCACGATGGGCCGCCTGCGCACCGCGGTACGGACCCTCGCCGACGCCGATTTCACGCCCGACGAGCTGCTCACCCGGCTGGACGACCTGGTCATCCGGCTCGACCGGGAGGAAGGCCCGGATGCGCGACGGGAGGCGGAGGAGGCCTCGGGTGAGGTCGGGGCCACCTGCCTCTACGCCGTCTACGACCCCGTCGCCGGCCGATGCGACCTGGCACGGGCCGGGCACCCACCGCCCGTCCTGGTGACCTCCGACGGCACCGCCCAAGTCCTGGACCTGCCCGCCGGGCCACCGCTCGGCATGGGCGGACTGCCCTTCGAGGCAGCCCGGATCGACGTGGGCGAGGGCAGCCTGCTCGCCCTCTACACCGACGGCCTGATCCAGGCCCCCGACCGCGACATCGACGTCGGACTCGGCCTGCTGAGTGAGGCGCTGCGTCGCCCGGCCGCCGACCTGGAGGAAACCTGCGACGAGGTGCTGCGCAAGGTGATGCCCGAACCCCCTGCCGACGACATCGTGCTGCTCCTGGCCCGCACCTCCACGCTCGGCGCCGACCAGGTACACACCTGGCAGCTGCCCATGGATCCCGCGGCCGTCGCCGGCGCCCGCAAGGTGGCGGGCGAACAGCTGGACGCCTGGGGGCTGGCCGAGCTCGAGTTCGCCACCGAGTTGATCGTCAGCGAGCTGGTCACGAACGCCATCCGTTACGGCCACGACCCCGTCCAGCTGCGGCTCATCCGCGCCGACGCCCTCATCTGCGAAGTCTCCGACGGCAGCAGCACCGCCCCGCACCTGCGGCGGGCCCGCATCTACGACGAGGGCGGGCGCGGACTGCTGCTCGTCGCCCAGGTCGCCGAGCGCTGGGGCAGCCGCCAGACCTCCGACGGCAAGACGATCTGGGCCGAACAGCCCCTGCCGGATTGACGTCGGACACCAAGAACAACCTGATCGAGGCGACCAACGCGTACAAGGTCGCCGGCAACGACCGTGACGGCTGCTTGCCGTGATGTCGACGCTTCCTGCCGGCCGGGGGGCGACCTCAGGTCGTGGCCAGGACGGCGGAGATCAGGGCCCGCAGGCAGGCCCGTTCGGCCTGCTCGTCCGAGAAGGCATCGGCCGAGCGCGGGCTCGCGCCCTCCTCCGCCGCCGAGAGCGGGTGAGTACTTCAGCCGGGTTGTCCGACGGCTCGGGCGTGACCAAACCCGAGACCGAGACGCCGCATCACTCGTCGCAAACCTTCCTATAAGGCACAGCACCGACGTACGTCCGCCACTGTGCCCGCGTCAGTTCAGCGCGCCCCGCGCGAGCGCACACCTCGGCGACCGCCCGCCCCGGATCGACGACATAGCGCTGCAGCGGGACATGTGCCCCGGCGGCGTACAGCGTCTTGCCGTCCGGGCTGAAGGACAGGGAGGCGACCGCGTCGCCGGGTGTGGTCAGCGGCTCGCCGAGGGGCTGCTGGGTCTCGGTGTCCCACAGTTGGAGCGTGCCCGCGGTGCCGCCGACGGCCAGGGTGCGGCGGTCGGGGCTGAGCGCCACCGCGCCGACCGATTCCGGGGTGGGGCCGAGCGGGGCGGGGAAGACGTTGGGCAGGATGCCGGCGCGCTGCCGCAGCCGCCCGTCCCACAGGGCGACCCTGCCCGTGACGCCGCCCGCGGCCAGCCGCGAGCCGTCGGCGCTGAAGGCGAGGGCGGTGACCTCGTCGTCAAGGACGAGGTCCCGGTCGGTCACCGGACCCGAGGGCAGGGTGGCCCTGCGGTTGCCCATGACCAGGAGGCGTCCATCGGGGCGGACGGCGAGCGCCAGGCCGGTCACGTCGGCCGGTCCGGTGAGCACCCGGGTGCGGCGGGCGCGTGCGGTGTCCCAGACCTCGGTGCCCAGGACGCCGGAGCGCTGGTCCCGGCCGGCGTAGACGGTACGGCCCGACGGGCCGAGGGCCAAGGTCAGCACGGGGCCGGTCGCTACGGTCGCCAGGTCCACCTCGGCGCGTGCGCGGCCGTGTCGTACGTCCCAGACGGCCAGACGCTGTGGTGACGCTTGGCTGACCGGTGCCGAGACGCCGTAGGCGAACATCGTGCCGTCGGCGTCGAACGCCATCAACGGCAGGGTGTCCGCCGCGACGACCGGCCGACGGGGGTCGCGGGAGACCGGGAGCGTCGGCGCCGGCAGGGTGCGCAGGACGTGGCCGTCACGGGTCGAGCGGATCTGGAAGGTGTAGCGGGACCTGGAGCGCTGGGCGGTGGCGAGGGTGTGACCGTCAGGGCTCAGCAGGAGCTTGTCGAACGGACGGTCCTGCCAGGCGGACGTGACCGCCGCGGTCACGTCGAGGGAGTGGACCGTACCGCCTTCCAGGTAACGCAGGACCGGGCGCGAGGGGTCCCAGGCAAGGCCGCCGTACGGCCGCTGGTTGTTCAGGTCGTGCCGGAACACCGGGGTGTCGGGGACCGACAGCCGCCAGACCCGCACCTCTCTGCCGTCCGCTGTCGCCAGGAAGGCGCCGTCGCCGCTCAGGGCCGTCTGCTGCACGCCTGACTCACTCAGCTCGGCCACTTGGCGGCCGGTACGGGTGTTCCATACGAGGACGCCCGCGGATGACACGGTCAGCAGACGGTCGCCGGAGGCGCTCAGACTCATCGTCGTGCCGGCGTACGTCACGCCGGTGAGCCCGTCGGTCGAGGTGCAGAGGCCGGAGGTGTCCCCCCATTCGCCGAGCAGCCTGCGGTGGCTGGTGACGTCCCAGACCTGCGGTGTGCCGTCGGCGGGGCAGACCGCGACCAGCCGGCCGTCGGCGCTCAGGGCCGGGGCCACCACACCGGGTGACCGGGTCTCGAAGAGGACGCTGCCGTCGTCGACGGAACGCACCCGCACCCGTTCGTCGTCCGACTCCTGGACCAGCGCGCCGCTGCCGATCTCCACCCTCGTCCACAGCGGCATGGGGTTCGAATCCCCCGTCCACCGGCCCGCCCTCGTGTCCCACAGCCGTACTCCGTCGGGTTGGGAGACGGCGAGGACGCGGCCGTCCGGCGCTGCCGCGACCACGTCGCCCTGCGGCAGCCTGCCCGTCCCGGTCTTCTTGTGGGTGTTCACGTCCCAGGTCATCCAGCGGCCGGAGACGGCACTGAGCAGGGTACGGCCGGAGTCGGTGAGGAAGCCGCCGGACTCGGCGCCGGGGGCCGGGTCGGTGAAGGCGTCCTGTTCGGGCTGGGCCAGCGAGCCCAGCAGGGCGCGGCGGGACTCGGGCAACGGGGACACGCGCCAGGCGGCCACGCCGAGCAGCATCGCGGTGCGCGGGTCGGTGGTGCGCAGGCCGTCGGCGACGGAGGCGATGCGGCGAGCGGCGGTGTCCGTGGCCTGCCGCTCGTTGTCGAGGTGCTGGCTCCAGGCGGTCAGGCCCACCACCAGCGCGGTGGCCAGGACGGCGGACAGGGCCGTGAGCAGCGCGCGAGAACGGCGGGCGGTGCGGGTGGCGGCCCGCTGTTCCGCGTCGCGGGCGTCGAGGGCCGCGGTGAGGAAGGCCTGCTCCGTCGCGGTGAGCAGGTCGCCGTCCGGGAACAGCTTCTCGGCACGGGTGAGCGCGTTACCCCGGTACAGGGCGCCGGGGTCGCGGCCGTGCTCCTGCCAGGCGTGGGCCACCGCGGTCAGCCGGCGGTGGTGGCGCAACCGTTCGCGGTCCTCCTCGATCCACTCGGACAGCCGCGGCCAGCAGGTGATCAGTGCCTCGTGGGCGAGCTGGACACCGTCCTCGTCGGCGGTGACCAGGCGGGCGCGGGCGAGCCGGTCCACCACCAGCCGCACATCCGGATTCGGGTAGTCCTGGAGCTCGGTCCGGGTCAGCGGGCGCCGGGTGTCGGGGGTGGTGCCGTGCCCCGGTTCGACCATGCGGAGCAGCAGGTGCCGTGCGGTGCGCGCCTGATCCGCGGTCAGCTGCCCGTACACCTCCTCGGCGGTCGCCGCGATCGCGCCGCGTACCCCGCCGGCCGCCTCGTACGCGGCCAGGGTCAGCAGCCGGCTCTTACGTCGCCGCCACGTCTCCAGCAGGGCGTGCGAGAGCATCGGCAGCCCGCCGGGCTGGCCGTCCACCTCCTCGACGATCCGCGTGGTCAGCTCCCGCTCCACCAGGAGCCCGACTTCCTGCGCCGGTTTGACGACCGCCTCCCGCAGTTCGTCGGCCGTCATCGGACCGAGCAGCAGCCCGGCGCGGCACAGCGCGTCCGCGAGATCCCGGTGTTCGGCACAGCGGGCGTAGAAGTCCGCTCGTACGGAGATGAGCACCTTCAGCCGCCTGTCCGGGTCGCGGGCGGACAGCAGCATCTCGATGAAGCGGGCCCGCTCCCCGGTGTCCCGGCACAGCGTGAACACCTCCTCGAACTGGTCGACCACGACCCAGCTCTCCGGCTCGTCCTCGGCGGGGGCGAGGAGACGGCCGTATGTCTCGGCCGGCCGTGCCCCGGGAGTGAACACCCGCAGCACCGCCGGATGCCCGTGCTCGGCCATCGCCTCCCGCAGCCGCGGAATCAGCCCGGCCCGCAGCAGCGAGGACTTGCCACTGCCGGACGACCCGAACAGCACGGCGAGCCGCTGGTCGCACACGATCCGCCTCAGGTCCTCGACCATCCGGTCACGGCCGAAGAAGAGGTGACGGTCCTCAGGTTCGAAGCGGGCGAGACCCAGGTACGGCGCTGCCGCGTCCGCTTCTTCCTCCCGGACCGCGCCCGTGGTCGCCGCCTCGGCTTCCTGCCAGCGTGGCTCCCAGTCCGCGGGGTCGCCCTCGCAGGCCCGGACGTACCCCTCGACCACGGACCAGGACGGCAGCCGCTCACCGGCGGCCGCCTGGGACAACGTGGTCGGTGCGAAACCGGCCTTCTTGGCCATGGCCCGGTACGAGGGGCTGCCGACGGCCTGGCGTAGCTCCCGCAGCTCGTGCGCGAGCCGCTGGACAGGACCGGCCTCGGGGTCCACAGGTCTTTCAGGACGACCCACCGGGTCCCACCTCCGACGGAGCATGACTGGAGCGAACGGCGACTCGGGGCTACCCCCTGCCGTAGCAGCAGATGCTCTCCGCCCCTGGTGGGGTTCCGATGTTCCGATGACATCGACGCAACATTCCGGCAAAGACGGGACGTGCTCCGCTCACGAGGAACGTTGAGGTCGCCCACAGGAACGAGAGTCGGCCACGGCCACCATCCGTGGGCCATGTCCTCGGTCTGTTCGGCACCCCGGTGACGACGGTCGCGGGAATCGCCTCGGCGTACTCGATCGCCGCGCCCCTGTGGTCCTGGTCGGGGCGGTGGGGCCGACCAGTCCGGGGGCGCTGCCGCACTGTGCGACACCGATGCCGGGCGGCCCTCCGGCCTCCTTCCTGGGATGCACGGGTGACTTGGTGCTGGTGATCTCGTTCATGGTGGTCGCCGCAGCCGTTCCATTTCGGAGTTCCCGCAGGCGGACGAGCGGAGCCTGAACGTGCGGTTCATGGGCATCGACGCGAAGGTGATCCATTCATGGCTGGTCGGCGTCCATTCCTCGGCGGTTGATTTTCGTGATCGAACCGGGGTGCTGATCAACTCCGTGCCGGGCAATGTTGGGTCTCGCCAGCCCGGACCTCCGGCGTCGACCACGCCCGGCGGCCCGGTGAGCGGGCACCAAGAGCCCGACGGCGGCACGCTTCCCCCCTGTGCCGGCCGACGGGCGTCCAGGGCCTCCGGCGGCACGCTCTCCCCCCCTGTGCCACCGGAGGCCCTCACCCACCGCACGGTTTCCGCCGCCGATTCGTCCGGCGGCCGTCTCCTCATCCCCCCAGGGAGCTGTTCATGGAATCCGCACGTCGCGGAATCAAGTCCGTCAAGCGTCTGTCCCGGACCGCCGGGGTCGTCGCAGCTCTCACTGTCGGCGCCTCGTTGCTCGCAGCCCCGCAGGCCTCCGCCGAGGACACCCCCAGCACAAGGCAGCTGCTGGAGGCCTGCAACTGGGCCGACCTCTGCGAGTTCCACCCGCAGAGCTACTCGACGTACACCGGCCCGGCCCACCAGGTGGGAAGCACGGCGTACAACTGCGCGAGCCAGACCAACCCGCACCGGATCGACTGGTCGGACACGACCGCCACCACCAACTCGGTCGGCGTCTCGGTCGAAGTGACCGCCAAGTACTGGCAGACCTTCGAGGTCTCCGTCGAGGCCACCTACCGGCACGACTGGACCGCGTCGCACACCGACACGGAGAGCAACTCGGTCGACATCCCGCCCGGATACAAGGGCTGGGTGGAGCGTGGCACGGCCAAGCAACAGGCCACGGGCTGGTACGAGATCCACTTCCCGAGCAGGTACTACGGCCACTACATCTGGTACGTCCACGACTACCAGGCGTCCGGATCCACCAGTGACCGCCCCGACCTGGACTACGTCAACCTCAAGGACGCGCCGATGACAGAGGGCGAGCGCGCAGCCCACTGCTGAGCCACCCCGCAGACCGGTGTGCGGCTCCGTGAGGCCCGCCGTTCTCGCGGAGCCGTATGCCTCCTTCCTCTGACGACAGAAGTGGTCTTCCGTGATGCCAGGAATACGGCCCGTGCTGCGCACACTCGCTCTCGCCGCCTCCTCGCTCGTCCTGCTGTCCGGCTGTGCCGGCGCGAGCACGAGCGGGACGACCGTGAGCGCCGCGGACAGACAAGAGGCGACGGTGATCGGCACCGACCGCTCCGCGGAGAGCAGGGTGGTGGCGGCTCTCTATGGCGAACTCCTCACCGCCGCCGGGCAGGAGGTTCGGTCAGCGCCCACCACTTACGCATCTGCCGCGGACGCCGTCAAGGCCGTGCTGGCGGGAGAGGTCGGGCTCGCGCCCGCCTACGAGACCGCCACGCTGCGCGCGTTGCCCCGAGGGGACACGCTGCCCGGAAACATGGCGGCGACGCTGAGCATGGCGCTGCCGCCGGGGATCGTGGCGTTGAAGCCGGCGGCCGCGGAGCGCGGTGTGGTCCTCGCCGTCACCCGGGCCACCGCCCGGCGCCACTCGCTGCGCAACCTCGCTGACCTCAGCAGGACCGGCGGTCGCCTCACGCTCGGCGGTCCCGCTTCCACGGACCCGGACGCCCCGTCGGCCTCGTCGCTGAAGAAGGCGTACGGTGTCACCCTCGCCCCTGCCGGCCCCTCGCGCACCGCCGATGTCCTGGCGCTGCGCGGCACTGCCCCATCGATCCGCGAGGACGGCCTGGTCGTGCTGACCGACCCCAAAAGCGTCATACCGCCCGAGCATGTCTTCCCTCTGATCAGCGCCCCCAACGCGGACCCGACCGCTCGCAGGGCCCTCGTCGGCGTCAACGCCCGGCTGACCACGGAGCAACTGGCCGGGCTCGTCGCGTCCGTCGACGCCGGTCGGGCGCCCGGCGAAGTGGCCCGGACCTGGCTGCGTGCCGAGGCCCTGCTGAGCTGAGATCCGGATCCACTTCGATCCGCTACGACCACACCACACGTACGACCACACCACACGAGAAAGTGATGGTTTTGCCATGCGTACTGCCATGAACAGATTCACGGCATCTGCTCTCGCCGTGGGCGCCCTCTGCCTCGGCCTGGCGTTTCCCGGAACGGCCAGTGCGGACCAGGTCGACTCCGTGCAGCTCCAGGTCTGCAACAACAACCCCCGGCTGATGACGTTCTTCGTCGTCGGCTTCAACCAGTACCACGACCGGACCGGCTCACGATTCTGGGAAGTCCAGCCGAACTCCTGCACCACGGCGTCGGAATACTGGTGGCAGTCGAACCGTTCGGTCGAGTTCTACTACCAGCGGTCCGACATCGGCTGGCACAGCACGATCGTGTACATCCCTGCCCAGGACGACGGCGCCACCTGGACCTATTCGACCTCATGACGGCGCCTCGCCGTGCCGTGCCCGGTCCCGCCGACCGCAAGCCGGTCGGCGGGACCGCCGCATCGACGGCTGTGGCCGCCGGGATCCGACGTCAGCGCGGCGACCGCCGAAGGCAAAAGGATCAACCTGCGGACGGCAACGGGTAGCGCCGTCCGCGACACCGCCCGCACGGCAACCGCGGCCCCCTCGGTCACCACGACCGAGGGGGCCGCGCTCACTCCTGCCCGGCTGGACCGCATCCGGCCCGGTCCCGACGCCGAGGCCCGTCTCTGGCCGCTGCGGTCCCCTCTGTGGCCGCGGGAGTCAGTTCCCGCCGACCGCCCGGTGCGTAGGTTCCCCACATCGTGAGAGATCGGGGAAAGGAGGCGGGCTGGTGAGTGAGTACCAGTACGACACCTGCGTGATCGGTGCGGGACCCGCAGGGCTGGCGGTCGCGAGGGCGCTGGCCGAGCGGGACCTGCCGTACACGCACATCGAGCGCCACACGGGGCCGGGCGGGCTGTGGGACATCGACAACCCCGGCAGCCCTATGTACGAGTCGGCCCACTTCATCTCCAGCAAGTCGCTCTCCGGCTTCGGCGGCTATCCGATGCCGGACCACTTCGCCGACTACCCGCCGCACCGGCAGATCCTGTCCTACCTGACGTCCTTCGCCGAGGCATACGGACTCAGGGACCGGATCGAGTTCGGCACCGAGGTCCGCAGCGTGGACAAGAATCCGGACGGCACCTGGACGGTCACCCGGGCCGACGGCCGGGCCGGCACACACCGGCAGGTCGTCGTGTGCACGGGCGCGCAGTGGCACCCCAACGTCCCCGACCTGCCCGGCGACTTCACCGGAGAGATCCGCCACACGGTCACCTACCGCAGCAGCGCTGAACTGCGGGGCAAGCGGGTGCTGGTGGTGGGTGCGGGGAACTCCGGGCTGGACATCGCCTGCGACGCGGCGCGGTCCGCCGATTACGCGGCGATCAGCATGCGACGTGGTTACTGGTTCATCCCCAAGCACCTGTTCGGCCGGCCGGTGGACACCATCGCCGCGGGCGGCCCCCACCTGCCGATGTGGCTGCAGCAGAAGCTGTTCGGCGGCCTGCTGCGACTGATCAACGGCGACCCGCGCAGGCTCGGTCTGCAAAAGCCCGACCACGAGCTGTTCGAGACCCACCCGGCCATCAACTCGCTGCTGATCCACCACCTCCAGCACGGGGACATCACGGCCAGGCCCGGCATCGCACGCACCGAGGGCCGGACGGTGCACTTCACCGACGGCACCAGCGACGACTTCGACCTGATCCTGCTGGCCACGGGATACGTCCACAAAGTCCCCGTGGCGCAGAAGTACTTCGGCGACGAGCAGCACCCCGACCTCTATCTGTCCTCCTTCTCCCGCGAGCACGAGGGCCTGTTCGGGGTCGGCTTCGTGGAGACCAACTCCGGGGCCTACCAGCTCTTCGACAACCAGGCCCAGTTGATCGCGTCCTACATCCGGGACGCGCGGGCCGGGCTGCCGACCGCCGAGCGGTTCGCCCGCATGATCCGCAGTGACCGGCCGGACCTGTCCGGCGGACTGAAATTCGTCGACTCGCCGCGCCACACCGGCTACGTCCACAGCGACGCCTTCGTGAAGTACCTCGGCAAGGTCGCCGAGGGGATGGGCTGGCGTACCGCGGGCCTGCCGCCTCGGGCAACGTCCGTACGACAGGAAGCGGTGGCGTCATGACGTACGACTTCCGTGACAAGGTCATCCTGGTGACAGGCGGCGCCGGAGGCATCGGCAGCGCCCTGTGCCACCGCTTCGCCGCAGGCGGTGCCCGCCTCGTCGTGGTCGACATCGACGAGGCGCGGGCCAAGCGGACCGCCGCCGATCTGCCGGGGAGCGGGCATGCCGGGCTGGGCTGCGACCTGCTGGACCACGCCGCGGTGGAGCGGATGCTCGACATCGTCGCGGCCACCCACGGCCGTATAGACGTCCTGGTGAACAACGTGGGTATGACCAGCGCCGAACGGTTCGACGTGCGCAGCGTCGAGAGCATCGAGCGGGAGATCGACCTCAACCTGGTCTCCCCATTGGTCACCACCCGGATCGCCGTCCCGCTGCTGCGGGCCTCCGGCGACCCCCGGGTCATCACGACCGTGTCCCTCGGCGGGATCTTCCCGCTGGGCGAGACCCCCATCTACACCGCCGCGAAGTTCGGGCTGCGTGGCGCGATGCTCGCCATCGGGCTGGACCTGCGAGGCAAGGGCATCCAGGCGGGTTCGGTGCTGCCGTCGGCGACCGACACGCGGATGCTCCGTCAGGAGGCCGTCGACGGCGGGAACTCCATGCAGTTCCAGGACGCACCGCAGCAGCCGTCCGATGTCGTCAGGGCGGTCGTGAGCCTGCTGGACAAGCCCCGCCTGGAGTCCTACGTCCGGTCCGGCGAGTCCCGGCTGGTGCGGTTCGCGATGCTGGCGCCGAACCTGCTGCCCAGGCTCTTCCCGCTGTTCCGCAAGCGGGGTGAGCGGGGCATGGCCCGCTATCTGGAGGACCTGCGCCGCAGAGGGCTGGCCCGCCAGGTCGGCGGCCGGTGGGAACTGATGGAGGAAGCATGAACGGGACGGACATCATGGGCATCGAGGAGACGCTCGACGTCGTCAATCCCACCACAGGTCAGCTGATCACGACCGTACCGGCGGCGAGCGAGCAGGACGTCGTGCTGGCGGCCGAGCAGGCGCACAAGGTCTTCGAGAGCGGCGTCTGGGCCGGCCGGTCCCCGCGGGAGCGAGCCGCTGTCCTGCTGCGCCTGGCCGACCTCATGGAGCGCCACGCCGGGTTCCTGGCCCGGCTGGACTGCGAGGACGCGGGCAAGCCGATCACGGAGTGCCGTACGGGCGACGTGCCCGGGGCGATCGAGTCGATCCGCTGGTTCGCGGAGGCGGCCGACAAGGTCTTCGGCCGCGTCGCCCCCACCGGTCACGAGAGCCTGGGCCTGGTGAGCCGGGAACCGGTCGGGGTGGCCGCCGCGATCCTGCCCTGGAACTACCCGCTGGCCATGGCCGCCTGGAAGGTCGGCCCCGCGCTCGCCGCGGGCAACTCCCTGCTGCTCAAGCCCGCCGAGGCCACCCCGCGCTCCACCCTGCACCTTGCCGCTCTGGCGGCCGAGGTGGGCCTACCGGACGGTGTGCTCACGGTGCTGCCCGGCCGCGGCTCCGTCACCGGCAGGGCGCTCGCCCGCAACCCGCTCGTGCGCGCACTGTCGTTCACCGGGTCCACCGCCACCGGACGCCGCATCCTGGCCGACGCGGCGGAGACCAACTTCAAGCGGGTCTCCTTGGAGATGGGCGGCAAAAGCCCCCAGATCCTGATGGCGGACGCGCTCGAGTACGGCGACGAACTGATCGACAACATGATCGAGGCCGCGTTCTTGACCATGGGGCAGAACTGCACCGCCGGCTCCCGCGTCCTGGTCCACCACAGCATCGCCGAGGAAGTGCTGGACCGGTTCACCGCCGCCGCGAAGAGCCTCACCATCGGCGACCCCGCCGACGTACGCACCCAGGTGGGGCCGCTCATCAACCGTGCCGCCTTCGACCGGGTCGCGGCGGCGGTGGACGCGGCCCGCTCCGCAGGGGCTCACGTCCACACCAGCGGGCTGCCGCACGGGCTGCCGGCGCGCGGTGCCTACTACCCGCCGACCGTGATCAGCCGGGCCCCGGCGGGCAGCGACGTGCTCACCAAGGAACTGTTCGGCCCTGTTGTCACCGTCCAGACCTTCACCACGGAGGGCGAGGCGGTGCACTTGGCGAACGCCACCGAATACGGGCTCGCCGCCTCGGTGTGGACCCGTGACCTCGACGCCGCGCTCCGGCTCGCGCGGGGCATCGAAGCCGGTGTGGTTTCCGTCAACGCGTACAGCGAAGGCGACATCACCACGCCCTTCGGCGGGTGGAAGCAGTCGGGGTTCGGTGGCGCGGAGAAGTCCACCGACGCCTTCGCGCAGTGGACCAGAGAGAAGACCGTCTGGATCCGCACGCGTTGACCCGGTGACCCAGGGCGCGGTGGCGCGGCGGCGCGTGGGCACTCCCTTTACTGCACTCCGGCCTCCCCGCGCAGCCGGGCCGGGGCCACCCCGTGCCAGCGGTGCACCGCCCGCCGCAGTGCTCGCACGTCGGAGAAACCCGCCTGTCGGGCGATGTCCCGCAGGGTCAGTTCTGGCCGGCGCAGCAGCTGCTCGACCCGCTCGCGGCGTACTCCGTCGACTACCGCCTCGTACGTCGTGCCGCACTCGGCCAGACGACGGCGCAGTGTGCGCTCGCTGGAGGCGTGCCGTCGGGCCTGCTCGACGAAGGACGGCACGTCGGGCAGGCTCTGCGCGATCGAGATCTCCAGGACCTCCAGCAGATCCTGCTGATCGCGCCTCGACGCCGCCTGCTCCTCCAGGAGCTCCACGACGGCGGCGTAGGTGACCCGGTCGTGGCCCGGCATCGGCCGCGCGGCCCACGCCGTGGGGAACACCAAGCGGTTCCCCACGGCGTCGAACCGTACCGGGCAGCGGAACAGCTCGGTGAACGGCCCGAAGTCGCGTGGCGCGGGGAAGGCGAACTCGACGCTCTGCGGGGTGAATTCCTCCCCGGAACTCAGCCGTGTGAGGGTGACGACGCTGGCGAACGCCTCTTCCACCAGGAAGACCGCGACCGCCGGATCGAGGGCGGGATCGGGCAGCTCGGCCCGCAGCACGTAGCCGACTTCCTCCGGACCGGCCGACCAGACCACCATCGCCCCGGACAGGTTCTGGAAGCGCACACCCGTCTCGATGGCTTCCCGCAGCGTGTCGGCGGCCATCTGGGCGAATCCCAGGAGACCCCAGGAGGTCAGGTGCTGCGCGGCACCCACCCGCAGGCCCAGGTGAGCGTCACCGGTGAGCTCCAGCGCACGCCGGATGACGGCACTGCCCTGGCGGTAGGAGACCCGCAGCGCCGCCGAGCGCATCATCGCCTCGTCCAGCCCGACCCGGCTCAGCTCGGGCCGAAGGTCCACTCCGTACCCGTCGGTGACCGGCGTGAGGCAGCGCAGGATGTTCGGCGGGATGGTCGCCGAAGTGCTGCGACTGGTTCCCGGGGACTGCGCCGGGGCGGGGCTGTCGGGCATGGCGTTCCTCGTGGCCGGGCGTTGCTCGCTGCGCACACAGTAGGCACTCTTCGACAGGTGCGCTGTCCACGTGGGCCCCGCCCGGGGCCGAACGGAGCCTCGGTGAATCTCGCCGTTGAATGTTGGTACGGGGCCCAGTTGGTCGGGCCGGCGTTGCCGCCGTCGGCGTCTCGGCCTTCATCGTCGCCGGCACGTCACCCGGAACTGCGTGGGGACGCGCGGGCGGTGTGGCCGAGCGCCTCGAAGTACTCGACGGGACCGGCATGCCGGGGATCCCGTTCCGGCTGTACTCCGGTGGGGACCCAGCCGAATGCGCTCGCCGCGCGGGCCAGAGTATCGAGGTCCTCTTCCGCGACTACGCCAAGTTCCTGGACGGCGTCCGGGAGCAGGCCGGCTGCCTCATCGAGCAGTCCATGCGAGCGAAAGGCGCCTGAGGGCGGGCCCGGCCTTACGCCGAGCCCGCCACGCCGGCTCCCTACCGGGGCCGGACCCGAGTCATACCGTCAGCGCTGCCGTGTCAGCAGACCCGGACGGTAGGGCCAGAAACCGTACTCGCCGCCGGAGTTGGGGCTGCGCCCCTGGTAGAGCAACTGCAGATTGCAGGGGTCGACGGTCATGGTCTGATCAGGGCTGGTGCGGATCAGCTCGCCATGGCTGATGTCGTTGGTCCAGGTGGCGCCACTGTTGGCCTTGCCGGCGAAAGGATTGCTCTGGGTCGCGGCCTGGGGTGTCCATGAGCCGTTCAGACTGGTGGCCGTGAACGAGCGGAAGTAGCGGCCCTGCGAGCCGATCGCCTCGACGATCATGAGGTAGCGGTTCTGGCCCTGGAGCTTGTAGACCTGAGGGGCCTCGAACAGGTTGTCCCTCGTATCGCTCATGATCACTGTCGAGGTTGAGCCGAAGCTGCCCGGGAAGTTCCCGATCGGCATACTGGCCCGGTAGATCTTGCCGTTGTCACCGGCGAAGAACAGGTACATGTTCGTCCCGTCGGCGATGAGCGTCTGGTCGATGGGTCCGGTTCCGGAGTCGGAGATGCTTCCGGAGAAGAGCACCTGCTCGGATGACCAGCCATTCGGGTTGGTGGGGTCGCTCGACGTCCGGTAGACGAAGGCGGTCCTGCCCCACTGGTAGGCGAGCACCCAGATGTTCTTCGGCGCGAAGTAGAAGAGCGTGGGCGCGACCGTGGAAGCCGACATCGTGTTCTGGCTGGCCGAGGCCATCTCCGACCAGTTGGTGAACGGGGTGAAGTTCATCGAGCCCCAGGCCCTTCCCGTTCCCGCGGCGCCGTGTGTCGTCGCATAGACGAGCTGCTTGCCGTTGTAGGGGACGACGGTGAAGTCCTTGAGCGAGGCCCACCCCGGCTTGGGCTGCGCCAGCGGGCCCGTTGACGTCCAGCGGTATGTCGACGGGAGATCGCACGCGCCGGGGTTGTCGGCGCCGACCTTGACGAGCTGCCACTGCTGGTTGCTGCCGCCCCAGTCGTCGTACTGGACGATGTTCGCGTTGTCGGCGGTGGAGGCACCTTGTACTTCGAGGGCCTTGTTGCTGTGGCGCGAGATGAGCCGCACGTAGCCATCAGAGCTGTCGGCCAGCCGCCACTGCTGGTTGGTGGCGTTCAGGTCGGCCCACTGGACGATCGAGCCGCCGTTCGCGGTGGACCAGTTGTTGACGTCCAGCACCTTGCCCGAGTGCCGGGACTTGATGCGGTAGTAGCCGCCCCCGGAATCGACGAACTGCCACTGCTGCTGGTTCTGATCGTTCCTGGCCCACTGGGTGATGCGGGCGCCGTCGCTGGTCGCCATGTTGTAGACATCCAGGGCTTTGCCGCTGTTGCGGTTGACCAGCACATACGAGGCGTTGGGGTCTACGGTCGCCGCGCTGGCGGGCTGGGCGCCGAGGAAGGCAGCCACGAGCAGCAAGGGCGCAAGGACGGCGAGTAAGCGTCTTGGACGAACCGGGGACGGGTGGCGAAACCACATCAGAGGGCCTCCTTGGGGGCGGGGTGAGGTGACGCCGATGAACCGCGAAGCGGCCGTACCGGGGCCAGGGGACAGCTTCGAAACATTCGAAGAGATCCCCGAACCTTTGACGCCACAAGCTAGGAATGCAGGGCCCTCTGGTCAAGGTCTGTCGCCGATCTGTCCACAAACAGTTCCTCCCCTTTGGGCTTGGCGAGCTGTCGCGCCGACCGGAAGCACTCCGGAAGTTCGCGATACGGCTCGCCAGTCCAAGGGGCCGCGTCCAAGGGTCCGCGCAGGGAGGGATGTTGAGCAAGCAGCGTCCGCACACTCGTACTGGTTCCGGTCCGGCCCTACGGGATCCGCCGAAGGCGGCGCTGAACGGCCCGTCGTCCGGCTCGACGGGATTCCGAAAGTTTCGGGATGGAAACGGAAACATTCTCTGCGGTGAGTATTGACGATTCACTGTCAATCCCGCAATCTTCCCTCCCTGGGTGACCGGCCACAGTTCGGGATTTCGAATCATGCCGGTCCTGAGTAAACGGTGCTGCACGGCAGATCACGCACATCATCTGCACCGCAGATCCGCGCACCGAAGCACCTGCGCCACCCCGTTCCGTTCCGGTGAGGTTCGCACCGGCGCATCCTGGCTCTTCTTGCAGTTGGAGAGGTACGCGACGCCGCGTGACGGTCCCCCGGCTGAGCCGCGATGGAGTGCCCCCATGCCTGTGTCAAAACACCACCGCTCCCCGCCGTACGTCCCCCGACGGCCGACCGGGTGCCGTCCGTGCCGGTTGAGATCGTCCCGGTCCCATGACCGCGGTGTCCGGTGATTCCGTGCTGCCCGGGTTCCGGCTCGCCCCGTCCGTCTGCCGAGTGGGAGCGGACGACGCATTCCCCTGCGCTTCAGTCCTTCCGTGATTTCTACCTTGGAGGCACAGTCATGGGCCTGTATGCCCTTCCCAGACCCGTTGTCCGCCGGAAGATCCGCGGCCTGCTGCTGGCGCTGGTCGTCGGCGCCCTCGGTACGGTCGCCGCACTGGTCGCGCCGCCGACCGCACACGCCGCCGAGAGCACGCTCGGCGCCGCGGCGGCGCAGAGCGGCCGCTACTTCGGCACCGCCATCGCCTCGGGCAGGCTGGGCGACTCGGCGTACACGACGATCGCGGGCCGTGAGTTCAACTCGGTGACGGCCGAGAACGAGATGAAGATCGACGCCACCGAACCGCAGCGGGGCCAGTTCAACTTCACCGCCGGTGACCGCGTCTACAACTGGGCGGTGCAGAACGGCAAGCAGGTGCGCGGTCACACCCTGGCCTGGCACTCCCAGCAGCCCGGCTGGATGCAGAGCCTCAGCGGCAGCACGCTGCGCCAGGCGATGATCAACCACATCAACGGCGTGATGGGTCACTACAAGGGCAAGATCGTCCAGTGGGACGTCGTGAACGAGGCCTTCGCCGACGGCAGTTCGGGAGCCCGGCGCGACTCCAACCTGCAGCGCACCGGCAATGACTGGATCGAGGTCGCCTTCCGCACCGCGCGCGCCGCAGACCCTGCCGCCAAGCTCTGCTACAACGACTACAACGTCGAGAACTGGACCTGGGCCAAAACCCAGGCCATGTACGCCATGGTCCGGGACTTCAAGCAGCGCGGCGTGCCGATCGACTGCGTCGGCTTCCAGTCGCACTTCAACAGCGGCAGCCCCTACAACAGCAACTTCCGCACCACACTGCAGAACTTCGCCGCCCTCGGCGTCGACGTGGCCATCACCGAACTCGACATCCAGGGCGCCTCGGCCACGACCTACGCCAACGTGACCAACGACTGCCTGGCCGTCCCGCGCTGCCTCGGCATCACCGTCTGGGGTGTGCGCGACTCCGACTCCTGGCGACCGGAGCACACGCCGTTGCTGTTCAACCGCGACGGCAGCAAGAAGCCCGCCTACACCGCCGTCCTCAACGCACTCAACGGCGGCTCCACTACGCCCCCTTCGGGCTCCGGACAGATCAAGGGCGTCGGTTCGGGCCGCTGCCTGGACGTGCCCGGCACCAGTACCACCGACGGCACCCAGCTCCACCTGTGGGACTGCCACAACGGCACCAACCAGCAGTGGACGTACACAGCCGCCAATGAGCTCAGGGTCTACGGCAACAAGTGCCTGGACGCCGCCGGCACAGGCAACGGCACCAAAGTCCAGATCTACAGCTGCTGGGGCGGCGACAACCAGAAATGGCGCCTCAACTCCGACGGATCCATCGTCGGAGTCCAGTCCGGCCTCTGCCTCGAAGCCGCCGCAGGCGGCACCGCCAACGGCACCCTGATCCAGCTCTACTCCTGCTCGAACAGCAGCAACCAGCGCTGGACCCGCACGTGAGGGGACCTGCCACAAACGAAAGGGTGAATCGATGAAGACCTACGGTGCGGCCTCCTCCGCCCCTCCACACGGACATCGCTGGTGGTCCCGGGTCGCCGCCCTGGTGGCGGCGACCCTCGCGATCGGCATGCTCGCCGTGGTGAATCCGGCGCCCGCCGAGGCGGCGACGGTGGACACCAATGCCTGGTACGTCCTGGTCAATCGCAACAGCGGCAAGGCGCTGGACGTCTCTGGCGCGTCCACCGCCGACGGCGCGCGGGTCAGCCAATGGACGCGCCACGACGGAGTCAACCAGCAGTGGCAGTTCGTGGCCTCCGGCGACGGCTTCTACCGCCTCAAGGCCCAGCATTCGGGCAAGGTTCTCGACGTGGCCGGCGCCTCGACCGCAGACGGTGCCGTGATCCAGCAGTGGGCCGACCACAACGGGGCCAACCAGCAGTTCCGCCTGGCCGACTCCGACGCGGGCCACGTCCGGCTGATCAACCGCACCAGCGGCAAGGCGGTGGAGGTGCAGGGCGCCTCCACCGCCGACGGCGGCAACGTCGTCCAGTACGCCGACCAGGGCGGCGCCAACCAGCAATGGCAGTTGGTCAAGCTGTCGTCCGGTGGCGGCGGTGGATGCGGCAGCGCCCCGACTCTGACGAGCGGTACGCACACGATTCAGAGCGGCGGCAAGAGCCGCAGCTTCATCCTCCGGGTTCCCGCCAACTACGACAACAGCCGCCCCTATCGGTTGATCTTCGCGTTCCACTGGCGGGGCGGAACCGCCGGCGAGGTCGCCTCGGGCGGCACGAGCGGGAACGCCTGGTCCTACTACGGCCAACAGGAACAGTCGAACAACAGCGCGATCCTCGTCGCCCCCCAGGGCCTCGGCAACGGCTGGGCCAATTCGGGTGGTGAGGACGTCACCTTCGTCGACGACATGATCCGGCGGATCGAGGGCGGCCTCTGTGTCAACCCGGCACAGCGTTTCGCCACGGGATTCAGCTGGGGCGGCGGTATGAGCTACGCACTCGCATGCAGCCGGGCGAATGTCTTCAGGGCCGTTGCGGTCATATCCGGCGCTCAGATCAGCGGGTGCAGTGGCGGCACCCAGCCCATCGCCTACTTCGGAATCCACGGCATCAGCGACTCCGTCCTCAACATCGGGCAAGGACGGTCCCTGCGCGACAGGTTCGTCAGCAACAACGGCTGCACCCCCCAGAGCCCGCGCGAGCCCGCGCCGGGCAGCCGAACGCACATCACCACCACCTACTCGGGCTGCCGTGCCGGATTCCCGGTCCAATGGGCCGCGTTCGACGGAGGCCACGCACCCGGTCCGGTCGACGGCTCCACCGGCGACAGCGGCGTCGCCACCTGGACCAAAGCAGAGATCTGGAGGTTCTTCGCACAGTTCCAGTGACACGCCCGCACCACGGAGTGGAGCCAGGATGATCCTGGCTCCACTCCGTCGACGCCTATCCCAGAGCGAAGGACGGAGATTCAGGAGAGCTCCCACGCCTTCGGACTGGTCACGGCCGCTGGCGCCGTCCGGGCGCCGGTAGCACGCTGGGCGACGACGACGCCGTGCGGCGCTGGTTCGGCGCCGGAATGCTCGACAACGTGGTCGCCGTGCTGGGTCTGGCCGACATCGATGAGCCGTGGGCGCACGTCCTCAGCGCTCGATGACCCGACACCGGCAGTTTGGCGACGACGGCCCCGAGTCTTCCTCGTAGCCCGGCTCGGCCGATGGGGCTCGGCTTCTTCGCCCGGCCGCGGGCAGGCTACTTCCGGGTCAGCCTCCTCGCGGGTCGGCGCCGCGGCCCGTCCTGCTCGGCCAGCCCGTTCAGGACCGCTCGGCGATCACGCGTTCCTCCCGCTCGGCCTGGACCTACTGCAGTTGCTTGGCCAACTCCGCAGGGAACGTGTCCAGTTCACTCCGGCGAGTGCGAGCCGTGATCCGCTCCAGCTCCAGCAGCCCCACGTCCTCCCGGCATACCTGCCCGGCCATGGATCGTACTTCCGCCCGGCACGCCGAGAGCACGCACCGAACGCCGCTCCTTCTTCCACGGAGATCCATCAGAAGGGCCTAGGGAAGCAGCACGGCGAAGCGAGCGCCTTCGTCGGGCGCCGTCCTGAGTTCGACGCGGCCGCCGTGGGCCTCCAGGATCGCGGCGGTGATGGCCAGGCCGAGTCCCGTGCCGCCGCGGACGCGGGCGCGGGCCTGGTCGACCCGGTAGAACCGGTCGAAGATGTTCGGCGCGGCCTCCGGCGGCACGCCGGGCCCTTGGCCGATCACTTCCAGCACGACACGGCCGCGCGATTCCGGACTGCCTGCCACGGCTACGGGAGGTTCTGGCCCTGTGACGGACATGCCTACGCGGATGTGCACGGGCGTGCTGGGCGGGGAGTGGGCCAAGGCGTTGCTCACGAGGTTCGTGATCACCTGGCGCATCCGGTGTTCGTCCACCGTGACCCGGATCGGCTTTTCGGCGCTTTCGAGGATCAGTGGCCGCTGCGGGTCGCTTGCGGCGCAGCGGTTCGTACGTGTCTCCCGGCTTGGTCTTGCCCTCCTCCTGCCGCTTCTGGAACGTCTCGCGGCGCTCACGTTCCTTGTCGGCGGCGGCTTCCTCGACCTTGCCCACCAGCTCTCGCGTGGAATGGACCGGTATGGTCACCTGCCGCTGGAGGCTGCGCAGGACCTCTTCGGTCTTCATGGCGCTCGTCACGACTGCCCCTCCCCAGGTCGGATGTCCGGTCAGCCGTGCACGGCCGACCGGTCACTCAGTCGAACAGCGGCGCCAGTACGTTCGGGCCCGCGAGAATGCGCCACGCGGGGACACGGAGAACTCGCTCGACGCTGCCGGCCTTCGCACCCCGGCCGCCGGATGGCAGCCCGATCAGCAGGTCGGTTCGCTGGTGCATCAAGCGCAAGTGCCGTGCCGGATCACGGCCGGGCAGTGGTCCAGCGTCCACCAGGACCGCGGTGTTGCCCTCGGGCGCGGTGAACAACAGGTCGATCCGCTGTCCGCCGATGATGGCATCGCGTTCCAGCTCGACGATGCCTCGCGAGGCGAGGAACTGCTGCAGGGTGTCGGTGAGGTCCCTGCGGTCAGGGTCCTGCCGCGGGCCGGGCTCGGGCATGGGAGCTTGGTGTGGACCGACAGCCCGTGCTCGGTTCCACAGGACCGAGCGGGACGACAGCAAGTGAGGGAGACCGGTCTGCTGCTGCCAGTAGCCATGGTTGCCCACGGTGATCAACTGGGACTTCGCGCGGGTGATCGCGACGTTCCAGAGATTGACCTGGCTCGCCACCCAGTGAGCCGTCCTCGGAGGTGTGTTGGCAGTCGCCACCGGGCTGAGGACCATGACGTCGCGCTGGCCGCCCTGGAAGGCATGGACTGTGCCCACGCGCACCCGGTCGCTGCCGACCATGCGCTCCAGGGCGTCCTTCTGCGCGCGGAAGGGGGTCACTACGCCCACCGTTGCAGTTCTTGGCAGGTGGTGCAGCAGCTCCCTCACGATGCCGGCCACGGCGGCGGCCTCGGACGGGTTGTGCCACGACTTTCCGCCTGGCCCCTGCGCCGACTCGCTGGACGGTACGTTGGCCCAGGCCAGTACGGGAGCGGTTTCCCCGGTGTCCATGAGGTCGACGGCGGGTACCTGGCCGCGTACGTCCGTCATGATCTCCAGGGCGCCGGAGTAGCAGTGGCCGTTGACGACGTCGGCGATCTCCGGATGGCAGCGGTAGTGCTCGTCGAGCAGCAGGGCGGCCTCGCCGTTCTGCGCGGCGGCGTGGTAGGACGAGTGGACGTGGTAGGCGAGTCGGCGGTCCTCAAGCCAGGCCGCGCTGAGCTCCGCCCTGACACGGGCCTGGCGCTCCTGCTCCGGTGAGATGCCGGGGATGTGACTCAGCTGCATCGGATCACCGATGATCAAAGCGCGCCGGGCGCGGAACAGCAGGGGCAGCACCGAAGCGATCGAGCACTGACTGGCCTCGTCGATGACGACCAGGTCGAAGAGCTTCGCGTCCGGCTTCAGCTGACGCACCGCGTGCGTGGTGATCGCCCACCCCTTCAGGTGGCGTAGCAGATTCAGCTGGCTGCGCTGGGTCCCTTTGCGCTGCCGCAGCGTCTGAAGTCGCTGGTCCAGCAGCGAGCGCCCCCGACTGAGCGCCTCCGCCGACAATGCCGCACACAGCTCCGCCGACAGTTCGGCGCGGGCCGTGGCACAGCCCGCGCGAGCCTGACGTATGGCCTCCTCGTCGTAGGTGAGCTGGGCAGGTGTGAGCTCACGCATCTGCCGCTCCAGGCCCGTCACGTCTGCCAGCTTGTTGAGAAGGTCCGACATGACGGGCCGTTCGCCTGTCCACGCCGGCAGTTGCGTGGCCACACCCGGACCCGCAGCCGACACGAACGCTTTCATGGCACGCTTCCGCCGCCACAGCGTCCCCACCAGCCCGTCGCCATTGCCGCCATGCGAGCTCGAACTTCCCAGCGGGCGAGCGCCGAATGGTCGCCGGTCGCCCACATCTGTGCCAGGAGCGAAAGCGGAAGTCCGATCTCCTCGGCGGATTCCGCACGCTGCTCCAGAACCGCAGCCAGTTGCACCTCACCCTCGACCTGTCGGCCGGCCTGGTCGCGCAAAACGCCGGCCCGAGCGCGAAGGTTACGGAGCTCGCCCGCCACAGTCGCCGAGCAAACTGGTCGCCGGCCACCCGTGTGCGGACCTGCGCCCGCAGGTACGGCAGTTCGAGCGGCTGGGTGTGGAAGGCTGCCATGACCCGGTGGGCGGCGGCGTGCAGCAGGACCCGCTGGAGTGCCTGACCGGCGCGCAGCCAGTCCTCCCGTGTGTCGTGCTGGGTGGTGATCAGGGCGATCAGGCCGGTGCGTGCCCGCCATATCCGTGGCGCGGTGGGCCGGATCCGGGTGATGCCGAGGAAGTCCCGGCCCGCGAGTGTGGTGCGGTCCGAGTGGAAGGCGCACGTCTCCAGGGGCACTCCGTCAGGGCTGCCGCGTGCCGCGCGGGTCTGCGTCCGGCTCCGCGTATGAGCCCCGGTCCACGCGGGCCAGATGGGTCCTGTTCCAGGGGTTGGGAAAGGCGTGGACGACCGGCACGAAGCCCAGGTGTCGCATGGCAAGGCGTACGTTGGACAGGGCCGCGCCGCAGCTGATGACCATCTCGCGGCTGTCCGGATCGGTGAGCGGCAGCCGGCGGGCGGTGTCCGCGTACAGGTCGAGGCGGGTGCCCCGGCCGGTGAAGAGCCACGGCTGGGTGTTGTGCACCGAGGGTGCGGTGATCGCGGCGCGTACCAGGTGGGGGGTGGTTGCGTGGTCGACGCCGGTGTGCGTTGCGTACATGGTGGATGCTGCCGTTCGTCGTCCGTCGTCGTACAGGGGTGGCTGAGCGGTCGGGGGTGGGCCGGAGGGTCTTCAACGGTACGTCTCGAAGACACCGGCCAGGCCGGTGCAGCGAAGGATCCGCTGGAAACGGGGACTGTCGGCAATCAACCGCAGCCGGCCGCACCGGGCCAGGACCCGGTTCCTCGTCCGGCACAGCAGGGCGAGTCCGCTGCAGTCGATGAACGACACGGGACGGAGGTCCAGCACCAGGTCGGGGCAGGGCCCGGCGGTGAGCGTGTCGAGGCGTGCCACAAGGGCCTGCGCCGTGAGTAGGTCGATCTCCCCGCGCAGTTCCACCACGGTTGTGCCACCGACGACACGTTCCGTGTGGCACGGCGCGGGCATGGTGTGGGCTTCGGACATGCCCAGAGACAACCCGAGGGGGCGGGCCGCGGGGAAGGGCCGTTCGGCCCGTTTACGCAGCTTCGCATGCGCCTGTGGGACCGCGCACCAGGTCGCCCGGACCGGACGGTCTCGTCCGGCCGGTTGACAGGGTTCGACTGGCTGAAAGCAGCACCGATCACCTCTCTTGGTCCGTCTGGGCAGAGGGCGGATCCGGTGTGCCTTTCGTCCATGGGCAGAGCAAACCTGAGGGACAGAGCTCGTCCGGCTCCTGGACGGGCCGAGCTCTCCCCGATGGGTGCCGACGGGGCATATTGGCACCCCAGCGGGGGCCGCTCTCAGGCACAGGGGGGACTCATGGCCTCTCATCTCCGATGCCGAGGCTACGGACGATGGAGTGCGAGCGTTGCCCTGCGTGAGAGACGGACTGGCTATGCATTCCAACGATGGTTTCCGTGAACTCGGTCGGCAGGAATGTCTGGGTCTGCTGGCGAAGGTGTCGGTCGGCCGCATCGTGTACACCCGGCAGGCACTGCCCGCAGTCCTGCCGGTCAACTTCTGTCTGGACGACGACGGTGCGGTGCTGCTGCGCACCTGTGCGGCTTCGGAACTGGCCCGTGCGGTCGACGGTTCGGTGGTCGCCTTCGAGGCGGACGAGGTCGACGCGGTCGCCCGGGCCGGCTGGAGTGTCGTCGTGACCGGGCGGGCGGCAGTGGTGAACGACCCGGCCGAGCACGAGCACCTGAACAGGGTTGTTCCCTGCTCCTGGGCCCCTTCGCCCGTGGAGGTCTTCGTGCGTGTCGAGCCCGAGCTGGTGACCGGGCGGGAGCTGGTCGGCGGTCGCACGCTGTACGGGGTGCGGCTCTCCGGCTGACCGGGGCCCTGCGCAGGGGCCGAACAGCCCCATGGCAAAGGGGCCGGACGGTCGCGGTGACGGGTTCCTGGCGGCCCTGCCCTGATCGCCCTCGCGGCGGCGGGTGCCGGCGAGGTGACACACGCGACGATGACGACGCTGCGTAACCCTGCAATCGCTCTGCATAGCCCCCCGGGGTCGGTTGCTGGAACCGCAGGAGAAGTGAGGAGCCTCTTTCTCAGAAGAGCCTCTTTCTCATCCGGTGGCGAGCCCTGCAGGAGCCCGCGGAGCCCTGCACTGGATCGCTGATCCGTCGGGGTCAGGCGCTGATGGTCTCGTCCGCGGCTGTGAGCCGGATTCCCGTGACCAGGTCGGGGTGGATGCGGACGGCGTAGTCCATGACCTGTTTCACCCAGGGGTGGAGCAGTGCCTGGTAGCGGGCCAGTTCGTGGGGGTCGGTGATCAGGCGGGCGTAGCCGGTGACGACCACGCTCCAGCCGAGGTGGGTGTCCGGGTCGATGGCGTCGGCCTCGTAGGCGACGACGACGCCTGAGCCGTTCGCATGGCGGGTGTGCGAGGTGATCGCCGAGCCTTCGTGGGTGCGGATGATGATGTCGCCGTCGTCGAGGATGTGGTTGACCGGCCGGATCGTGGGGAGCGCGTGCTGGGTGAAGACGATCCTGCCCAGGGAGACGCTGCCCAGGAGTCGCAGGGCCTCGGCGCTGTCGAGTTCCACGCTGTGTCGTGGTCCGGCGGTGGCGGGCGGGGCGTTGTTGGTGGTCATGGTGGGTTTCCGTGGGGTTTCGTCGCTCACTGCGCGGGTGCTTCGGTAGGAGTGCCGTTGCCGTGACGGCGCTGGTCGCCGCGGTGTCGGTGGCCGCGGGGCCGGTACCGCATCTGCGTGTCCCTTCGAAGATCGGTGGCAAGAGACCCGCCGAGGTCTCGGGGTGGAGCCCGGTGGACGGCGGGTCACGGGCGGGGGTGGATCAGACCATTTGAATGCGGGCAGTGAGGGGCGCGGTAGGGCCGAACGGCCCTACCGCGCCCAGGTCGGCCTATGCGCTGGGAGCGTCCTTCTGGCCGTAGTAGGCCGTGCGCATGAGTTCCTGCATGTCGTCGAGCATCGGCATCCGTGGATTGGCGGGTGCGCACTGGTCCTCGTAGGCGTTCAGGGCCTGCTGGGGCAGGGCGTCGAAAAACGCGCGCTCGTCGACGGCGAGGGCGCGGAACGACGGCTCGATGCCCACGCTGTCGCGCAGGCGTTCCACAGCCGAGGCGAGCGATTCCACGCCCTCCTGAGGCGTGGCGGCGGGCAGGCCGAGGGTGCGGGCGATGTCCTGGAAGCGTTCGGGGGCGCGGTAGTGCTCGTACTTGGGCCAGCCGGTGAGCTTCGTGGGGACGGTGCCGTTGTAGCGGATGACGTGCGGCAGCAGGACCGCGTTGGTGCGGCCGTGTGCGATGTGGAACGTGGCGCCGAGGGTGTGGGACATGGCGTGGACGATGCCGAGGAAGGCGTTGCCGAAGGCCATGCCCGCGATGGCGCCGGCGTTGTGCATCTTCTCCCGGGCCTGAGGACTTCCCGCGCCGTCGTTCACGGAGGCCGCGATGTTGTCGAAGACGAGGCGGATCGCGTGGAGCGCCAGGCCGTCGGTGAAGTCGTTGGCGTAGACGGACACGTACGCCTCGATGGCGTGGGTGAGGGCGTCGAAGCCGCTGTCGGCGGCGAGCGCGGGGGGCAGTTCGGTGGTGAGCAGCGGGTCGACGATGGCCACGCTGGGGGTGAGAGCGTAGTCGGCGAGCGGGTACTTCTTGCCGGTGGCCGGGTCGGAGATGACGGCGAAGGGGGTGACCTCGGCGCCGGTTCCGGACGTGGTGGGCACGCACACCAGGCGGGCGAGCTTTCCCAGGACGGGGAAGCGGAAGGCACGCTTGCGGATGTCCGAGAACTTGTGCCGCATGTCGGCGAAGTCGACGTCCTTGCCGTCGGCCTGCTGCTCGTACAGCAGCCACATCACCTTGGCCGCGTCCATGGGCGAGCCGCCGCCGAGCGCGATGATCGTGTCGGGGCGGAAGTCGCCCATGAGGCGGGCGCCGCGGCGGACGGAGTCGATGCTGGGTTCGGGTTCGACGTTGTCGATGATCTGCACGGTGACCGGTTCGCGGCGGCGCTGCAGGATGCGGGTGACGCGGTCGACGAAGCCGAGGCGGGTCATGGTGGCGTCGGTGACGACGGTGACGCGGTGGATGTCCGGCATGGACTGCAGGTAGCGCAGGGCCTGCGGCTCGAAGTAGATCTTCGGCGGGACCTTGAACCACTGGAGGTTGTTGCGGCGGGTGGAGACCCGCTTGATGTTGAGCAGCTGGGCGGCGGAGACGTTGTTGGAGACTGAGGTGCTGCCCCAGGAGCCGCAGCCGAGCGTCAGCGACGGCAGCAGGCCGTTGTAGATGCCGCCGATGGCACCCTGCGAGGATGGCGAGTTGACGATGACCCGTACCGTCTTGATGCGGCGGCCGTACGCCTCGGCGAGCGCGGGGTCCTCGGTGTGGATGACGGCGCTGTGGCCCTGGCCGTGGAAGGCCACCATGTCCGCGGCGAGGTCGAAGCCCTGCTGTTCGGAACCGGCGCGCAGCACGGCGAGCACGGGGCAGAGCTTCTCGCGGGTCAGCGGCTCGTCCCGGCCGACCCGCTCGGCCTCGACCAGGATGAGCGAGGTGTCGGCAGGCACGGTGAACCCGGCCTGTTCCGCGATCCAGGCGGGGCTCTGTCCTACGGCCGTGGAGTTGACCTTGGGCTCGCAGCCGCTGCCGGCCGTCCTGCCGGTCGGGAAGAGGAAGGCCTCCAGCTTCGCCTTCTCCTCGGCGGTCGCCAGGTGGGCGTGCAGGGTGTGGAACTCCGCAAGGGCGGCGTCGTAGATCTCGTCGTCGAGGATGACGGCCTGCTCGGAGGCGCAGATCATCCCGTTGTCGAAGGACTTCGACAGCACCAGGTCGTTGACGGCCCGGCGCAGCTTCGCGCTCTTGTGCACGTAGGCGGGGACGTTGCCGGCGCCCACGCCGAGGGCGGGCTTGCCGGCCGAGTAGGCGGCCTTGACCATGGCGTTGCCGCCGGTGGCGAGGATGAGGGAGATGCCGGGGTGGTGCATCAGGGTGCGGGTGGCCTCGATGGACGGGGTCTCGATCCACTGGATGCAGTGCTCGGGCGCACCGGCGGCGACGGCGGCGTCGCGCACGACGCGGGCCGCTTCGGCGCTGCACCGCTGGGCGGAGGGGTGGAAGGCGAAGACGACCGGGTTGCGGGTCTTCAGCGCCATCAGCGCCTTGAAGATCGTGGTGGAGGTCGGATTGGTGACCGGGGTGACCGCGGCTATCACGCCGACCGGTTCGGCGATCTCCACCAGGTCCTCGACGTCGTCACGGGCGATCACGCCGACGGTCTTCATGTGGCCCATGCTGTGCGTGACGTGCTCGCACGCGAACATGTTCTTGGCCGCCTTGTCCTCGAACAGGCCGCGTCCGGTCTCCTCCACTGCGAGCCGTGCCAGCGCGGTGTGCTGGTCCAGAGCGGCGACCGACGCCTTCCTGACGATGTGGTCGACCTGCTCCTGGTCGAGCTCCTCGTAGTCGGCGAGCGCCTTCAACCCGGCCGTCACGAGCCGGTCCACCGCGACGGTGGTGTCGGACGGAGCCTCGGTGAGAGGAGTCGTGGTCGTGGTCCCGGCTTCCTGTCGGGTCATGGGAGTGCGCCTCCGGTACGTCGGTGCCGCCGGAGGTGATCCGGCGGGGCGGTACGGGAGCGGCACCGTGAGGGATGTCGGTGCCGCTCCGATTCCACTCTCGTCCGAGGTGCGGCCCGGCCGCAGACGCCGTTGGTCCTTTCCTCTGCCCGTCCGGCCTGGTCGGGGAGGGCCGGACGGCCCCTCGGCAACGGGACCTCACGCGGGCGGTCCCTGAACGGGTTCGTCAATGGGGCGCGGCTTGGCCGGGTGGCAGTCGTCGACGCTGTAGGTCAGGCCGTTGACCACTCCGACGGCCCCCTCGACCCGCCAGGCCGATCGGATCGCCAGGGGGATGTCGCTCCGGCGTTCCAGGCGTCCCTTCAGTGTGACCACGCCGTCCCGGACGAACACGGTGACCGCGTCGGAGGACAGGCCGAGGGCGCCGACCAGGACCTCGTCGATCACCTGCCGGCGGATCTCCTCGTCCGTGCGCAGGAAGACACGCAGGAGGTCGCGGCGGGTGGCGATGCCGATGAGGCGGTCCTCCTCGTCCACCACGGGAAGCCGCTCAATGTGGTGACGCTCCATCATCCGGGCGGCCTCCGGGACCAGTTGCTCCGGATGCACCGTGACCGCAGGTGAGGACATCAGCTCCGCCGCGACGAGCCCCGGGGCCCCGCTCGCCGGGACGCGCACCGGACGGCGCAGGCCCGGCAGGCGGATCCGCCGGTCGGCGCGGTCCGCCTGCCCGCGGACGAGGTCGGTCGCAGAGATCACCCCGACCACCTTGTCGTCCGCGTCGACGACGGGCAGTCCGCCGATCCGGTGCCGGTTCAGCAGCCGTACGAGCTCCTTGAACGTCGTCTGCCGATGTGCCTGGATGACCTCACGGGTCATCACCTCTCCGACGGTGTGGGTCTTCACGCCCCCCTCCTTCTCTCTCAGGGCCGCTGGACGGGCCGGGTGCGGGAGGGGGAACCCCCTCCCGCACCCGGCTCCAGGTCCCTACTCCTGCCGTCCGTCCGCCGGGCCGCCGCGCCAAGGCGGTGGCGTGGCCGACTTGCGGGCCGCGTCCCCGCGGTGCACGACCCGCTCCACCTGGCCACGCAGCCGGTCGTGCAGCCGGTCCGCGAGCTCGTGGGCGGTGGCCTCCTCGGCGTGGACGACCAGGAGGTCGCGGCCCACCCGGATCTCGGCCCCTGCCGTCCACGGGTGCCCGGCGTGGTGCGCCGCGGCCTTTTCGATCCGCACCTCGCCGCTGACGGGCGGCAGGCCCGACCGGCCGAGGACCGCGTCGACCTTGGTGCGGACGTAGGCGAGCGCCCGCTCGTCCACGTCGCCTGTGCCTCGGACACGTACGGTGGTGGGGGTCTGCTGGATGTCGGTGTCCCTGACGGTCATCTGTTCCGCTCCTTGTGATCGTTCCGCGGCTCCAGCCTGATGCGAGCTCCCGGCCCGGCCCCAGGGCCACCCGGCCCCGGAACCGGGACCGTGGGGCCCCGTCACCCGCTGCCGGCCGACGCCCCTGTTCCTCGACGGCTTCGACCGGCGGCAGCGCGTGCTCGGGGAAACAGGGCCGACCGGCCCTGGGCATACGGCCCCGAACCGGGAAGGATCTCCAACGAGACGACCCACCGCGTCCACGCGGACACCGGCGTGGAACGCGGCATACGCAGAACAGGAGCATTCGATGGCGGACGGCGAGCAGCCCGGCCCCGACAACCCGATCCAGGTCTTCCTGATGGACGACCACGAGGTGGTACGGCGCGGGGTGCACGACCTGCTGAACGACGAACCGGACATCACCGTGGTCGGCGAGGCCGCCACGGCGGAGCAGGCCCTTGTCCGCGTCCCCGCTCTGCGCCCGCAGGTCGCGGTCCTCGACGTGCGCCTGCCGGACGGCGATGGTGTCACGGTGTGCCGGGAGCTGCGTTCGCGCATGCCGGACCTGGCCTGCCTGATGCTGACCTCGTTCGACGACGAGGAAGCGCTGCTGGACTCGATCATGGCGGGCGCATCCGGTTACGTACTGAAGCAGATCCAGGGCTCCGACCTGGTGGCGGCCGTGCGCACGGTGGCCCGGGGCCAGTCGCTGCTGGACCCGAGCGCCACCACCAAGCTGATGGCCAGGCTGCGCGGCGGACAGCAGAAGGAGGAGGAGCCGGACGCCCTGCCGGGTCTGACCGACCGGGAGCGGGAGATCCTGGCCCTGATCGGGGAGGGACTGACCAACCGCCAGATCGGTCAGCGCCTGTACCTGGCCGAGAAGACGGTGAAGAACCACATTTCCCGTCTGCTCGCCAAGCTCGGCGTGGAGCGGCGCATCCAGGCCGCCGTGATCGCCACCGAAGCCCGGGACCGGCTGAGGCAGGAAGGCCGCTGACGCGACGTGCGACGCGGCAGCCGGCGCCGGGCAACGGCGAAGCCCGACTCGGGGCCGAAGGTCCCGCAGTCCGCCCCCGTCCGGCCCCTGCCCCTCTCGATTGTCCGCGCGCAGGCTGGGAACCCACCCAGGCACACCGCCGGGCATCGATCGGGAGGACGACGGACATGAGCGTGCGCGTCGGCATCAACGGCTTCGGCCGCATCGGCCGCAACTACCTGCGCTGCCTGCTGGAACGCGCGGAGCGTGGCACCGGCACACCGGTCGAGGTCGTGGCGGTCAACGACATCACCTCACCGGCCACGCTGGCGCACCTGCTGGCGTACGACTCGACGTACGGTCGCCTGCACCGCACCGTCGAACACGACGACGACTCACTGACCGTCGACGGACACCGCATCGCCGTCACCGCCGAACGCGACCCGGCCGCCCTGACCTGGGGCAGCCTTGGCGTGGACGTCGTCATCGAGTCCACCGGCCGCTTCCGCACCCGCGAACAGGCCGGCCTGCACCTGGAGGCCGGCGCGCGCAAGGTGCTGCTGTCCGTGCCGGGCAAGGGTGTCGACGCCACCGTGGTCATGGGCGTCAACGAGGGTACGTACGACCCGGAGCGGGACCACGTGGTCTCCAACGCCTCCTGCACCACCAACTGCGTGGCGCCGATGGTGAAGGTCCTCGACGAGTCCTTCGGTATCGACAAGGGCCTGATGACCACCATCCACGGCTACACCAACGACCAGGTCGTTCTCGACGGCCCGCACAAGGATCTGCGCCGCGGCCGCAGCGCCGCCGTGAACATCATCCCCACCAGCACCGGAGCCGCGCGTGCCGTCGGTCTCGTCCTGCCGGAACTGTCCGGCACCCTGGACGGCATCGCCGTACGCGTCCCCGTGGAGGACGGCTCCCTGACCGACCTGAGCGTGGTCCTCGACCGGGCCGTCACCGCGGAGGAGGTCAACACCGCGTTCCGGGAGGCCGCCGATGGGCCACTGAAGGGCGTCCTGCGGGTTTCCGAGGCGCCCATCGTCTCGCGGGACGTCGTCGGCGACCCCGCCTCCTGCGTCTTCGACGCGCCGCTGACCCAGGCGCACGGCGAGCTGGTGAAGGTCTTCGGCTGGTACGACAACGAGTGGGGCTACACCAACCGCCTCCTCGACCTCACCGAGTACGTCGCCGCTCGCCTTCCGCTGGGCTGACTGCAGCATCGGCGCGGGCCGTGGGCTCCACACGAACCCACGGCCCCTAGGGTGGAGTGAAGATCGCCTTTCCCTGTGGGAGGAGCCCCCATGGAGATCGTCGCGTACGGCGTCCTCGCGGACGAGGAGGCCCTGCTGCGACAAGCGTTCGACCGGGTCCTTGCAGGCCGTCATGAGCTGCGTTGTCTGGGGATGTTCCTGGACCGGGACACCGCTCCGACCGCAGCGGGCCACGAGGTCGTGCTCAGCGGTGTCAATGACACCTTGGACGCGCAGGTTCTGAGGCTGTGGCGGAAGGCGGAACCCGGATGATCGCCCAGCGGTCCACCGGCTACAACAACATCGACCTGTCCGCTGCCGAGAAACTCGGGTTGACGGTGGCCCGGGTGTCGTACTACTCGCCCTATTCGGTCGCCGAGTTCGCGTGGGCGCTGGCGCTCGCGGTCAACCGCAGGATCGTACGAGCCGCGCACCGCACCCGCGAGTTCGACTTCCGCCTCGACGGTCTGATGGGCCGCGACTTCCGCGGACGTACGGCCGGAGTGGTCGGCACCGGCAAGATCGGCGCCGCGTTCGCCCGCATCGCCCATGGCTTCGGGATGCGGCTGCTCGGCTGGGACATCACCGAGAACCCCGACTGCCTGGACCTCGGCTTGGAGTACGTCCCGCGTGAACAACTGTTCGCCGAGTCCGACCTGGTCAGCCTGCAAGTGCCACTCCTGCCCGAGACCCATCACCTGGTGGACGCCGAGGCACTGGCACTGATGAAGGACGACGCGATCCTGGTCAACTCCAGCCGCGGCGGCCGGGTCGACACCGATGCGTTGCTGGCGACGTTGCGTGCGGGGCGGCTCAGTGGTGTCGGTCTGGACGTGTACGAGGAGGAGGCCGGGGTGTTCTTCCTCGACAAGTCCCTGGAGGTGATGACCGACGAACGACTCGCCCGGCTCATGACCTTCAACAACGTCCTGGTCACCTCCCACCAGGCGTACTTCACCCGCGACGCGGTCGGCCAGATCGCCGAGACGACCGTGGGCAACGTCGAGGACTACCTCGCCGGCCGGACCGGTGACAACACTCTCGTCCGTCCGCCTGGGGTCTGAGCACGCGTACTTCGGCGAGGCGGGCAAGGCTCTTCGTCGAAACACTGGAAGCAACCGCCCCGATACAGGCACTCGTCAGGTGAGGAGGTCGCACGGCCATGCCACAGCTGGACGTGAAAACGGTGACCACTCTGGTCGCTGAAGCCACATCAGCCCCTTCCATGCACAACGCCCAGCCGTGGAGCTTCCGCTTCGTCACCGACGAGGGCGTGCTGCTGCTGCGCGCCGATCTCGAGCGGGCCATGCACCGCACCGACCCCGGCCACCGCGCCCTGCACATCGGGTGCGGGGCGGCACTGTTCAATCTGCGCGTCGCCGCCGCCCACGCCGGAATCACCGCGGAGGTACGGCTGCTCCCCGAGCCCGCGGATCCGCTGCTGCTGGCCGCCGTACGCCTGGGCGGCTCCGCAGCGCCGGAGACGGACGGGGACGACCTTGCGCGGTTGCATCCTGCGATCGGACAGCGCCACACCGGCCGCTATCCCTTCGAGGAGAAGGACATCCCGGAGGACGTACGGGCCGCACTGCAGGCAGCGGCGGCTCGGGAGGGCGCCGAGCTGCTCTTCCCGGGGGCCTGGCACATCGAGTCCCTGCTGGAACTGGTGCGCGACGCGGAGAGCCGCGACGCTCTGGATCCCAGCGGGATGGAGGACCTACGCCGCTGGACCCGGCTCGGACCGGAGGCGGACGTCGCCACCGACGGCGTCCCCGAGTACGCTTTCGGGCCGCGTCGGCGGGACGGCAAGGCGCCCCTCCGCGACTTCGCCGGGCGGCGGCCGGTGGCCGACCGCGGCACCACCGCGTTCGAGCAGCACCCGCACCTCGCACTGCTCAGCACACGGGGCGACACGCTTGCCGACTGGCTGGTCGCTGGACAGGCGCTGGAACGCGTCCTGCTCGAAGCCACCCTCGCCGGCCTCGCCACCTCCCTGACGTCCCACCCCCTTGAGACACCCGATCTGCGCCTGCTGGCCCGCGATCCGGTGTCGGGCAGGGGCCACGTCCAGATGGTGCTGCGCGTCGGTTACGGACCTCAGGGCCCCGCCACACCCCGCCGCCCCGTCCGGGAAGTCCTCGACATCGCATAGAGCCCCGGGCGGCCAGGCCGCGTGTGCGCAGGGGGGTGTTTGCCCTCCGCCGTGCTGGGGACCCGCGCACGACCCGGGCTCGCAACCGGGATGGACGGACAGGCCGGTAGGGCCGTCCGGCCCCGATGCGCTCCACATTTGCCGGGCCCAAGGGCCTGACCTGCAGAGCCGTTGGGCCTCGATCGAGCCGAGGAGGCCGACAAGGGGGCCGATCGGCGGATAAATGGATTGCGGTTGTGATGTGTGAGCCGCGTGCCCGCGCACGTCTGCACTTCAGTCTGCGTTTCTGAGGAGACCCATGCTTTCGCCCGAGTCCGCCGCTGTCGTCCGTGCCACCCTGCCTGCCGTGGGCGGGGCCCTGGACGAGATCACGACGCGCTTCTACCAGACCATGTTCAGCGAGCACCCCGAGCTCCTGGACGGCATGTTCAACCGCGGCAACCAGGCCAGCGGCGAACAGCGGAAGGCACTGGCCGGGTCCATAGCGGCCTTCGCCCAGGCGCTGCTCGCCGACCCCGACGCCCGCCCGGACGCCCTGCTGTCCCGGATCGCCCACAAGCACGCCGCGCTCGGCGTCACCGAGGACCAGTACACGGTCGTCCACAAATACCTGTTCCGTGCCATAGGCGACGTACTCGGCGACGCGGTCACCCCCGAGGTCGCCGCCGCCTGGGACGAGGTGTACTGGTTGATGGCCGGCGCACTCATCGCCCAGGAGGCCCGCCTGTACCTGGAGGCACAGGTCGACCCGCGGCACCCCTGGCGACAGTGGACCGTGGTCGAGCGGCGCGAGGAGACCCCCGACGCCGTGTCCTTCCTGCTGCGGCCGGCTGACGACGCCCCCCTGCCGCCCGCCCGCGCCGGACAGTACGTCAGCGTCCGCGTCCGCATGCCCGACGGCGTGCACCAGACCCGCCAGTACAGCCTGTCGAACGCGCCCCGTGACAAGCTGCGGCGCATCACGGTCAAGCGGGTCGCGAGCGTCGCCGACGCCCCCGAGGGCGAGGTGTCCAACCAGCTGCACCGCACCGTCCGGCCCGGCGACGAGCTCACCCTGTCAGCACCGTTCGGCGACGTGACTCTCGACGACGCCGACACGCCGCTGCTGCTGGTCTCGGCGGGCATCGGCTGCACCCCGATGGTCGGCATGCTGGAGCACCTCGCGGCCACCGACAGCGACCGTCCGGTCCATGTGCTGCACGCCGATTGCTCCCCGGTCGACCATGTGCTGCGCGCCGACACGCTCCGACTGCTCGGTGAACTGCCGGACGCCCGGGCCCAGTTCTGGTACGAGCAGGACGCCACCGACGAACCCGGCGCCCGCACCGGCCTGATGGACCTCAGTGACCTGGACCTCCCGGAGAACACGGACGTCCACCTGTGCGGCTCGGTGCCCTTCATGCGCGCCGTGCGCTCGCAGCTGCTGCGCGCCGGCGTCCCCGCCCGGCACATCCGGTACGAGGTCTTCGGGCCCGACCTCTGGCTGGCCCACACGGAGGGCTGAGCACCAGCAACCGGCCCCCACACCGCCGATGACATCGATGGTGTGGGGGCCGGTGCCGTGTCATGCCGCAGCGGAGGCCTCCGGCGCGGCGAGCATGGTCAGCAGCATGATGGTGGGCTCCGTGGCACGGACCGAGTGCGGCAGCCGCGCCGGCAGATGGATCCATGTACCGGGCAGCGCTTCGGTCTTCTCCTCGCCGAGGACGAGGTCGAGGTGGCCCTGGACGACCTGGATGATCACGGGCAGGGCCGAGGTGTGCTCGGTGAGCTCCTGGCCGGTGGCGAACGCGAAGCCGACCACGCGCAGCCGGTCGTCGCGGTACAGGACGCGGCTGAGGGTGCCGTCATCGGTCAGAGGAAGTTCGGCGGCCAGGTCGGTGATCACGGTGGCGGACATACGGGTGCCTCCTCAGAGGGCGGACGGGGTGGGGACGGCGATCAGGCTGATGGCGCCCAGATGAGCCTGGTGGCGGTGGAAGACGTGGCGCATGTGCAGGACGCGGCGGCGGGCTGCCGGGGCGCGCAGGGCCCGGCCGGCGATGCCGAGCGCCCGGCCGAGTCCTTCGTCGGCGACGAGCCGGCGCGGCTCGAGCAGTGCCATCGGTGCCGTCCTGTGGCTGGTGACGGTGAAGCCCCCGTCGGCGAGGAGTGCACTCCAGGCGGCTGGGGTCAGGGGGCGGGCACCGACGTGGATGGCCTCGGCGAGGTCGGCGGTGATCCTTTCGGCGAGCGCCGGGTCGAGGTCGTCGGGCAGCAGGCACAGTTCGTGGATGCCGTAGCGGCCGACGGAGCCGTCGAGCAGGCGGTGTGCCTCCCGGATGATGCGGCGCTTGGCGGGTTCGGGCTGCATGGTCAGCATCGCCTCGCCGTAGACGACGGTTGCGTCTCCCGTGCGCAGGCCGGTCTTCGCAGCGTCCGCCTGTACGGCACGGACGTCGGACGCTCCGGGGGCGGTGAAGGTGCTCAGGGCTGCCACCGCGGCGGGGTCACGGTCGAGGGCGGTGTAGGAGGCCGGGGCACGGTCGAGGGTCAGCCCGGCGGTGGCGCCGAGACCAGCGGCCAGTTCCACCACCCGATCGCCCTGGCCCACGGCCAGGGTGTCGAGCATCCAACGGGTCAACTCCACGCCGCCCGGGCGCAGGACGCGCTTGCCCAGGCGGGCCAGCAGCCAATGACCGGGCATACGGGACGCGTCCAGCCCCTCACCGGGGACGGGCACGTCCTGAGGAAGGGGCTGGTCGTGGTGGGCGGTCGCCATGGGAGTGCCTCACTCTCTGCTGCACGTTCGGCATTACTTAGGCGAGCCTAAGTTCCATGGTTTGGCGCTGTAGGGGGCCAAAGGTCCCGGAACGCGCATCCGATCGACCCTCACAGCAGGCCACTCCAGTAGGTCCAGAAGCGAGTGAGGACGAGCAGCGCGATCACGCCGTACCAGCCGGCGAGGAGCACCCAGTGGCTCTCCAGCACCAGGTTCAGGGTGCCGCGGCCGCTGCGGGGTACGGGGATGACGTCGTGCTTGAGGTTGCGCAGCGTCACGTACCAGAACAGGGCGATGGTGACGACCCAGACGACGGCGCAGTACGGGCAGAGGCGGTTGATCTCGTACAGCGACTGCCAGATCAGCCAGTGCGCGAAGACCACACCCACGAACGCCCCGGCATTGAGGGTGAGCCACAGCGCCCGGTGCAGGCGCGCCCCGCTGAGTACGGCCACGCCCAGGGTGGTTACCGCGGCGAACGCGCCGAGACCGAGCAGCATGTTGGGGAAGCCGAAGAGGTTGCCCTGCCGGCTGGCCATCGCGCTGCCGCACCCGATCACCGGGCTTACGTCGCAGGACGGCTGGTAGGCCGGGTCCTTGAGCAGACGCCAGTCATCGACCGTGAGACGGAAGGCGGCGAGCCAGCCGACGACACCGGTCAGAGTCATGAGCCAGCCGATGCGCCGTCCCGGCGCCGCTGTGCGCGGCGCTCTCATGCGGCGCGTCGGGTACGCTGCCGGTTCGCCCGGGCGCTGGGCGTCTCCGGTGCCGGGGCGGTCGCTCGTCGGCGGTAGACCAGGTACGGGCGGGCGAGGTAGCCGATGGGTGCGCTCCACACGTGCACCAGCCGGGTGAACGGCCAGGCCGCGAAGAGCAGGAAGGCGGTCAGGGCATGGGCCTGGAACAGCAGCGGGGCTCCGGCGATGGCCTCGGGCTTCGGCTGGAGGACGAACAGGCCGCGGAACCAGACGGAGACGGTCGAGCGGTAGTCGTAGCCGGCGCCGAAGACGTTGTGGGCGAAGGTGGCGGTGATGCCCAGCAGGACGGTGGCGGAGAGCAGGGGGAAGAGGAGTTTGTCGCTGCGGTCGGTGCCGAGGCGGATCTGGCGGGTCAGTAGCCGGCGGGCGCACAGCATGCCGAGCCCCGCGACCATGGCGACGCCCGCGACCGAGCCCGCCCAGACGGCCGTGGTGTGGTACGCGTGCTCGCTGATGCCCACGGCCTCCGTCCACGCGTCGGGAATGGCGAGCCCTACGACATGCCCGGCGATCACCATGAAGGCGCCCAGGTGGAACAAGGGGCTGCCCCAGCGCAGCCAGCGGTGTTCGAGGAGCTGGGTTGTGCGGGAGGTCCAGCCGAACTGGTCCTGCCGGTAGCGCCAGACGTGCCCCACGGCGAACACGGCAAGGCAGATGTAGGGAACGGCGACCCACAGGAGCAGGTCGGCTGTGGAGGCGTTCATCAGCGGTCCTCATGACGGTGCGCGGCGGGTGGGACAAGCGTGGGCGGGGCCTGCTCCGGCGGGACGAACGCACCGGGCGGCGCGAACTCGCCCGCTCCGTACGGGTCGAGGCCGACGACCTCATTGGGCGGGCCCTCGGCGGCCAGTTCGGCCACGGCCCGCAAGTCGGCTTCGGTCGGCGGTGGCAGAAGCGCGATCAGCGCGGCGATGACGTGCCGGTAGGGGGAGTCCGCGTCGGTCAGAGCACGGTGGATCAGCTCGATCCCGCGCCGGTGCTGGCGCAAAGGCGCTTCGCCCCGGCCCGGTCCGGCGAGGGCGGCGAACTCGAGGACGACCGGCAGGTGGTCGGGCAGTTCACCCCCGTCGATGTCCCAACCCGCGGCCCGGTAGCGCTGGTTCAGGGTGAGCAGGGCCATGCCGCGGCGGCGGGTGTCGCCGTGCAGGTAGTAGGTGAGGTAGAGGCTGCTCTTGCGGCGCAGGTCGAACATCTCGACGTAGTGCCGCTCCAGCGCCTCCGGTTCCTGTTCGGCGAACCAGGCTGTGAAGGCGGTCAGGTGCTCGGCGGCGGGTGAGGGCGGCAGTGCCACGACGGTGCTGATGAGCACCGGCCGGGTGGCGGCGAGATCGGCGTCCGGGTACTGCAACAGCAGGGACATCAGCCGCAGCAGCAGGGCGCGTGCCTCGGTCTCTTCGAGGGTGGGCAGGGTGGGGCGGGTCGGGCGGGCCGCACGGGCCGCGCGGCGCAGGGCCGCGCGGACGCGGGTGCGGACGAGGGCCGGGACGGAGGGGGGTCCCCCCAGGCGTTCAGCACGGGGGGAGGGCAGCGGGCTCACAGGTGGCCTCCGGCAGGGGTGTCGGTCGTACGGCGGCGCAGGGTGGGGATGCCGAGCATGATCTTGCGAGGCTCGGGGACGCCGGACGTCTCGACCGGGCAGCGGTTCTCCATCGCGGTGAGCGCGGCGGCGTCCTCCTTGTGTGCGGCGGGGACGACGTACCGGTCGGCGTACTTGGCGACCGCGAGCAGCCGGTGCAGGTCCTCCGCCTCGCGGGCGGTGAGGCCCACGGCTTTCAGCGTGGTCTCGTCGCCCGGCTCGCCGAGGGTGCGTTCGCGCATGTACGAGCGGAGCGCGGTGAGTTTCATCAGCACCCCGGCGACCACATCGGTGTCTCCGGCGGTGAACAGTTCCGCCAGGTACTCCAGCGGGATGCGCAGCCGGGTGACGGCGGCGAAGACGTGGTCGGGGTCGTCCTGGTTGCCGCCCGCCGCGTCGACGGCGTCCAGGACGGGGGAGAGCGGAGGCACGTACCAGACCATCGGCATCGTCCGGTACTCGGGGTGCAGCGGCAGCGCCACCTTGTAGCGCATGACGAGGTCGTACACGGGGGAGCGGCGGGCGGCGTCCAGCCAGTCCTCAGGGATGCCGGACTCCCGTGCCGCAGCGGCGACTTCGGGGGCGTGCGGGTCGAGGAAGACGCCGCGCTGGGCGTCGAGCAGGTCCTTCTCGTCCGTGGTGGCGGCGGCCTCGCCGACGCGGTCGGCGTCGTAGAGCAGCAGGCCGAGGTAGCGCAGGCGGCCGACGCAGGTCTCGGAGCAGACGGTGGGCTGGCCGGCCTCGATGCGCGGGAAGCAGAAGGTGCACTTCTCGGCCTTGCCGGTGGCGTGGTTGACGTACACCTTCTTGTACGGGCATGCCGTCACGCACATCCGCCAGCCGCGGCAGCGGTCCTGGTCGACGAGGACGATGCCGTCCTCGACGCGCTTGTGCAGGGCGCCGGACGGGCAGGCGGACACGCAGGCGGGGTTGAGGCAGTGCTCGCACAGGCGGGGCAGGTGGAAGAGGAAGGTCTGCTCGAACTCGAACCTCACCTTCTCCGCCCACGCGCCGGTGAGGTTCGGGTCGCCGCCCGCGTGCTCGGGTGCGCCGCCGAGGCCGTCCTCCCAGTTGGCGCCCCAGGTGATGGCGGTGGGCTTGCCGGTGAGGACCGAGCGGGGGCGGGCGACGGGGATGTCCTTGCCGGCGGGGGCGCTGACCAGGTTGTCGTAGTCGTAGGTGACCGGCTCGTAGTAGTCCTCGATGGACGGCAGGTCGGGGTTGGAGAACAGGGACAGCAGCCGCTTGACGCGGCCACCCGAGCGCAGGACAAGCCGGCCGCGCTTGTCGAGCATCCAGCCGCCTTTCCACTGCTCCTGGTCCTCGTAGCGGCGCGGGTAGCCGACGCCGGGCTTGGTCTCGACGTTGTTGAACCAGGCGTACTCGACGCCGGTGCGGTTGGTCCACGTCTGCTTGCAGGTGACCGAGCAGGTGTGGCAGCCGATGCACTTGTCGAGGTTCATCACCATCGCGATCTGGGCCATGACGCGCATGTCAGTACTCCACATCCTGCGAGCGGCGGCGGATGACGGTGACCTCGTCGCGCTGGTTGCCGGTCGGGCCGTAGTAGTTGAAGGCGTAGGTGAACTGTGCGTAGCCGCCCGCGAGGTGGGTGGGCTTGAGCAGCAGCCGGGTGAGGGAGTTGTGGATGCCGCCGCGCCTGCCGCTGACCTCGGTCTTCGGGACGTTCACGTTGCGGTCCTGGGCGTGGTACATGTACACGGTGCCCTCGGGCATGCGGTGGGTGACCACGGCCCGGGCGGCGACGACGCCGTTGCGGTTGTACGCCTCGATCCACTCGTTGTCCTTGACACCGATCTTCTCGGCGTCCTCCAAGGACATCCAGATCGTGGGTCCGCCGCGGGACAGGTCGAGCATGTACTTGTTGTCCTGGTAGTTGGAGTGGATGGACCACTTCGAGTGCGGGGTCAAATAGCGGACCGTCACTTCGGCGCGGTCGCCGCCGAGTTCCTCGTTGCCGTAGTGCCGGGGCGTATTCAACGGCGGCCGGTAGACAGGGAGTTGCTCACCGAGTTCGGCGATCCAGTCGTGCTGGACGAAGAAGTGCTGGCGGCCGGTGAGGGTGTGCCAGGGCTTCTTGTGCTCGGTGTTGATGACGAAGGGGGAGTAGCGACGGCCGCCCGTCTCGCTGCCCGACCACTCGTAGGAGGTCATCACGGACCGTGGCTGGGTGCGGGTGTCGGCGAAGGTGATCCGTTCGGCCTCGCGTTCGGAGGCGAGCTCGACCAGGCCCTCGCTGCCGGTCTGTCGCTCCATCGCGCGGAAGCCCTCGGTGGCCAGGCGGCCGTTGGTGGTGCCGGACAGGGCGAGGATCGCCTCGCACATGTCGGAGGCGGTGGCGAGCGAAGGCCGTCCGGCTGCGATGCCGTCCCGTACGGTCCCGTTGCGGCGGCGCAGGTCGTCGATTTCCTGGTTGGGGTGGACGGTGACGCCCTTGGTGGTGGTGCCAAGGGTGTCGAGCAGGGGGCCGACGGCGCGCATCTTCTGCGCGGTCGCGGCGTAGTCCCGTTCGATGACGACCAGCTTCGGCATGGTCCGCCCGGGGACCGGGTCGCACTCGCCGGCCTTCCAGTCCCGTACGACCCCGCCGGGCTGGGCGAGTTCGTCGGGGGTGTCGTGCAGCAGTGGCACGGCGAGAACGTCGGTGCGGGTGCCGAGGTGCTCGGCGGCCAGTTCGCTGAAGCGGTCGGCGATGGTCAGGAAGGTGTCGTAGTCGGTCCTGGCCTGCCAGGGCGGGGCGATGGCCGGGGTGAAGGCGTGCACGAAGGGGTGCATGTCCGTGCTGGACAGGTCGTCCTTCTCGTACCAGGTCGCCGCCGGCAGGACGATGTCGGCGAGCAGGCCGGTCGAGGTCATCCGGAAGTCCATGCAGACCAGTAGGTCGAGCTTGCCCTCGGGGGCCTCGTCCCGCCATACGACGTCCTTCGGCCGGTGTTCGGGCGGGGTCTCCTCGGAGCGGACCGCCGCGTCGGTGCCGAGCAGGTGGCGCAGGAAGTACTCGTTGCCCTTGCCGGAGGAGCCGAGCAGGTTGGCTCGCCATACGGTCAGTACGCGGGGGAAGTTGGCCGGGTCGTCGGGGTCCTCGGCGGCGAACCGCAGTCGGCCCGACTTGAGCTCGTCGACGATGTGCTCGGCGACCGGCCTGCCCGCGGCGGCCGCCTCGTCGGTCAGGTCGAGGGGGTTGCGGTTGAAGCCGGGGTGGCCGGGCGTCCAGCCCAGGCGTACGGCCTGCGCGAGGCAGTCGGCGAACCCCTTCCCCGCGAAGCGCCCTTCCCCGAGGGGGGAAGCCAACTCCTCGGGCCCGAACGCCTCGTACCGCCACTGGTCGGAGTTCAGGTACCAGTACGAGGTGCCCGCCATGTGCCGGGTGGGCCGCTGCCAGTCGAAGGCGAACGACAGGTGCTGCTGCCCGGTGACCGGACGGACCTTCTCCTGGCCGACGTAGTGCGCCCAGCCGCCGCCGTTGACGCCCTGGCAGCCGGTCATGGTCGTCAGGGCCAGGAAGGCGCGGTAGATGGTGTCGGAGTGGAACCAGTGGTTGGTGCCGGCGCCGAGGGCGATCATGGAACGGCCGCCTGTGCGCTCGGCGTTGCGGGCGAACTCCCGGGCGATCCGGGCCGCCTGCTCGGCCGGCACGGAGGTGATGGTCTCCTGCCAGGCCGGGGTGTACGGCTCCGACGCGTCTTCGTACGACTCCGGCCAGCTGCCCGGAAGGCCGGGACGGTGAATGCCGTACTGGGCCAGCATCAGGTCGAAGACGGTGGTCACCAGGCGCCCGCCGATGCGTCGCACGGGCACCCCGCGCACCATGAACGAGCCGCCTTCGGTCGCCCCCTCGTCGAATCGCGGAAGGGTGAGTTCCACCGTGTCCTCGGCCCGCTGCAGCAGGCTCAGCTCGGGCTCGACATCGCCGAGGTCCAGATTCCAGCGGCCTCGCCCGGCCTCCCCCCAGCGGAAGCCGAGCGAGCCGCCCGGGACCACCGGTTCTCCGCTGGCCCGGTCCAGAAGGACGGTCTTGAACGCCGCGTTCTCTTCGGTCTCCTCGTCCCGGCCGAGGTCGGCCGCGGTCAGGAACCCGTCCGGGACGAGACCGTGGGCCCCTTCGCGCAACGCCACCAGGAACGGCGCGTCGGTGAACGTCCGCAGGTAGTCCTGGAAGTACGGCACTTCACGGTCGACGAGGAACTCGCGCAGGATCACATGCCCCATGGCCATCGCGAGCGCGCCATCCGTGCCCGGGTGCGGGGCGAGCCACTCGTCGGCGTGCTTGACGTTGTCGGCGTAGTCGGGGCTGACCGCGACGACCTTGGTGCCGTTGTAGCGGGTCTCGGTCAGGAAGTGCGCGTCGGGCGTGCGGGTGACGGGGATGTTGGAACCCCACATGATCAGATAGCCGGCGTTCCACCAGTCGGCGGCCTCCGGGACGTCGGTCTGGTCGCCGAAAACCTGCGGCGAGGCGATCGGTAGGTCGGCGTACCAGTCGTAGAACGACAGCAGGGTGCCGCCGATCAGCGAGTGGAAGCGCGCCCCGGCCGCGAAGGACGCCATGGACATCGCCGGGATCGGGGAGAAGCCGGCGACGCGGTCCGGGCCGTACGACTTGACCGTGTGCACCTGCGCGGCGGCGATCAGCTCGCTCACCTCGTCCCAGCCGGCGCGTACCAGACCGCCCTTGCCGCGGGCCCGCTTGTACGCCCGCGCCTTCGCCGGGTCGGACGTGATCTCGGCCCACGCGGCCACAGGGTCACCCAGCCGCTTGCGGGCCTCCCGCCACAGCTTCAGCAACGCACCCCGCACATACGGGTAGCGGACCCGACTGGGCGAGTACGTGTACCAGGAGAACGACGCCCCGCGCGGGCAGCCGCGCGGCTCGTACTCGGGGCAGTCCGCGCCGATGGACGGGTAGTCGGTGGCCTGGTGCTCCCAGGTGATGATGCCGTCCTTGACGTACACCATCCACGAACACGAACCGGTGCAGTTCACTCCGTGCGTGGAGCGCACCACCTTGTCGTGCGCCCATCGGTCCCGGTAGAAGCCCTCCCACTTGCCGTCGGCCTCACCGAACACGGCACGTCCGTCAGCGGACACCTCGCGGCGCGTCAGCAGTCGCCGCGCGTCAAGCGGCCAGCCCTGGGTGACGCGCGACTGTCCCTGTCGTGCGTTCTGATCGTTCTCCATGGCCGAGAACGCTAGGCTTCCGCGGCGTGCCGAGCCTGGGGCCGAAGGTCCCTCTCCGTGTGTCCTTCCGGCCCGACCTTCTTACGCAACGGTGGGACCGAGGGCCCTGTTCGGGCAGGGCAGCGCCTTTCTCGGGATGGAGCGCGGGGCACGCGGGGACAGGGCCCCTGCCGAGGTACCGCCTGGCGGTTTCGGGCCCTAAGGCGACGATGAGCGCGCCGTGGAGCTGAGGACGGCGTGCGAGGGTGGCGGTAGAGGGTACGCGTCCAGCGCGCCTGGGCCGAAGTGCCCTCTCATGCCCGGCCGTTCGGCCCTGTTCGCGGCCGATCACCGAGGACCAGCAGACGCTCCCGCCAGGACCGCCCGGCCCAGGTGGCGGCGCATGCGGCGCGGTGATGCCGGGGCATGACCGGCCGGGAGACGCCGCGGACCGTGGCGTCCGGCCCCACCGCCACGTCTTCTCGGGCAGACGGGTCTACGTGGGCACGGCATACTCCCGGCCCGGTCGCCGTCCGGCCGGTTCTTCCGTCTGTCACCGGCCGGACACATGGTCCGCCACGTCCCGGAGCCGAACGCCCGGTTCCTCCATGCCGGTTGCGCAGCGCGCCGACGACGTGGCGGACCTGCCGCCCACCACCCGTACCGGTCGGCCGCGCGTCGGCCGTGAACCCGCTGGAGACTCCGCCCATGAGCGCGCTCACCCTCGATCTTCGTGATCACCGGCGGTGACCCGTTCCAGCGCCCCGACCTGACCGAGCTGATCGCCTGCGGGAAGGAGGCGGGGGTCCGGGTCGCCGTATCGCCCTCCGGCACCCCCACCCTCACTCCGGAGCGGCTGCGGGAGGTGCGCGATGCCGGTGCGGTGGGTCTCTCGCTCAGTCTGGACGGGTCCACCGCCGAGCTGCACGACGGCTTCCGCGGAGTGCCTGGCGTGTACCGGTGGACTCTGGACGCGTGGGACGCCGCCCGCGCCATGGGTATGAAGGTGCAGATCAACACCACGGTCGCCCGGCACAGTCTGCACGACCCGCCCGACATCGTCCGTCTCGTCCGCGACCACGGGGCAATGGTGTGGAGCGCCTTCTTCCTGGTGCCCACCGGACGCGGCCGCCAACTCGGCGTACTCACCCTCGCCGAGACCGAGGACGTACTGAACTTCGGTACGACGTGGGCCTGACCGTGCCAGCCAAGGCCACCGAGGCCCATCACGTCCGCCGGGTCGCGCTCCAGCGGAAGGCGCTGACGACCACCGGGGAAGACCACGTGGCGGTGCTCGGACTGGGGCCGCGCTACGAGGAGTTGCGCGGGCGGGCTGCCGAACTGGGCCTGGACGCGGGGGGCCGACGGGTCCGCCGACCCCGCTGGACGTCAACGCGGGCCGCGGCTTCGTCTTCGTGTCCCACACCGGCACCGTGCACCCCAGCGGGTTCCTGCCCCTGGGCGCCGGCAACGTACGCCAGACGCCACTGGCCGAGATCTACCGCGCTTCCGATCTCTTCACCGGCCTGCGGGAGGCCGACCGGCTGGGCGGCCGGTGCGGGGCGTGTGAGTTCCGCCGGGTCTGCGGCGGCTCGCGGTCCCGCGCGTACGGCGTCACCGGCGATCCGTACGCCGAGGAACCCTGGTGCGGCTACCGCTGCCCGGGCACCGTGCCGCCGTGCTTCACGCCGGGTGCGAGTGATGCTGGCCGCGGCCGGACACGGCATCGCCCACTCCAAGGGGCGCACCGATCTGGCACGCGCCCTGGCGGTGGTCTCCCTCGTCGGCTCACTCGGCGTCGTCCTGCTGGCCACCGCCCTGCCCGCCACCTAAGCCCTGTGAAGCCCTGTGAAGCCCTGTGAAGCCTTTGACGACCAGGGGCCCGGGCCGCCCGGTCCGCAACAGGGGCCGGGCGGCCCTCGCCGCAAGATCGGCTGTCGGCGGAAGGTGGAGGGCAGATGGGGAACCGCCCCACCCCGGCGGTGCCCCGGACGAGTGAGGAGCTCCCCATGCAGACCCGGGAGATCGACGCCACCGCGCTGGAAACGCTGATGGCGGCAGCGGTGGCCGCCCCGTCGATCCACAACACCCAGCCCTGGCGTTTCCGTCTGAACCCGGCCACCCGGTCCATCGAGGTCCGCGCCGACCGCAGGCGCGTCCTGCCGCTGGCCGATCCCGACGGGCGCGCCCAGCACCTGTCTGCGGGCGCTGCCGTCTTCAACCTGCGGGTCGCCGCAGCCCATCTGGGCTGGAATCCCCGGGTGCACCTGCTGCCGGACCCGGACGACCCCGATCTCCTGGCCGCCCTGCACCTGATGGCCACCGCCGACGCCCCACCCGACTACCGCGAGCTGTACGAGGCCGTCGAGCGCCGCCACACCAGCCGGATGCCTTTCACCGGCCGCACGGTGCCCGAGCCGATCGTCACCGAGATGGTCGCCGCCGCACGGGCCGAGGGCGCGCATATGTACGTCCCCGACATCCTCGGCACCCGTCGGCTGCTGCCGGTGACCTCCGCAGCCGAAATGCGCAACTCCACCGACGAGGCTCGCACGGCGGAGAGCCGCGCCTGGATCACTCTGCCGGGCTCCAGCCCGTATGGGATCCCGGTCACTGCGCCCCGACCATTGGACGCGGCCGGGAGGATGCCGATGCGGGACTTCACCGGTCGAGCGTGGTCGCGGCAGCGGCCGCCCGTGCGCTTCGAGCGGCACGCCCAAGTGGCCCTGCTGTGGACCGTCTGCGACAGGCAGGCGGACTGGCTGCGGGCGGGCCAGGCGCTGGAGCGCACACTGCTGGTGGCCACCGCCCACGGCGTGCGCACCTCGATGCTGCACCAGGCGATGGAGTGGCGGGACCTGCGCGAGGCGATGCGCGACCCTTCGGCCAAGCGGTGCCATCCGCAGCTGCTGATCCGCTTCGGCTACGGACCCGAGGGCGAGCGGACCCCGCGTGCGGCAGCACGTCCGAACGGCCGCGGTGCCAGGGAATGGGAGACGGCGACAACCGAGGATGCCCGATCCGGCCCTGGGGCCCCGGCGCGGACACCAGGGAGCTGGTGATCCGCTGTAGGTTCCGAAGGTCCCTCTCCGAAAAGCCCGGCGCGATATCCGTGCGGTGATCCCGGTGCCGGCCGACCAGCGCGCCCACCGCAATCCGACACGGCAGAGCGGGCGGCAGGCCACCGGCCTTCGACCGTAAGGCGTTACGGGCACTGCACTCGCCGGCAGGGACGAGTGCGGCTCTGGGATGCGGTGCTACGCCCGCCGGTACACCCTTGAGCGCACGATGGCCCTCCAGCTCCAGCGCGACCTGCTGTCCGAACCCGGGACCCCCGACCCGGACAGGGCTGGAGGCTCAGGCCGAGGCGCTCACGCGGTCCGTGCCCCGGCGCCCACGAGTTCCCGCCCGGTGACGAGTTCGGACTCGATCCGTACGAAGACGGGATCTGCGATGGGTGCCCATGAGCGGGGACCGGTGCGGGACAGCCGTTGCTGCTCGGCGGGGTCAGTGACGACGGTGGCCCGGCCGGTGACGATCACGCTCCACCCGGAGTGGTGGGCGGGGGCGAAGTCGTCGGCCTCGAAGGCGACGACCACGCCGTCGACGGCACGTACCAGGTCGGAACCCGCCGAGGTGCGCAGTACCACAGAGGAGTCGCCGTCGAGGCTGAAGTTCACCGGGAGGACCGCGGGCAGTGCCTGGCGGGTGTAGACGACGCGGCCCACGGGTGCCGTGGCCAGCAGACGCAGACACTCCTGCCGGTCGAGCCTGCGGAAGCCGTCGTTCTCGTGCATGTGGGTGGCTCCTCCACTCCCTGCGGACTGTCGGCCATCAGTGCCCGATGCATGGCCGTACGTCCACTGTCCTGGCGCCCAGCCGTGAAGACATGGGGCCATAGGTCCTTTCGCAGGCCGACCCGGCCCACCAGGCGGGGTCCGCTCGGCGTGCGGCGAGGGACTTTCGGCCCACCGCGCAGCGGCGCTTGTTCACCGACTCTGGCTGAGGGCCAACGCGGTACGTCGCGGATACGCGGCCCGGCCCGGGCCGGAGGAGCCGGCCGGACCAGATCTGTGAGCAGGAGGAGCGGCAGCATGCTGCAAGCACCGAGGAAGAACGACGACGGGCCGGCAACGGTGTCCGGCCGGGCGTGGCTGATGCTGGCGCTCGCCACGGTCGGCTTCGCCGTCAATTTCTGGGCGTGGGCGCTGCTCAGCCCGCTGGGCCCGCGCTTCAAGGACTCTTTGGAGCTGTCCGCGTTCGAGCAGTCGCTGCTGGTGGCGGTGCCGGTGGTGGTCGGTTCCCTGGGCCGGATCCCGGTCGGGGCACTGACGGACCGGTTCGGCGGGCGGGTGATGTTCCCGCTGGTCTCCGCCGCCACGATCATCCCGGTTCTCTACCTCGGTCTCGCCGGGCACTCCTCGCTGACCGCCCTGCTGGTGGGTGGGTTCTTCCTCGGTATCGGCGGCACCGCGTTCGCCGTCGGGGTGCCCTTCGTCAACGCGTGGTTCCCGCCCGAGCGGCGCGGGCTGGCGATCGGGATCTTCGGCATGGGCATGGGCGGCACCGCGATCAGCGCGCTGACCACGGTGAAGCTGGTGGACGCGTACGGCACGGCGAACCCGTTCCTGATCACCGCCGCCGTGCTCGCGGCGTACGCGGTGGTGGCGGCGCTGCTGCTGCGGGACGCGCCGGGACGAACGGTGCCGACCGAGCCGCTGGTCCGCCGGCTGGCCGCGACCTGCAAACTGGGTGTCACCTGGCAGGCGTCCGCGCTGTACGCGGTGGCCTTCGGCGGTTACGTCGCCTTCTCCGTCTACCTGCCCACCTACCTCAAGACCGGCTACGGCCTGACCCAGGCGGACGCGGCGAACCGTATGGCCGGCTTCGTGCTGTTGGCGGTGGCGATGCGCCCGATGGGCGGCTGGCTGTCCGACCGGCTGGGCCCTGTCCGGGTGCTGGGCGGATCGCTGGCCGTTGTCCTCGTGGGCGCCTTCGCACAGTCGCTGACTCCGTCCCTGGCACCGGTCGGCACGATCGCGTTCCTGTCGATGGCCGCCGCACTCGGCGCGGGCAGCGGTGCCGTCTTCGCCCTGGTGGCAATCATGGCCCCCGCGAACAAGGTCGGCTCGGTCACCGGCATCGTCGGCGCCGCGGGCGGTCTGGGCGGGTTCGTACCACCTCTGGTGATGGGCTCGCTGTACGGCGCCTACGGCAGTTACGCGATCGGGCTGATCCTGCTGGGCGTGGTCGCGGCGCTGGCGCTGGCCTTCACGGGCACGGGCGTTCGGCACGCGCTCACCCGCCGGTCGCCCGCCGTCCACTCGCACTGACCGGGAACGGAGCCTGACATGTGCGAGTACTGCGGATGCCGGTCCCTCACGGCGATCGACGAGTTGAACCGTGAGCATGACACGGTTGTCAACCTCGTCGGCCGCGTGTGCGACGCCCACCGCGACGGCAGCGTCACGCGCATGGCGGAACTGGCCCGGGAGATCGCCGCCGTGCTCGGTCCGCACACCCAGGTGGAGGAAGGCGGCCTGTTTCCCGAGATGGCCGCCGAGTTCCCCGAGAAAATCGCCGTGCTGGAGGCCGAGCACCGCCGCATCGAGGCCGTGCTGGCAGAAGCGGACGGACCGTTCCTGGCCGACCCCACCTGGCCGGAGCGCCTCATCAAGACCCTCGGCCTGCTGCGCGAGCACATCCTCAAGGAGCAGGATGGGGTCTTCCCCGCCGCACTGGCCGTACTCGACCCCGAGCAGTGGGAAGCCGTCGAGGCGGTACGCGCCCGCGTCGGCAGCCGCGTACCGGCGACGTCGCCCCTGACCTGATGCCCTGAAAGGGGCGCTGACCTCGATCGTCCGCCCGGCGTAGTCCGCTGCCGCCGGGCGGACGAATGTGCGGCCGGTCGCCACGGAAACGAACCCCACGGCGAAAGGGACACGCGGGGCGCGACGAGCGGGACTGGACGGCGAGGTGGCGAAGGCTCGCCTGAGTCGTCCGGTGGCGGCCTGGGCGGGCACCGCTTCCGACCCGGAGCGGGCACGGTCTACAAGTCGGTGCGCGGCAAGGGCGGTCAGGTGTGGGTGAGTTGGGGCGAGGCGGAGGAGATGGTCGCAGCCGTGCGCAGGTGCCCACCGAGGTCCTGAAACCGCTCGAGGAACGGCGGCCAGAGGCCGGCGCGTAGGGCAGTGCCGTGTACTCCGAAGAGCCCACTTGGCTGATCATCGTGTTGACGTACCGGTGTCCTTGGTCTTGCCGTGCCCGTTGAACCGGTGACACGGCACGTGCACGTGTCGGCGGCCTTGCCCTGCCTCCCCGGCGCGGGTCGGGCCGAATCCTTTCACCGGGCGCACCGGTCGGTGACGGCGGCCCCGGGACGTCATGGCCATGAGATCCGGGGCCGCCGGACAGCCGGCGACTGGCTTTGGTGTGGGCCGGCCGGGACTCCCGCTGCCGCGGTCTCCGCCGGGGCTCGGGCCACTGCCCGTCCAGAGCTCGCCGCACCGTCCGCCAGGCGACGTTGTACTTGCGCTGCAAAGCCCGCTGGGACAGCCCGTTTTCCGTTCCGTACTGCTGGATGCTCCATTCCCCGTGCAGCACTCGGCCGCCCCCGATCGGTGATGCGGGGACGGCGGCGAGCGTGTGCCTCCGCCGTCGCGGGCGGAGGCAGGGGTGGGGAGCGCGCGGTCGGCCTGATCGCGGGGCCGGTCGACCCGTCGGCACAGGACAGGGGCACCGTCTCGGCCGCTTGCGCCTCGGGTTCATGCGGGCGAAGCGCTCTCCTCGCGTCCCGGTGAAGGCATGGAGGGGGCGACGGAGAGGCCGGGATCGGAGAGGTCGAAGGTCACGTCCACGACCCCTTCGACGGCTCGGACCAGACGCGCCGCCACGGGTACCAGGGACGTGTCCCGGATGCGGCCGCTGAGCGTCACGATGCCGTCCCGCACCTCGACGCGTACGGCGGACGGCGGGGCGGGGAAGAGGTACGACACGACCTCGCGCCGTACCTGCTCGGCGATGTCCTCGTCGTCCCGCAGGAACACCTTGAGCAGGTCGGCGCGGCTGACGATGCCCTGCAGCATGCCCAACTCGTCGACGACGGGGAGCCGCTTGACCTTGGCACGGGCCAAGGTCCGCGCGGCCTGTGCGAGGGTCTCGTTCGCGCGGACGGTGAGGGCCGGTGAGGTCATCAGCTCCCCGGCGGTCACCGAGCCTGCCTTCGCGAGGTCGGACAGGCGCCGCAGTTGTGTGCTGGGGGTCTCCCCGGTCATGGGGGTCCCCTCGCTCGAGCGAAGCCGAGAGTGGGGGAGAAGCCGAGACTGGGGGAGGTCAGGGTCGCTGTCGCGGAACTCCTCCTTGGGCAGCAGGTCGGCCTCGGAGACGACGCCGACAACCCTGCCCTCGCCCTCCAGGACGGGCAGGGCACTGACCTTCCACTCCTGCATCAGCCGCACGATCTCCTTGAAGTTCGCGTCGCGGCCGACGGCGACGACCGTCTGCGTCATCACGTCGCTCACGATGTGAAGGGCGCCGTCCATCATGTCTCCCTGGTGGTGTCGGTTCGTGCGCGGGCCGGTCACCGGAGACTGCCGCTGCCATACGGTGCGTACAGGTCCAGCAACCTGGTACGGGCGGAGCGCAGCCGGTGGGCGAGCACGTCACCCACCCACATCGCGACCGTCCGCCCCAGGTCGGGGTCGTCCGCGCACATCGAGCGGACCGCGACGGCATCGAATTCGTACGCCCGCACCGGGGTCACGGCCTCCGCCCCCATGTGCCAGGAGTGCGGGGCGAACAGCCAGGACCAGCCGACGAGTTCGTTGTGCCCCAGGGACTCGATCACGGCCGGCTGACGGCCCGGCACACGCATGTCCAGCTCGATCGTGCCTGTACTGATCCAGAAGCGGTCTGCGCGTCCGCCCTCCTCGAAGAGCCGGGCTCCCTGGGGGAACGACACCTCATGGGGGAGCCGCATGAGCCGCTGCCGGTGTTCGGCGGGCAGGGCCCGCAGCATGGTGGCTGTGAGGGGACCGGTCATGACGTGCCTCCAATACGTGCTCAGGGACCTACCGCTTCCAGCCTGTTCGCGCCGCGCACCCCGAACCATGGGCCAGTGGGCCCTGGGATGGGGCCGGTCGGCAATCAGCGAGAGCCCTTCGGCGCACTGCGCCGGAGGCGGGCGCGGTGTTCGCTGGCCGTCGGAAAGAGCAGACAGGGCTGGATGCAGGAGGTGCCCACCATGGATCGACACGTCGTCGCTGGAGTCGATGGAACCGCGGCGAGTCTCGCGGCCGCACACTGGGCAGCGAGGGAAGCCCAGCGTCGCGGTGTGCCGCTGCGGCTCGTGCACGTATGGCAGTGGAGCCCGCGTCCCGCCGCCTCCGTACCGCTCGGCACCACTCAGGTCGGGTGGGCCGCGCGGACCCTGGACGGCGAGGTCGGCAGCGTCCGCGCCGCGCACCCCGGGCTGCAGATCGACGGTGAACTGGTGAAGGCCGACTCCACGGTCTCCGCGCTGGCCGAAGCGGCCGCGGACGCGGACCTGATGGTGCTCGGCTCCCATGGCCTCGGCGGCTTCACCGGGTTCGTGCTCGGCTCGGTTTCCCAGCGGGTTGTCGCCCGGTCTCCGCGTCCCGTGGTGCTCGTCCGCGCGGGCCAGGCGCCGGCGGGTGAACACCTGCCGGCCGTGGACGGCGTCTCACCCGAGGAGATCCCCGAAACGCCCTACCGTGACGTGGTCCTCGGACTGGATACCCGCCGCCCCTGCGACGAACTGATCGAGTTCGCCTTCGAGTCCGCCCGCCGCCGCGACGCCAGGCTGCACGTGATCCACGTCTTCAGCGCGTCGTCCGAACTCACCGAGGACAGTCGACCCGAGCCCGTGCCCGGACCGGAACTGCTCGCCGCGCAGGAACGCACCGTTGTCGCGACGCTGCGCCCGTGGTGCGAGAAGTTCCCCGGTGTCCCTGTCGTCGAGACCGTGGCCGAAGGCCGGGTCACCGCCGAACTCGTGCGCGCGTCCACCGGGGCCTCCCTCGTCGTCGTGGGCCGCCGGACGCGGGACGGCCGTCTGGGCAGTCACATCGGTCCCGTCACGCACGCGGTGCTGCACCACGTCGGCTGCCCGGTCGCCGTCGTCCCGCACAACTGAATCCACGCATCGACGCAACTCCGGAGGCGAGTGAGCCTCCGGCACTCGGGACCAACGGGCCAACAGGGGGACTTGTGGCCACTCACCCCCTGGTCGCCGTGGAGCAGCAGGATCAATCGTGGATCGACTCCCTCTCTGCGATCAACCCAAGGAGCACAGCCATGTCCGCGCCCCCCAAAGGATCCGAAGCCGCCGCCGACGACGACGCACCAGCCGCCCCGAAGGCGGCACTTGGCCTTCCCGCGGCCTCCGCGCTCGTGATCGGCAGCATCATCGGAACCGGGGTCTTCGCCCTGCCGTCGGCCCTCGCCCCGTACGGGCCCATCTCGCTCGTGGCGTTCGTCGCCGTCACGCTCGGCGCGCTCGCGCTGGCCGTGACGTTCGGGGCACTGTCGAAGCGGGTTCCGGCGAGCGGCGGGCCGTATGTCTACGCCCGTGAGGCCTTCGGGGAGTTCGCCGGGTTCCTCAACGCCTGGTCGTACTGGATCACCGCGTGGGCGGGGAACGCCGCGATCGTGGTGGCCTGGGTCGGCTATGTCGAGGTGTTCGTCAACACCGGGCACAGGACCGGGATCTCGGTGCTCATTGCCCTGATCGGCCTGTGGATCCCCGCTGCGATCAACCTCACCGGTGTGCGAAACACCGGCGCATTCCAAGTGATCACCACCGTGCTGAAGTTCGTGCCGCTGGTGTTCATGGCCACGATCGGGCTGTTGTTCATCGACCCGGACAACTTCGGCGCCTTCAACGCCAGTGGCCGGTCGGCGTTGGGTGCGATCTCCGCCGCCGCGGCCATCGCCCTGTTCAGCTATCTCGGGCTGGAGGCCGCTTCCGTGGTCGCGGGCCGCGTGCGCGAGCCGGGCCGGAACGTGCCACGGGCCACCGTGTACGGCACGCTCGTCTGCGCCGTCATCTACATCCTGGGCACCCTCGCCGTCTTCGGTACCGTCTCGCACGGCGAACTCGGCGCCTCCACCGCGCCGTTCACCGACGCCGCGAACAACATCTTCGGCGGCACCTGGGCGGGCGACGCGGTCGCCGTGGCCGCCATCGTCTCCGGTATCGGCGCCCTCAACGGCTGGACCATGCTGTGCGCGGAGATGCCCTACGCCGCCGCCCGCGACGGACTCTTCCCCGGGACCTTCGCCAAGCTGCGCGGAGAGAGCGGCGTCCCGGTCTTCGGCATCGTCGCCTCGACCCTGCTCGCCTCGCTGATCACCGTGTTCAGCTACACGCGCTTCGAGGACGTCTTCACCAAGATCGTCCTGCTGAGCGTGCTCACCGCCGTGATCCCGTACCTGTTCTCCGCCGCCGCCCAGCTGTACTGGCTGCTGGTACGTGGCCGGGAAAGCCTGAAGCCGAGGCAGCTGGCCCGGGACGTCACCGTCGCCGCGCTCGCGATGGCCTTCTCGTACTGGTCGATCCAGGGCAGCGGCTACCAGACCGTCTACTACGGGCTGTTCGTGCTGCTGCTCGGCCTGCCGGTCTACGTCTGGCTGAAGCGCGACCGCGGTGAGTACGGCGAGACGGTGCCCGCGCAGCCGGCGGCCACGGTCACTCGGGCAAGGGCGCCTGAGACGTCATAACGGCCAAGGGGAGCTCTCGGGGGAGGCGGAGGTACCGCACTGGCGGCTCCCCGAAGTACACGCCACGGCAGCACGACTGACCACGTCCGTACGGCCCGAGGAAGCTCGCCATGAACACCTTCCACGTCGACTCCGAGGTCGGCCGACTCCGCCAAGTGATCCTCCACCGCCCCGGTCTCGAACTGTCCCGGCTGACCCCGCGCAACGTCGACGCCCTGCTCTTCGACGACATCCTGTGGGCCAAGCGTGCCCGCGAGGAGCACGACGCCTTCGCGCAGGTCCTGCGCGACCACGGCGCTCGCGTGCACTACTTCGCCGACCTGCTGGCCGGGACACTGGACGTGCCGGAGGCCCGCGACTGGCTCCTGGACCGCGTCGTCACACCCGCGAGCGTTGGCCCCTCCCTGGTGGACCCGGTGCGTGAGCTGTGCGCCGAACTGGACGGGGAGACCCTCGCCGGCTACCTGATCGGTGGCCTGCTCAAGAGTGACCTGCCGCTCGCCACCCCGCACAGCCTGGTCTGGAGCGCCCTGGACGCCGAGGACTTCGCTCTCGCGCCGCTGCCCAACCACCTCTTCCCCCGCGACAACTCCTGCTGGGTGTACGACCAGGTGTCGGTCAACCCGATGGCCAAGCCGGCCCGGCGGCGCGAGAGCCTGCACGCCGAGGTCATCTACCGCTTCCACCCGAGGTTCGCCTCCGCCGCGCCCGCGCCGATCCTCGACGGCGCAGTGGGCACCCTCGAGGGTGGTGACGTCCACGTCCTCGGAAACGGTGCCGTCATGGTCGGCATGGGGGAGCGGACCACGGCCCAGGCCGTGGAGAACCTGGCCGCCCGGCTCTTCACCACCGGCACGGCGAACCGGCTGGTCGCGGTCCAACTCCCCGCCACACGCGCCTATATGCACCTGGACACCGTGCTCACCATGGTCGACCGCGACGCCTTCACCATCTATCCGGGCCTCGCGGACTCCCTGCGCTCCTGGACGCTCACCCCCAGCACCGTCCGTGAGGCCGGTTTCGACGTGATCCCCAACTCGGATCTGGCCTCCGCTCTGGCCGAGGCCCTCGACCTGGACAAGGTCCGGATGCTCTCCGCGCCGCAGGACACCCGGGGCGCCGAGCGTGAGCAGTGGGACGACGGCAGCAACTTCCTCGCTGTCGCCCCGGGCGTGGTCGTCGGCTACGAGCGCAACGTGACCACCAACACCTACCTACGCAAGCAGGGCATCGAGATCGTCACCATCGCCGGCGCCGAACTGGGCCGTGGCCGCGGCGGACCGCGCTGCATGAGCTGCCCGGTCCAACGCGACGCGGTTGCCTGACCGAACGGAGGGCCACCATGACCATAGACCTGCGAGGCCGCTCCTACCTGAGCGAACTCGACTTCACCGCCGCCGAGATCCACCACCTCCTCGACCTCGCCGCCGACCTCAAGGCCGCCCGGCGCGGCGGCACGGAGCGACCACGCCTGACCGGCAGACACCTCGCGCTGATTTTCGAGAAGACCTCCACCCGCACTCGCTGCGCCTTCGAGGTCACTGCCGCCGACCAGGGCGCCGCGACCACCTACCTCGGTCCGGGCGACACTCACATGGGAGCCAAGGAGTCCGTCGCCGACACGGCACGCGTGCTCGGCCGCATGTTTGATGCCATCGAGTACCGCGGCTCAGCCCAGTCGACCGTCACGGAACTCGCCGCCCACTCCGGTGTCCCCGTCTACAACGGTCTGACCGACACCGCGCACCCGACCCAGAGCCTGTGCGACGTCCTCACCATGCGCGAGCACACCCGCAAGCCTCTGCCCGAGATCGCCTACTGCTACCTCGGGGACGCCCGCAACAACATGGGCAATTCCCTCCTGGCCATGGGCGCCCTGCTCGGCATGGACGTACGCATCGCCGCGCCCGCCGGGCTGTGGCCGGAACCCGGGCTGGTCACTGCCTGCCGCTCGCTCGCCGAGCGGAGCGGGGCCCGGATCACCCTCACCGAGGACGTCGAAACGGGCGTACGTGAGGCCGACTTCCTCTACACCGATGTCTGGGTCTCCATGGGGGAGCCCCTCGAGACCTGGGGCGAGCGGAGCGAGATGGGGGTCCCCCCGGCCGAAGGCTGGGGGAGTATTGGCCTGTTGCTGCCGTACCAGGTCAACGACAAGACAGTCGCGGCCACCAGCAACCCGGACGTCAAGTTCATGCACTGCCTGCCGGCCCTCCACGACCACCACACCCGGCTCGGCGAGGAAGTACTCCACAACTACGGCCCGGACGCACTGGAAGTCACCGACGAGGTCTTCTCCTCATCCGCCTCCATCGTCTTCGACCAGGCGGAGAACCGGTTGCACACCATAAAGGCCGTGCTCGTCGCCACTCTGGAGGACTGAACCATGCGCATCGTCATAGCCCTCGGCGGCAACGCCCTGCTGCACCGGGGCGAACGCCCTGACGCGGCCGTGCAACAGGTGAACATCGACCGCGTCGCCACGGCCGTCGCCGCCCTCGCGCACGAGCACGAGGTCGTCCTCACCCACGGCAACGGCCCGCAGATCGGCCTGCTCGCCATGGAGAGCGCGTCTGATCCCGCGCTGAGTGCCCCCTACCCGCTGGACCTGCTCGGCGCCCAGACCGAGGGCATGATCGGCTCGCTGCTGGCCCGCAGCATGTACAACGCCCTGCCCGGCCGCAAGATCGCCGCACTGGTGACCCACACTCTCGTGCGGGCCGACGATCCGGCCTTCGCGCGCCCCACCAAGTTCGTCGGGCAGGTGTACCCCCGGGACATCGCCCGGTCACTCGCCCGGAAGCGCGGCTGGCACATCGCCCAGGACACCACCGGCTGGCGCCGGGTCGTCGCCTCCCCGTCACCTCAGGAGATCGTGGAGACCGACACCATCCATGACCTGCTCGCTTGCGGAGCGCTGGTCGTCTGCGCCGGCGGCGGAGGCATCCCCGTCACCGCCGACCTCGACACCGGCGCGCTGTACGGAGTTGACGCGGTGATCGACAAGGACCTCACCGCGGCCCTGCTCGCCGAGGACCTCAAGGCGGACTTCCTGCTCATCCTCACGGACGTTCCGAACGTCTACGCCGACTACGGCACCCCGGACCAGCAGCCCCTCCTCGACGCCACACCCGACGACCTGCGCCGTGGCAGGTTTCCCGACGGTTCGATGGGTCCCAAGACGGAGGCCGCGGCCCGGTTCGTCGAACGCACGGGTGGCCTGGCCGCGATCGGTGCACTCGATGCGGCGTACGAGATCGTCCATGGCAGGTCGGGCACGCTCGTCCGCCCCGATCTGACCGTCGGCTGACGGCCGGCGGAGCAGGGGGCCCGACAGAGGCCGTTCTCCGGCACGGTCGGGACCGATGGGCCCTCACGGTTCGTCCTCGTCCCGCCAAGGATGGACTCCTGCTGAAGGACTTGCTGCGTTGGGCGAAAGACGGACTGGATGATGTATCCGAACGACGGTTTCCGTGAACTGGAGCGGCAGGAGTGCCTCCGTCTGCTGGCGAAGGCGCCCGTCGGTCGTATCGTCCACACGCGCCGGGCCTTGCCCGCGGTACTGCCGGTCAACTTCTCGCTGGACACCGATGGTGCGGTGTTGCTGTGCACCTCGGCGACTTCGGAACTGGTCCGTGCGATCGTCGGCGCGGTGGTCGCCTTCGAAGCCGACGAGGTCGACGCGACCGCTCACTCGGGTTGGAGTGTCGTCGTCACCGGCACCGTCACGATGGTGACCGACCCGGCCGAGCACGAACGGCTGGCCCGGACCGGCCCGCGCCCCTGGGTGCCCTGGCCCGATCCGGTCTTCGTCCGCATCGAACCCGAACTGGTCACCGGGCGCGAGCTGATCGGCGGTCGCACCCTGTACGGAGTGGATCTCCGCTTCCTGGCGGCTCCGCCGAACGTTCGTGGACCACGAGCGGGCGGCTCCGCCGAACGTTCGTGGACCACGAGCATCCCGACGACGGTGACCGCTTGCCGTGGAGGGCGGAGCCGGAGCGCGAGTACACCGTCGTTCTGATCGCCCTCGCGGCCGGGGCGCCGGCGCCGGCTGGAGTCTGGGCAAGGCCTGGGCGCGGCTGTGGTTCGTCAGCCGAACCCGTTGGTGCAGTGACCTCTCAGTGCTTGTCGGAGCCCACCCGTGCCCCGATCCTCGCGTGAGGCGTGCCTCTCGGGCGGGGCTGTCGTCGATACGGCACTTCATCCCCCCCGTACGACCCCTGAGGGCTGTGGCACGGCCGGGTCCCGCCCCCAAGCCGCTGAGGCCAAGGGGCGGGGCCTGGACGCGCGTCACCGGCTGTCGCTGCCCCGGGTCCCCGACAGCGCGGCTCGTCCGGCCTCCAGGCGGGCCACCGGGACGCGGAACGGGGAGCAGGAGACGTAGTCCAGTCCCTCGCCGTGGAAGAAGTGGACCGAGTCGGGGTCGCCGCCGTGTTCGCCGCAGACGCCGATCTTCAGGTCCGGCCGCGTCGCGCGGCCCTCGGCGACCGCGATCTGGACCAGTCGGCCCACGCCCTCCCGGTCGAGGGTCTCGAACGGTGAGGTGCTGAAGATGCCCTTGTCCAGGTAGGCGGAGAAGAACTCGGCCTCGACGTCGTCGCGGGAGAAGCCCCAGGTGGTCTGGGTGAGGTCGTTCGTGCCGAAGGAGAAGAACTCCGCCTGCTCGGCGATCCGAGCCGCCGTGAGCGCGGCGCGGGGCAGCTCGATCATGGTGCCGACCGGGCATGTGACGGGAATACCGGTCTCTGCGGAGACCTCGGCCAGTACCCGTCGCACCTCGTCGCGCTCGATCCGCAGTTCCTCGACGGCGCCGACGAGCGGCACCATGATCTCGGCCTTGGGGGAGCCTCCGACCCTCGTGCGTTCGACCACGGCTTCGGCGATGGCCCTCACCTGCATGGCGACCAGACCGGGCACCACCAGGCCGAGGCGGACACCGCGCAGGCCGAGCATCGGGTTCTCCTCATGCATGTGGCTCACCGCGTCGAGCAACTCGGCGTCGTGCGGGTCCGGGAGGTCGCCCCGGGCCTCTGCGGTGGCGATGCGTACGGCGAGTTCGGTGCGGTCGGGCAGGAACTCGTGCAGGGGCGGGTCGAGGAGGCGGATGGTGACCGGCAGGCCGTCCATCGCCTCCAGGATGCCGATGAAGTCCTGCCGTTGCAGGGGGAGCAGGGCAGCGAGCGCACGCTCGCGCATGAAATCGTCGCGGGCGAGGATCATCTCCTCGACCAGCTTGCGGCGCTCGCCGAGGAACATGTGCTCGGTACGGCACAGACCGATGCCCTGCGCGCCGAACCGGCGGGCGCGCGCGGCGTCCTCGGGGGTGTCCGCGTTGGCCCGCACCTCCAACCGCCGTGCGCCGTCGGCCTGTTCCAGGGCGCGGGCGACCGCGGTCACCACGCCCTCCGACCGCTCACCGGTCTCCAGGTACCGCATGACCTCGGAGTCGACCAGCGGGGCCGCGCCCGGGTACACGGCCCCGGCGGAGCCGTCCACCGAGATGACCGTTCTTTCCTCGACGACAGTGCCGTCACGGGTGGTGAAACGCCGGCGCTCGAGGTCGACGGTGAGTTCCTCGGCGCCGCACACGCAGACCTTGCCCATGCCACGGGCGACCACAGCCGCGTGGCTGGTCTTGCCGCCCCGGCTGGTCAGCACAGCCTGGGCGGCGACCATGCCCGGCAGGTCGTCGGGGGTGGTCTCCTGGCGTACGAGGATCACCTTCTCGCCGGCCGCGGCGCGCCGTACGGCTGTGGCGGAGTCGAAGACGGCGGAGCCGACCGCGGCGCCCGGCGAGGCGGGCAGGCCGTGGGCGAGCGCCTCACCCGTGGCCGAGGCATCGAAGCGGGGGAACATCAGCCGGGCCAGTCCCTCCCCACTCACCCGTGCCAGCCCCTCGTCCGGGGTGATGAGCTGCTCGTCGACCAGCTCCGCTGCGATGGTGAACGCGGCTTCGGCGGTGCGCTTTCCCACTCGGGTCTGCAGCATCCAAAGGGTGCCGCGCTCGATGGTGAACTCGATGTCGCACAGGTCCCGGTAGTGGTTCTCCAGGCTGCGCATGTGGGTGAGCAGCTGTCGGTACGACCGTGTGTCGAGGCGTTCCAGTTCGGCCAGGGGCACGGTGCTGCGGATGCCGGCGACGACGTCCTCACCCTGGGCGTTGGGCAGGTAGTCGCCGTACAGGCCGGGGCGGCCGCTGGCCGGGTCGCGGGTGAAGGCGACGCCGCTGCCGGAGTCGGGGCCGAGGTTGCCGTACACCATGCGCTGGACGGTGACGGCGGTGCCCAGGTCGTCCGGGATGTGCTCGCGCCTGCGGTACAGGCGGGCGCGGTCGCCGTTCCAGGACTGGAAGACCGCGAGGATGGCCCGGCGCAGCTGCTCGGCGGGAGACTGTGGGAAGTCCTCGCCGGTCTCGTCGTGGATCAGGTTCTTGTACGTCTCTACCAGCTGGGCGAGATCGCCGGCGTCCAGGTGCACATCGTCCAGGACGCCCCGGAAGTCCTTCAGCAGCGTGATGGCCTGCTCGAACAGCGCGGAGTCGACCCCCATGACCGTACTGCCGAACATCTGGACCAGGCGGCGGTAGGAGTCCCAGGCGAACCGCTCGTTGCCGGACACCTTGGCCAGCCCCAGCACGGAGTCGTCGTTCAGGCCGATGTCCAGGACCGTCTCCATCATCCCGGGCATGGAGAACCGTGCCCCGGAGCGCACGGACAGCAGCAGCGGATCGTCGGGCTGACCCACACGGCGTCCGGCGGACTCCTCCAGCGCGGCCAGGTGGCGGGAGACCTCCCGGAACAGCCCCTCGGGCTCGGCACCCGTCGCCAGGAATGCCCGGCAGGCCTCGGTGGTGATGATGAAACCGGGCGGCACGGGCAGTCCGAGCCGGGTCATCTCGGCCAGGTTCGCTCCCTTGCCGCCGAGCAGGTCGGCCATGTCACGGCCGCCCTGGTGGAAGTCGTACACGTAACGGTCCATGGTGTCGCGCTCCTCAGCCTCATAGGGCAGTTCTGTGGCCTTCCAGCGTCGAACGGGTACCCACTGGGAGGGAGGTGCCGGATGTCCCGTCCGGTGGGCCGGTCGGCCCTCAGCCATCCCGAACCCGCTTCCGTAAAGCCCGGCAGCGGGGAATCGGGACTGCCCGGCCCGGGCCGTTACGCTCTGAAGCGGGAAGGATCCCCGACCGGATCCCCGACCGGATCCCCGACCGGATCCCCGACCGGATCCCCGACTGGTCATCGGCGCACGCCCGCATGACCCCAGGGCATGATCACGACGTACGACGAGGAGTATTCGATGGTGGACAGCGAGCAGCCCGGCGCCGAGAGCCCGATCCGGGTCTTCCTGCTGGACGACCACGAGGTGGTACGGCGTGGGGTTCGCGACCTGCTGAACGACGAGCCGGACATCACCGTGATCGGCGAGGCGGCCACTGCCGAGCAGGCCCTGGTGCGGGTTCCCGCCCTGCGTCCCCAGGTCGCGGTGCTCGATGTCCGACTGCCCGACGGGGACGGTGTGACCGTGTGCCGGGAGCTGCGCTCGCACATGCCGGAGCTGGCCTGTCTGATGCTGACCTCGTTCGATGACGAGGAGGCGCTGCTGGACTCGATCATGGCAGGGGCGTCCGGGTACGTGCTGAAGCAGATCCAGGGCTCCGACCTGGTGTCGGCAGTCCGTACGGTGGCCGCGGGCCAGTCCTTGCTCGACGCCAGCGCCACCACCAAGCTGATGGCCCGGCTGCGCGGTGAGCAGACCAAGGAACCGGAACAGGATGCTTTGCCGGACCTGACCGAGCGGGAGCGGGAGATTCTGGCACTGATCGGTAAGGGGCTGACCAACCGGCAGATCGGCCAGCGGCTCTATCTCGCGGAGAAGACGGTGAAGAACCACATCTCCCGTCTGCTGGCCAAGCTCGGCGTCGAGCGGCGCGTCCAGGCCGCCGTCATCGCCTCGCAGGTCCGGGGCCGGGCCAAGCAGGACGGGCACTGACACCTGCGTCGGGGCGTGCTAGCCGGCGCCCTGGATGTGGAAGTTGAAGTCGGTGTGGCCGAGGGTGCTGTAGAGGCGCAGCCAGATCGGCAGCAGCATCTCGGCGCCTCGGGCGGTCTCGATGCCGCCGAGGTCGATGACGCTGCTCTCGGGCCACCCGAAGGAGACCAGCATCTCGGTGACCTGCTTCTTGGCGCCGGTGTCCTCGCCGGAGACGAAGACGTTGTGGGTTCCGGAGACACGGTCGGGCTCGACCATGAGGCGGCAGTTCATGGTGTTGAGGGTCTTCACGACGCGGGCGTCGGGGAAGGCGCGCTGGACCTGTTCGCCGAGGCTGTCGGTGTTGACCGGATTCAGCGGGGGCGGCATCCCCCGGGAGGAGTCGAGCGGGTTGGCGATGTCGATGAGGACCTTTCCCGCCAGGTTCGCGCTGCCTGCGGCGTTCAGGGCTTCGAGCGTGACGGTGCCCGCGGTGGCGTTGACGACCCTCTCGCCGAGGGTGGCGGTTTCGGCGAAGGACCGCAGCTCCACGGTGGGGTGAGCCGCGTTCCAGGTGGCGAAGGGCGGGGTGCCCATGGCGTCCGGTTCGGTACGGGCGAGGGTCGCCGCGGGATCGCGGGTGCCGATGACGATCTCGTTGCCCAGGGAGGCGAGCTTGGCTGCGATGGTCCGGCCGACGATGCCGGTGCCGAGGACGGCGTAGCGCATGGGGGTGGGTCCTTCCCGGCCGGGCGGTCCATCGGATCGGTCAGGTGGCCCAGAGAAGCAGGTCACGATGCCGCTTCCGCTCCACTGGCCGGCGGACGATCGCGGTTTCACCCGGACGGCTTGGACGATGCATCCCGGGTGGAGGGGGGATGGGCCGATGCGTTCCTGGCCGCCCACGGCCATCCAAGGCGGGGAGCTTGAAGCAGAGCAGCGGCCCCGGCCGGGGCGGGTCCGGGTCGCGGCGAACACGCGTCACCGACGGGCCGTCATGCGTGCCGGTGGCCCCGGTGCGCGTCGAACGCGGCCCAGTCCCGTTCCCACTGCGCCCATCGGCGCCGGTCCAGCCGTGCCCGGGCGGCCCACCGGAGGCCCAGTACCAGGAGAGCCGCACCCACCGCGGCGGACGTACCGGTCACTACTCCTTGTGCCCTGGCTTGGGCGGGGGTGGGTGGCGCGGGGTGAACACGGTCGGATGCGTCGAGCCACACCGTCGTCCGTGAGCCGGCCTTGCGGTCCGCTGCCACCAGGGCCGTCCCGGTCCTGGAGGAGCCATCCGTCGTCCACCGCACGGTCGCACGGACGAGTTCGTCGTCCGCCACGCCCGAGAACCGCGCCACGGTCGCCGCGGGGGCGTCCTCGACGAGTTTCGCGGTGACGTGACGCAGTCCTTGGGACTCCGTGAGCGCGGAACGCTCGGCGACGACAGCCGCGGTCACACCCACCGTCGGCGCGGCGAACAGCACCGCCGTCACCGTAGCCAGGCCGACCCAGGCTTCGGTGAAGTCCGAGCGGCGCTTGAGCGGGTTGCGCCGCCAGCGCCACAGCAACACCTCGCGGAACCGTTTCAGCATGCGTGCATCCCTCCGTGCGCGACGGGCAAGAACTCCATGCCCGGTACGGTGACGGATCTGCGAACCGTGGGCACAGAGGCCAATGGGCCGTCGCGCTGAGGGCCGTTCGGCCCATGAGAGGCAACGGCACGCAGAGGAGCACGAGGCGCAAGACCCCAACGGGCCCTCATCCTCGTCCGGTTGTCCCTCCTGAATACGTTCCTGCCGACTGAACATGGAATCAGGTGCGGGCGTCGGCTTCGGGTAACTGTGAGGGGCTCCCCGTCCCCCCCAACCGGGACGGCGCTCGCGCCGTCGGTTCTTCCCAGGCCCGCTGACCCTTGGCGCTGGTCCGCGGCAGGCCGAACGGCCCCTGAGAAGGGGGCCATTCGGCCTCTACAACCCGCTGTTGACTGCCGGTGAGGTTGGTGTGACCCAACCGGAAGCAAGGCACGAGGGAGGTGCCATGGACACTTCCACCGCTGCCTCGACATCCGCCTCCAGCCCCATTTCCACCTCCACATCCGCCTCTGCGTCCGCGCTGCGCACCGTGCACGAGCAGTTCGTGACCTCGCTCGGCACGCCGTCACCGTCAGGAGTGCGGCGTCTGGTGGCCGACTCGTGGAGTCGCTGCACGGCGTGCGGCGTACGGCCCGACGGCAGTCGTCTGCCGCCCCTGTTCAGGACATCCGAGGAGCTGGCCGCGTACCGGCGGGGCCATCCGCTTGCCGCCGTACTGCACCTGTTGCGGGAGCTGTTGGGAGCCGGTGTCGCCGATGACGGGCACCTCTTCGCGGTCGGTGACGCCGACGGGACCCTGCTGTGGGTAGAGGGGGATTCCGCGGCCTTGCGGCGCGCCGAGCGGATGCACTTCGTGGCGGGGGCCGTGTGGTCCGAGGCGCAGGCCGGGACCAACGCCCCGGGCACGGCGCTGGAGGTCGGACAGCCCGTTCAGATCGTGGCCGGCGAGCACTACAACTCTGCCGTGCATGACTGGTCGTGCGCCGCTGCCCCCGTGCGCGACCCCGGCACCGGGCGCCTGCTCGGTGTGGTCGACCTTTCCGGGGGCCCCACCATCGCCACGCCACCCGCCCTCGCTGCGGTGCGCGGAGCCGCGCTGTTGGCCGAGGCGGAGCTCGCCCGTGCACTGCCAGTACCGCCGACTCCGCTCGGCCCGGACGGGTGGGTGCCGCACGCGTCCTCCGCCGGATGTGGGGCGGGTGTAGGGCTGGCCGCACTGGGCCGGGACTGTGCCCTGCTGGAGAGCGCCGGACGCGTCCACCGGCTGAGCCCGCGCCACAGCGAGATCGTGGTGGCGCTCGCCCTGGAGGGCCGGGGCGTGCACGGCGACCGGCTGGCTGTGGACCTGTCGGAGCGGGAGGTGCCTCCTTCGACCCTGCGGGCCGAGATGACCCGGCTGCGCGCGGTGCTCGGCCCGGCCCTGCTCGGCTCGCGACCGTACGCGCTCCTCTGCCCGGTGCGCACCGACTTCGGGGAGGTCTCGGCGCTGCTCGCCGAAGGGCGGGTGGACGAGGCGCTGGCCTGCTACCGCGGCCCGCTGCTGCCGCGCTCCGAGGCACCGGCCGTCGTCGAGCACCGGCGGGCCCTGGAGCAGCAGTTGCGCGGTGCCGTCCTCGGCAGTGACGATGCCGGGCTGCTGCGCCGCTGGGTGAACGCGGCCTGGGGCGCCGAGGACTCGCTCGCGTGGCTCACGCTCGCTCACAGACTGCCGGGCGGCTCGGCGCAGCGTGCTGCCGCGGCAGCACGGGCCCGCGGTCTGGATGCCGCATCAGCTCTTCAGCCGCAGGCCGGACGACATGCAGCGGTGTTGCAGCGTTCCCGCTCCTAGCGTGCTGAGCATCACCACAACCCTCGCGAAAGGTGACGATCATGACATACGAGCCTCCGGGTGCGACGGGCAGCCCCGTCGACGTCTCGCCCCGCTACGAGAACTTCATCGGCGGCAAGTGGCAGGCGCCCACCACCGGTGAGTACTCACCCGACCTGAGCCCCGCCACCGCCAAGCCGTTCTGCGAGGTCCCCAAGTCGGGCCCCCAGGACATCGAACTCGCCCTGGACGCCGCGCACGCCGCGAAGGACAAGTGGGGCGAGGCGTCCACCGCTCAGCGGGCCGCGGTGCTGAACAAGGTGGCCGACGCCATCGACGCCCACCGCGAGGAACTCGCCGTCGCCGAGAGCTGGGACAACGGCAAGCCCGTCCGTGAGACCCTCGCCGCCGACATCCCGCTCGCCGCCGACCACTTCCGCTACTTCGCGGCCGCGATACGCGCCGAGGAGAGCTCGATCACCGAGATCGACAAGGACCTGATCGCCTACCACTTCCACGAGCCGTTGGGCGTGGTCGGACAGATCATTCCGTTCAACTTCCCGCTGCTGATGGCCGCGTGGAAGCTGGCCCCGGCGCTCGCCGCGGGCAACGCCTCGGTCCTCAAGCCCGCCTCGCCGACCCCGTGGTCGATCCTGAAGCTGATGGAGGTCATCGGCGACATCCTCCCCGCCGGTGTCGTCAACGTCGTGAACGGCCCGGGCGCCGCCATCGGCAAGGCGCTGGCCACCAACAAGCGCATCGCCAAGGTCGCCTTCACCGGAGAGACCACCACCGGTCGGCTGATCATGCAGTACGCGTCCGAGAACATCATCCCGGTCACCCTGGAGCTGGGCGGCAAGTCGCCGAACATCTTCTTCAACGACGTGGCCGCCGAGGACGACGACTTCCTGAACAAGGCCGTCGAGGGACTCGTGCTGTACGCGTTCAACAAGGGCGAGGTCTGCACCTGCCCCTCGCGCGCCCTGATCCAGGAGGACATCTACGAGGAGTTCATGGGCCGTTGCCTGGAGCGGATCCGTGCCATCAAGCAGGGCAATCCGCTCGACCCGGCGACCATGATCGGCCCCCAGGTCTCCCGTCAGCAGGTCGAGAAGATCGGCTCCTACGTCGAGATCGGCCTGAAGGAGGGCGCCGAACTGCTCGCGGGCGGCCACCGTCCGTCCATCGGCGGGGAGTTCACGGACGGCTTCTTCTACGAGCCGACCGTCCTCAAGGGCCACAACAAGATGCGGGTCTTCCAGGAGGAGATCTTCGGTCCCGTCCTCGCGGTCACCACCTTCAAGGACGAGGCCGAGGCGCTCGAGATCGCCAACGACACGCTGTACGGCCTCGGGGCCGGCGTGTGGAGCCGCGACACCGGACGCACCTACCGGATGGGCCGCGCCATCAAGGCGGGCCGCGTCTGGACGAACTGCTACCACCAGTACCCCGCGGGTGCCGCGTTCGGTGGCTACAAGGTCTCCGGCATCGGCCGCGAGACGCACAAGATGATGCTCGAGCACTACAGCCAGACCAAGAACCTGCTGGTCAGCTACGGCACCAAGCCGCTCGGGCTGTTCTGAGCGGACCGCCAGGTCCACCAGTTCCTGCAGTTCCTGCACCAGTTCCTGCGGATCTGAAGAGGTGCACCGACATGCCCGCGACGCTTCACAACGGCAACGCCGGGCGCGTCACCGCCACCCGGGCGGCGCACAAGGCCATCGCGGCCCTGCGCGCCGCCCATGGCAGGCCGGTGATGTTCGTCCAGTCCGGCGGCTGCTGCGACGGCAGCGATCCGATGTGCTTCCCCGGCGACGAATTCGCCCTCGGCGAGGGCGACATGCTGCTCGGCGTCCTGGACGGCTGCACCTTCCACATCGACGCCGACCTGTACCAGGCACTCGGCCGCCCGCGCCTCGTCCTGGACGTCGAGGAGGGAACACCGGGCGGCTTCTCCCTCGCAGCAGGGGACGGGCTGCGCTTCGTCACCCACATACAGGACCCGGACGAGACCCGGGCCCGAACACACCCGCCATCCGAGGAGCTGATCATGAAGGCAGCAGTCGTCACCGACTTCGGCAAGCCCCTGGAGATCCAGGACCTGCCCGTCCCCGAGCCCGGCCCCGGCCAGGTGCTCGTCCGCATGGAGGCCTCCGGCCTCTGCCACACCGACATCCACGCCGCCCACGGCGACTGGCCCGTCAAGCCGCAGCCGCCGTTCATCCCCGGCCACGAGGGCATCGGCCCCGTCCAGGCCGTCGGCGACGGCGTCTCCGAGGACCTGATCGGCAAGCGGGTCGCCATCCCATGGCTCGGCTCGTCCTGCGGCACCTGCCGCTACTGCGTCTCCGGTTGGGAGACCCTCTGCCAGAGCCAGGTCAACTCCGGCTACTCCGTGGACGGTTGCTACGCCGAGTACGCCGTCGCAGACGCGGGCGCGGTCGTTCAGGTCCCCGACGGCGTGTCGTCCTTCGACGCGGCGCCGCTGACCTGCGCCGGCGTCACCACGTACAAGGCGATCAAGGTCGCGAACGTGGTCCCGGCCGAGCGGGTCGCCGTCTTCGGCATCGGCGGCCTCGGCCACCTGGCGGTGCAGTACGCGCGACTCGTCGGCGGCTTCGTCACCGCCGTCGACCTCGAACCGGACAAGCTGGGCCTCGCCCACAAGCTCGGCGCCGACCAGATCGTCAACGCCCGCACGCACGACCCGGTCGAGGAGATCAGGCAGGCCGGCGGAGCGGACGTGGCCGTGGTGTTGGCCGCGAGCGCCAAGGCCTTCGAGCAGGCCTACCGGTCCCTGAACCGCGGCGGGCGCCTGGTGATGGTCGGCCTGCCCGCCGACAACGCGTCGATCAACGTGCCGATCTTCGAGACCGTGCTCGGCGGGATCTCCGTCATCGGCTCCATCGTCGGCACCCGTCAGGACCTGGCCGAGGTGTTCGCGCTGCACGCGGCCGGACGCACCCAGGTGATCGCCGAGCAGCGGCGCCTGGAGCAGGTCAACGAGTCCTTCGACGAGGTCCTCGGCGGACGGGCCGAAGCCCGGCTCGTCTTCGAGTTCTGAGAGTTCTGCGGCCCGGCATCCACCAGATCGACCGGGCCACAGGGAGAGGCAACAGATCATGGGAACCGTCACCGTAGGTGCCGTACGGGAGCGGGCGCCCGGCGAACGCCGTGTCGCCCTCGTCCCCGAGGCCGTAACCCTCCTGCGCCGGGCCGGACTCGACGTCCTGATCGAGACCGGAGCCGGATCCGGCGCCTGGTTCACCGACGCCGAATACGCCGACGCCGGCGCGACCGTCGTCACCCCGGACGAGCTGTACGCACGCGCGGACGCCGTCCTGTGCGTCGGCCCGCCCGACCCGGAGGCCGCAGGGGCGCTGCGCGCCGGGCAGACCCTGATCGGTCTGCTCCAGCCGCTGCGGCACCCCGCCCTGGTCGAGGACCTGACCGGGCGCGGCGTGCGCACGGTGAGCCTCGATCTGCTGCCCCGCACCCTCAGCCGCGCCCAGTCCATGGACGCGCTCACCTCCCAGGCCGCCGTCGCCGGCTACAAGGCGGCCCTCCTCGCGGCCGACCTCTACGACCGGTTCTTCCCGATGCTGACCACCGCCGCGGGCACCACGCGTCCCGCCCAAGTCCTGATCCTCGGTGCCGGAGTGGCAGGACTGCAGGCGATCGCCACCGCCCGCCGCCTCGGCGCCGTCGTCTCGGCGTACGACGTACGCCCCGCATCCCGAGGGGAGGTGGAGTCGCTGGGCGCCCGGTTCCTCGACGTCCAGAGCCCGCCGGAAGGGGAACAGGGCACCGAACTCGGCGGCTACGCACGGGAGTTGACCGAACAGGAACAGCGGGCCCAGCGGGAGGCACTGGATACGCACATCGCTCGCTCAGACATCGTGATCACCACGGCGCAGGTGCCGGGCCGCAAGCCGCCCCTGCTGGTGACCGCGGCCGTGGTCGAGCGGATGAAGCCCGGCTCGGTCGTCGTTGACCTCGCCGCGAGCGAACTCGGCGGCAACGTCGAGGGCTCCGAACCCGACAAGACAGTCGTCCTGGACGGCGGAGTCACCCTCATCGGCGCCGGGCATCTGCCCTCCGCCATGGCGACCGCCGCCTCCACGGCGTACGCCCGCAACCTCGTCGCGCTGCTCGGGCACCTGGTGCGCGACGGGGAACTGAACCTCGACCCGGCCGACGAGATCACGGCCGCACTCATGGGAGGAGGCCCCTCATGAACAACCTCGATCTCCTCACCGCGATCACCGTGTTCGTCCTGAGCGTGCTGGTCGGCATCGAGGTCATCAGCAAGGTCCCGGCGACCCTGCACACCCCGCTGATGTCCGGCTCCAACTCGGTCCACGGCATCGTCGTCATCGGCGCGATGCTGATCGCGGCCGAGTCCCACACCTGGCTCGGCTACGTCCTCGCCTTCGTGGCCATGGCCTTCGGCGCCATGAATGTCGTCGGCGGCTACGTCGTCACGGACCGGATGCTGGAGATGTTCAAGGCGAAGCCGGCCGCCGAGAAGAACCAGTCCGCCGAACAGAACCAGAAGGCGGGGGTGTGACCGTCATGGACACCGTCTCCAACGCCGTCCACTACATCTTCCTGGCCGCGGCCGCCTGCTTCGTGATGGGCCTGCACCTGATGAACCACCCGCGGACGGCCCGCCGCGGCAACACTCTCTCCGCCGGGGCCATGGCCGTCGCCATCGCCGCCACCGCGTGGCTGATCCTGGACGAGAACGTGATCAGCACCACCGGATGGCTCGTCCTGACCTCGGGTGGCGTCCTCGGGGCGGCCCTGGGCCTGTGGGCCGCCCGCGAGGTCCAGATGACAGCGATGCCCCAACTGGTCAGCCTCTTCAACGCCGTCGGCGGCGGAGCGGCCGCGCTCATCGCGGTGGGCGAACTGCTCCAGACCGAGCACCCGGCCGCCCTGGGCGCACGCGTCTCCCTGCCCGGCGCGCTGGACATCGTCATCGGCGCGGTCACGTTCTCCGGGTCGCTGATCGCGGCGGGCAAGCTGCAGGGCGTCGTGTCCGGGGCACCCGTGGTCTTCCCGGGCGCACGGCTGCTCAACGTTCTGCTGCCGGCCTCCTTCGTCGCCGGCACGGTCTGGCTGGTGCTGGCACCGGACAGCCGGGTCGCGCTGTACGGGCTTGTGGCGGTCGCGCTGCTCTTCGGCGTGACGATGGTCCTGCCGATCGGCGGCGCCGACATGCCGGTGGTCATCTCCCTGCTGAACGCCTTCACCGGGTCGGCGGTCGCGATGGCCGGCTTCGTGCTCGACGAGACCGCGCTGATCATCGCCGGCATGCTCGTCAGCGCCTCGGGCGGCATCCTCACCAAGCTGATGGCCGACGCCATGAACCGCTCCATCGCCAACATCGTGATCGGCGGCTTCGGCACCGGCGACAGCGCACCGGCGGCGACCGGATCCGGTGCGCCGGCCCAGGTGCGGTCGATCTCCGCGGACGACGTCGCGATCCAGCTGGCGTACGCGAGCAAGGTCATCTTCGTCCCGGGCTACGGTCTGGCCGCCGCCCAGGCCCAGCACGAACTCGGCGACCTGGCCAAGGTGCTGACGGACCACGGCATCGACGTCAGCTACGCGGTCCACCCGGTCGCGGGCCGCATGCCGGGCCACATGAATGTGCTCTTGGCGGAGGCCAACGTCCCCTACACCCAGCTGAAGGAGATGGACGACGTCAATCCCGAGTTCCCGCAGGCCGACGTCGCCCTGGTCATCGGCGCCAACGACGTCACCAACCCGATCGCGCGCCGCCCCGGCAACGCGATCTCCGGTATGCCGATCCTCGATGTCGACCAGGCGAAGAGCGTCGTGGTCATCAAGCGCTCGATGGGACATGGCTACGCGGGCGTCGACAACGAGCTCTACACCAACCCCAAGGCCGGCATGTTCTTCGCCGACGCGAAGAAGGGCCTGTCCGAACTCAAGGCGGCCGTGGGGGAGTTCGTCGGCTGACAGCAATGCGCACGCGGTCGGTGCAGGACCACAGGACCACAGGACCACAGGACCACAGGACCACAGGACCGCCAGGGCCGCAGGACCGGGGCCACGCTTTGGGGCGTGGCCCCAGCGCGTTGTCGTGGGCCGCGTGACGGCCGGGTTGAGGTTGAAGGGGCCCAAGGTCCCGTCTGAGGGACCAGAAGGCTCCGCCAGCGCCCTGCTGGCACCTGTGGCGATGCATCTGCACCTGATGGGCCGTCCGGCCCGGGGTGCCTGCCGGACCGGGGGACTGTCGGCCCACGGTAGAAAGGCCGTTCGGCCGCAGCGTCGGCCTGTCCTGATGCCGGATGCTGATCAGCGACCGATCCGGTGTATCCCGTGCCACCGCACCGAGCACCCGTGCGGCGGCCGTTCTCCACCGCTGTCCACCGCCGTGGGTGCTGCGCACGGCCGGCCCGGTCACCGTCCGGCCGCTCGCCACGTCCGTCCCGGCTCCCGGGCGGCCGGACGCACCATGCGTACGTGCAGGACGCTGAGGCCCCGGCGAGCGGCGCCCGAATGATCCGCCAACCACGCTGGCAGCCGGGATGATGGACGCGCGCGCCGTCATCCTCGCGTGTTGCCCTGCCGCGGCACCGAAGGCTCCATGCCAGGTGCAGGCTCCTGCCATGCCCTGAGTACCGACAATCGCCGGCCCCGCGATGAGCCCGGACTCGATCCGCGGGAAGAGAAGACCCCATCGCAGGCGACCACCCAGGGCGGGGGCCGGTGCGCACCAGCAAGTCGTGATCGGCTGGGTCGGTCACCACCGTGGCCCGGCTGATGACTGCTGGCCTCGAACCGTTCCTGTGGACTGAGTGGGAGTGAGTCCGATCAGCCGCGCGCCCCGAACGGTCTTGGGCGTACTGGTCCCCGGCGTACTCGACCCCGGGGCGGCGACACGGATCCTGTCCGTGGTCCGATCCCGGGAGGCCCCCGCGGCCGGAGGCCGCTGATGAACGCTGCCCTACGCGACCTGGCCAGGTGGGTACGGCCAGAGGCGACGGGGAGGCCCCGAACCATCACTCCGGTGGAGCGGGGGCCCCGCACGCCGGCGCCGTACCCGGCGTCCCGGATCGCACGATCGCCGTAGCCCGAACGGCCGAGGACACCGCAAGCACAGAAGCCGACCATCACGCGATGGTGTGATGCCGCCCTCGTACACGCTCCCCGGCGAGCAGCTGACAACCCCGAACCCACGAGCGGGCCGCCGCTTTTAGGGCCGATCGGCCCTCCAAGCCTCCCCGGACAGCCCATGGGGTGGCCGTGCGAACCCGCTGGATGCTCGAAGGGCCCAAACGGCTGGAGGAGACCCGCGATGACGGACGACGCACACAGCGAGCCCATGGTCCATGCCCTGCTCGCGGACGGCACCACCGTGTGCATCCGCCCCGTGGCAGCGGGCGATCACGAGCAGGTGCAAGGGCTCTGCGAGGAGATGTCGCCGGAGAACCTGCGACTGCGGTTCTTCGCAGCGAGCCAGCGCTCGGCCGCGTTGGCCGCGGACCGAGCCTGCGCCCCGCCCTGCCCCGGTTACCGGGCTCTACTGGCCGAGAAGCAGGGCCAGGTGATCGGCCTGGCCGAGTACGACACCGGCGGCGGCAAGGAGGAGGCCGAGATCTCCATCGCCGTCGCCGACGGACTGCACCACCGCGGCGTCGGCACCCTCCTCGTCGACACATGGAACGCAAGAGCGAGACGGAGATCGCCGTCTCGATGACACGCCGGATCGACGGCGTGGTCGCGGTTGTCGACAAGCTCACCTATCGGCTGGACGACGCGCGTCCTTCGACGGGCGAGCCGGCGCTGCGGGGCTTCGCCGACGACTGGCTGCGAAGGATCTGAGACCGACTTGAGAGGAGGCGGACCACCATGCCCGACAGCGTGCTGGTCGCCTACGGAACGACGAACGGATCGACCGCGGAGATCGCAGAAGCCATCGCCGCGGTCCTGGGCAAGGAAGGCCTCACGGCCGAGGCCCTGCCGGCCCGGTCCGTGGACAGCGTGACGTCGTACGACGCCGTGGTGGTCGGTGGCGGACTGTACGCCGGGCGCTGGCAGAAGGACGCCCGCCGCTTCGTCCGCCGCCACCGCCGCGAACTTGCCGAACGCCCCCTGTGGCTGTTCAGCAGCGGCCCGCTCGACGCCTCGGCCTCGGAGCGGGACATCCCGCCCGTGCCGGGCGTGAAGAAGACGATGGACCGACTGGACGCCAGGGACCATGTCACCTTCGGCGGCTGCCTGGAGGAAGGCGCGAAGGGATGGGTCGCCCGGATGATCCTCCGCTTAGGCAAGGGCGGGGACTTTCGCGACTTCACCGCGATCGAGGCGTGGGCGGCCCGCGTCGGCGCGGAGCTCGTGGGCGAGTCGGAAAGGAGTCGCTGAGCCAGGTCCTTGCGGCTCGCGTCGGTGGGCACGCTCCCCGCATGCCCTATGAAGCCGCAAGGGTTCCCGCGCGAGCTCTCACGCCAGGGGGGACGCGAGAACTCGCGCAGCGGCCGCCGCCCTCACCGACACACAGGGCGGCGGCCGCCCACGCGGTGGAGTGAAATCCCGAGAGTCGACGAGCCACCCGGAAACGGCCGGGGCCGCTGCAGGGACTACCGGCCCCCAGCCCGGGCCGCACAGCACCAACCGACCGTCACCGCGAGGGCCGCCGTCAGGGTGGCGTACCGGGCCGGGTCACCGGCGGCCAGCGGGGCGACGACCGTCGCCGTCATCAGCGCGGTCATCGACTCCGGGCCGACCGACAGCAGCCGTGAGGAGCCGAGCAGGGCGTAGAGGGCCAGTGCGGGCAGGATCGCCCACAGCCCGGCGACCGGCGGCAGCCCGTCCACACCCGCGTACGCCATCACCTGCGGGACCAGATACGCCGCCACCGTGACACCGGCCAGCAGGTCGCCCCTGAGCCACGCACGCCGCGCTAGCCGACGAGCACTCCGAGCCCGGGCGTCAGACGGCGCCACCGGGGGGCGTGCTCGCCCGGGTTCCGCACCCTGGGTCTCCTCACGCCGCGCAGCCTGCCCATGACCCGAGTACGTGAGACATCAGGATCGCGGGTGGGACCGTTCGGCCCTCTGCTCTGGACCCTGCGGCCTCTCCGCGCTGCCTTCCCGGGCGGCCATGCTGACAACGGATCCCCCGCCCGTAGCGCTTGAAGCGCCCGTAGGAGGTACGACCATGTCCCGCACTGTCACCGTGGGTCTCGACGGCTCGCGCGAGAGCCTGGCCGCCGCCGAGTGGGCGGCCCGCGAGGCGAAGCTGCGCGAGCTGCCGCTGCGGCTCGTCAACGTCTGGGAGCCGGTCCCCGAGCCCATGGCGCAGGCGCCGCTCCTCGGGGCCGAGACGCAAACGCACTGGAGCGAGAGGATTCCCCGGGAGGCGGCCGCCGGTCTCCGGCTGCGTCATCCGGGCGTCGAGATCACCGTCGAGCAGCTGACGGGCCGGGCGAGCGAGGTACTGGTGGCGGCGGCGAAGGACTCCGAGCTGCTGGTTCTCGGCTCCCGCGGGCTGAGCGGGCTCGGCGGCTTCCTGGTCGGCTCCATCGGACAGGCCGTCGTCGCGCACGCCGAGACCCCTGTGGTCCTCGTACGGGCCTGGGAGCAGGCCGCCGACGAGCGCGAGATGGACCCGGCGGGAATCCCCTCCGCCGCGACCGGGTTCCGACCCGTCGTGCTCGGCCTCGACACCGACCGGCCGGACGACGCGGTGATCACCTTCGCCTTCGAGGAAGCCGCCCGACGGCAGACCTCCCTGCGGGTCGTCCACGGCTGGAACCTGCCGCCCCACTATGTCTCCAGCCTGCCCGCCGCTCCCCAAATCGGCGTGGAGCTGGGCCGTCAGGACGCCGCCGCGCTGGCCGCGGTGCTGCACCCGTGGAAGGAGAAATTCCCCCACGTGGAAGTCGTCGAGGAGTCCCGCTTCGGCAGCCCCGCGAACCACCTGGTCGACGCCTCCCGCGAGGCTTCCCTGGTCGTCGTGGGCCGCCGGATCCGCCGCAGCCCCTTCGGCATCCACATCGGCTCCGTCACCCACGCCGTCCTGCACCACGCCACCGCCCCCGTCGCCGTCGTCGCGCACGACTGACCACCCGCGAGAACCACCCCAGAGCACCGAGGAGAGCAGAGATCATGAAGGCAGCGGTCGTACGAGCGTTCGGCGAGCCCCTGGTCATCGAGGAGCGCCCCGACCCCGAGCCCGGCCCCGGTCAGGTCCGCATCCGGGTGGAGGCCTCCGGGCTGTGCCACACCGACATTCACGCCGCGCACGGCGACTGGCCGGTCAAGCCCAACCCGCCGTTCGTCCCCGGCCACGAAGGCGTAGGCCTGATCGAGGCCCTCGGCGACGGCGTCACCCACCTGTCCGTCGGGCAGCGGGTCGCGGTGCCGTGGCTGGGCAAGGCGTGCGGGCGGTGCGAGCACTGCCTGTCCGGCTGGGAGACGCTGTGCGAGCAGCAGGTCAACACCGGCTACGGGTGCGACGGCGGGTACGCGGAGAAGATGCTCGCCTGGGCCGATTTCGCGCAGCCGGTGCCCGCGGGGATCACCGCCGTGGAGGCCGCCCCGCTGACCTGCGCGGGCGTGACCACATACAAGGCGCTCAAGGTCGCAGGCGTTCAGCCCACCCAGCTGGTGGCGATCTCCGGCGTCGGCGGGCTCGGCCACCTCGCCGTGCAGTACGCGAAGATCGCCGGCGCCACCGTCGCGGCCATCGACGTCACCGACGACAAGCTCGAACTCGCCCGGGAACTCGGCGCCGACCTGACCATCGACGCCCGCAAGGAGGACGTGGGCGAGGTGCTCAAGCGGTGTGGCGGGGCGCATGCCGCCATCGCGCTCGCAGTGAACGAAGCGGCGTTCACCGCGGTCAACTCCGGGCTGCGGCGCGGTGGAAAGCTCGTCATGGTCGCCCTGCCGGCGCACGGCACGATTCAGGTCCCGATCTTCGACACCGTCCTGAACGGCACCTCGGTGATCGGCTCGATCGTCGGCACGCGGCAGGACCTCGCGGAGGTCTTCCAACTCCACGCGGCCGGACGCACCAAGGTCATCTACGAGACTTGCCCGCTCGCCTCCGTCAACGAGTCGATCGACGCGGTGCTGCGTGGCGAGATCAAGGCCCGGATCGTCTTCGATCTCGGCACGGGACGGTGAGAACGATCGAACAGACAGAGCTCCCCCTGGTTGTCGGAGTCGACGGCTCCGAGCCCAGCCTGCGGGCCGTCGACTGGGCGGCCGACGAGGCCGCCCTGCGCGGGGTGCCGCTGCGGCTCGTGCATGCCTCGCTGTGGGAGTGGTACGAGGGCGCGGCGCTGGCCGAGGACCTCGGCAAGCCATCCGAGCAGGTCCTCGCCGACAAGATCGTCGACGGCGCCGCCCGACGGGCGCACAGCCGCCAACCGGACCTGAAAGTGTTCACCGAGGTGGTCCCGGAGGAGCCGGAGTACGCGCTGGTGCGGGAGGGCCGACGCGCCTCCGCACTGGTCGTCGGCAACCGCGGGCGCGGCGACATCGCCGAGTTCCTGCTCGGTTCCGTCAGCCTGACCGTGGCCGCCCACGCCTCCTGCCCGGTGATCGTGCTGCGCGGCCGCCACGACAAGCAGACACAGCCTGCGACCCACGGGCGCGTCCTGCTCGGTGTCGGCAAGCAGGCACACGACTCGGCGGCCGTGCGCTTCGCCTTCGAGGAAGCGGAGCGACGCGGAGCCGTCCTCGAAGCCGTACGGGCCTGGCGGTGCCCCGCGCACGAGACCACCGACCATCCCCTGCTGGCAGGCGAACCCGCCCGCCTGCACGAACAGCGAGCAGCCGAGACGCTGGAGGCCGCGCTGAACCAGGTGGCCGAGGAACACCCGTCCGTGCAACTGCACCGGCGCACCGCCGAGGGCCCCGCCCGTAAGATCCTGCTCGACGCGTCGGCCACCGCCGACCTGCTGGTCGTCGGCGCCCGACGCAACAAGGGCACCTTCGGACTCCAGCTCGGCCGCGTCGCCCACACCCTGCTGCACCACTCCGCCTCCCCGGTCGCCGTCGTCCCCCACACGGCATGACCATGCGCCGGGCAGCCCGAGGCTCGGCGGCAGGCGTCGAGGAGGCCTTGACCTGCGGAGCCGTTGCGACCCGGCTTGATCCTGTACCGTCCCCGGCGGTGGGCCGTACCGTGGCACATGAACAGTCACGGTCGGTTGTCGGCACGGTTGATGGGGACCTGGAGGATCAGGGGTGGGAAGTTCCGAGGAGCCTCGGGAGGCCCGCGTACGGTTGCCCCAGCTGAGGCTGGACGAGCTGCTGGAGGAGCTGCAGGCCCGCCTGGACGCGGCCCGCGGCACCCGAGACCGCGTGCACAGCCTGCTGGAGGCGGTGCTCTCGGTCGGCCGGGAGCTGGACCTCGAACAGGCGCTGCGTAGCATCGTGGAGGCCGCGGCAGTGCTGGTGGACGCCGAGTACGCCGCCCTGGGTGTGATCGGTCCGGACGGCAAACGGCTGTCGGACTTCCTCACGGTCGGCGTCAGCGACGAGCAGGTCGTACAGATCGGCAACTACCCGGAGGGCCACGGCATCCTCGGTGAACTCATCCGCCACCCGGAGCCGCTGCGGCTGACGAAGCTCTCCGAGCATCCCGCTTCGTACGGCTTCCCGCCCCACCACCCGCCGATGAACACCTTCCTGGGCGTTCCGATCCGGGTGCGCGACCAGGTCTTCGGCAACCTCTACCTGACCGAGAAGCGCGGTGGGCAGCAGTTCGACGACGAGGACGAGTCGGTGCTGTCGACGCTGGCCGTGGCGGCCGGTGTGGCCATCGACAACGCCCGGCTGTACGAGGAGTCCAGGCTGCGCGAGCGGTGGCTGCAGGCCAGCGCGGAGATCACACACAGCCTGATGTCCGGAAGCGAGCGCGGCGAGGTCCTCGCCCTCATCGCCGAACGGGCCCGGGAGATCACCGGCGCGGCCCTGGCGGTGGTCGCGTTGCCGATGCCGGACACAGACTCGCTGACGGTGGAGTTGGCCATCGGCCAGAAGGCGGAGGCACACCGCGGACTGGTGCTGCCCATGAACGGCAGCCTGATCGGCCAGGCCTTCGCGGACGCCACTCCCGTCTCCAGCCCTGACATCTCCCAAGACGAGCGCGTTTCGACGGACCTCCAGCGTTTCACCGGCCTCGGTCCGGCCGTGGCCGTCCCCATCGGCTCGGGCGACGGGCTGCGAGGCGTCGTGCTGCTGGTCCGTGAGGCGGGCCGGAAGGTGTTCGCGGACCAGGAAACCGAACCACTGCAAGGTTTCGCGGCACAGGCCGCAGTGGCGATGGAACTGGCCGAACGCCGCAGGGACGCAGAGCAGATCGCGATGCTCGAGGACCGCGATCGGATCGCCCGGGACCTGCACGACCTGGCGATCCAGAGACTGTTCGCCACCGGCATGACACTGCAGAGCGCCGGCCGCTTCATCGAGCACGCGGAGGCCTCGGAGCGCGTGGTGCGGGCGGTGGAAGACCTGGACGAGACCATCAAGATCATCAGGTCCACGATCTTCGGTCTGAGGGCGCATGACGAAGCAGCCGGGCCCGGCCTGAGGGCACGGGCGGTGCGTGTGGTCGGCGAGACCGCGCCGGTGATGGGATTCGCGCCAAGCCTGCGGATGGAGGGCCTGCTGGACACCCACGTGCCCAAGGAGATCGCCGACCACGTGGTGGCCGTCCTCTCCGAGTCCCTGACCAACATCGCCCGGCACGCGCGGGCCAACCGTGCCGAGGTGGTGCTGGAGACCGACGGGCGCGAAGTGCGGCTGGAGGTCTCCGACGACGGCGTGGGTATCCCGGCCGAGGGCCGGCGCAGCGGCTTGCGCAACATGGCGGAACGTGCTCAGCAGTTGGGCGGGGACCTGGAGTGGACCAGCCCGGCCACCGGCGGCACCGTCCTGCGCTGGCGGGTGCCGGTGACGGACCAGTAGCCCTCACCGCCTGAGCGCGAACCCGGCGGTCTTGCCCTCGCCGGTGGGGCGGCCTCCTCAGCTGTCGAGGCTGCGTACCGGTCTCGGCGAGCGCGTGGTCCGCCGAGCGCAACTGGCCCATGACGGCGGCCGCTTCGAGTCCGCGGACCGCCAGGGACGACGCGGCTGCGGAGTACGAGAACGATGTCCTGACGATCAGGGTCGCAGTGCCGGAGACGAAGACGCACATGAGGACCGTGCCTGTGCTCCGCCGCTGAACGAGGGCTCCCCGAGCGACGGGCAAGAGGCGTGTAACGGGTGGCCGCACCCGTCCTCCCCCGTCACACGGACACGGCGATCGGGGAGAGGGCGGCGGCGCGCTCGCGCTCCACCGTGCGCAGCAGCGGTCCGGGCACTGTCGTCAGTTCCTCCCAGCTGCCGCGCTGGACGATGCGGCCGTGGTCGAGGACCAGGATCTCGTCGACCTGATCCAGGCCGGTGAGCCGATGGGTGATCAGCACGGTGGCGCGTCCGCGTGTGGCGGCGAGCAGGTCGGTTGTCAGGGCGTCGGCGGTGGGCAGGTCCAGGTGTTCGGTGGGTTCGTCGAGGACGAGGACGGGGAAGTCGGCGAGCAACGCGCGGGCCAGGGCGAGGCGTTGGCGCTGGCCACCGGAGAGGCGGGCGCCGTGCTCGCCGACGGGGGTGTCGAGCCCGGCGGGCAGCGCGCGCCGTGCGAGGCCGCCGTCCCCACCAGGGCCGCGGCGGTGGCAGGGAGGCGGAAACGCAGCACATGGTCCTGAACAGAGTCGATGTCGGCGACGAAGCGTGAGAGCAGATCGCCCTTCCGGTACAGCCGCAGCCCGGCGGGCGCGAGCCGTTCCAGGCGGGCGTAGACGGCTGTCCGCAGGGTGCCGAGGCCGCGCAGCACGGCATCGTGGGCCACCAGTCGCTCGGCGTAGCGCAGCACGCTGCGGCCGATGCCGAAGGCCCGTACGCAGGTGACGGCCACCATGAGGTGGAGCACCGGGGGTTGCTGCGCGGCCCGTGAGATCAGCCAGCCGGACGTTCCCATCAGCGCGACGGCGCAGGCGAGGGCGAGCGCTCCGAGGAGCGCGGCCAGGGCAAGTCGCCCTCTGGTGCGGCTGGTGACGGCCATCCGGGTCAGGCGCCGCAGCGGTCCGCCTGCGGTTCGGACCTTGGGCCACCCGGCCCCGTGCCGCCCGTCGACGATCCCCTGCGTACGGTTCGCGGGCCCGGCAGGCTCGGCCATCGGGCGACCCGGCGACGGCTGCGCGTGGTCGTCGGTGACCGGGGCGCTCAGGTGCACCCTTCGGTCGGCCAGGGCCACCAGGGCGGGGCGGTGGGCTGTGAGGACCACCGTACGGGTGGCGGACAGGCGACGGACGGCGTCGGCGACGGCGCCCTCGTTCTCGGCGTCGAGGTGGGCCGTGGGCTCGTCGAGGAGGACGAGGGGACGGTCGCTGACGAAGGCGCGTGCGAGGGCGAGGCGTTGGCGCTGGCCGGCGGAGAGGCCGGCGCCACCCTCGCCGAGGCAGAGGTCGGTGGGGAGGTCCAGGGCGTGGGCGTCGGCGAGGGCGCGCCGTACCTCGGCGTCGGTGGCTTCCGGGCGGGCGAGGCGGACGTTGTCGGCCACGGTCCCCGTGACGAGGTGGGGGTGCTGCGGGACCCAGGCAATGTGGCGGTGCCATTGCTCTGGATCGATGTCGGCCAGGTTCCGGTCGCCGATGGTCACCGTTCCGGCGGTGGCGGAGGTGAAGCCGAGCAGAACGGACAGGACTGTGGTCTTGCCCGCTCCGGAGGGGCCGGTGAGGGCGAGTGTCTCGCCGGGCCGGATGGTCAGGGACAGGTCGTCCACGGCGGGAGCGGAGCGGCCCGTGCGGGTCACGGTGAGACCGGTGATCGTGATGGGGGCCGAGGAGAGGTCGGGGACGTCTGCGGTGCCGCGCCGGGGGAGGGGGGTCTCCAGAACGTCGAAGATCTTCCCGGCGGCCGTGAGGCCCTCGACGCTCGCGTGGTAGTGGACGCCCACGGCCCGGATCGGCGCGTACGCCTCCGGGGCGAGGACGAGTACCAGCAGCCCGGTGTGCAGATCGAGCCCGCCCTCGACCAGCCGCAGACCGATGCTCACCGCGACCAGGGCCACGGACAGCGTGGACAGCAGTTCCAGGGCGAAGGACGAGACGAAGGCGATCCGCAGCGTGCGCAGCGTGGCCCGGCGGTACTCGTCCGTGATCCGCCGGATCGCCGTCGCCTGCGCCCGGGCCCGGCCGAAGATCTTCAGCGTGGGCAGGCCTGCCACCACGTCGAGGAAGTGGTGCGAGAGCCGGGACAAGGTCCGCCACTGACGGTCCATCCGGTGCTGGGTGGCGAGCCCGATGAGCACCATGAACAAGGGGATCAGCGGCAGTGTCGCCGCGATGATCGCCGCCGAGAGCCAGTCGGCGGTCACGATCCGGGCCAGGACGACGACCGGGACCACCACCGACAGCGCCAACTGCGGTACGTAGCGCCCGAAATAGTCGTCGAGCGCGTCCACACCCCGCGTGGCCAGCGTGGTCAGTTCACCGCTGCGCTGGGCGGCCACGTAGTCCGGGCCGAGCGCGGTCGCGTGCGCCAGCAGCCGCTCGCGCAGCTGCGACTTCACCGCCGCGGAGGCCCGATGGGCCGCGGTCTCGGTGAGCCAGGCGACCGCCGCCCGGCCGGCCGAAACACCGACCAGCAGGAGCAGCGGATCGCGCAGGGACGCAAGGTCCCGCCCGTCCTGGAACGCCCCCACCACCACGTCGGCGATGGCGACGGCCTGCAGGACGAGCAGCGCGGCACCGATCGTGCCCAGAACCACGGATGCTGCGAGGAAGAGCCGGGTGGCGCGTGCATAGCGCAGCAGCCGCGGGTCTACGGGCTTCATAGGTGACCGCCTCTCAGTCTCTCGGTGGCTTTCGAGCCGGGATCAGGCGGGGATGTGCTCGACGCCGATGCGCCCCCGGAACACCCAGTACGTCCAGCCCTGGTAGAGCAGCACGAGCGGTGTCATGATCGCGGCGACCCAGGTCATGACCTTCAGCGTGTACGCCGAGGAGGAGGCGTTGGAGACGGTCAGGCTCCAGGCCGTGTTCAGGCTGGAGGGCATGACATCCGGGTACAGCGTGAGGAAGAGCATCGCGACGGCCGCGGCGACCGTCACGCCGGACAGGGTGAACGCCCAGCCCTCGCGCGCCCGCTGGTTCGCCGCGAGGGCGCCGAGCAGCGCGACCACGGCGACGGCGAGCGCCGCCAGGCTGCGCACGTTGCCGCCCTCGCTCTGAGTCCACAACAGGAAGACCAGCGCGAGACCGGCGGTGGCCGAACCCGCCCACCGGGCCGCCGACCGGGCCCGCTCACGAATGCCGCCCCGAGTCTTGAGGGACACGAACACCGCGCCGTGGAAGGTGAACAGGGTCAGCGTGACCAGGCCGCCCAGGAGCGCGTACGGGTTCAGCAGGTCCAGGACCGTGCCGACGTACTCGCCCTCAGAATCGATCTTGACGCCCCGGACGATGTTCGCGAAGGCCACGCCCCACAGGAACGCGGGCAGCAGCGAGGTCCAGAACAGCGCGTGTTCCCAGGCGCGCTTCCAGCGGGCGTCGTCACGCTTGCCGCGGTACTCGAAGGCGACGACCCGCACGATGAGGCAGACCAGGATGGCCAGCAGCGGGAGGTAGAAGCCGCTGAACAGGGTGGCGTACCAGGCGGGGAAGGCGGCGAAGGTGGCGCCGCCGGCGGTGAGCAGCCACACCTCGTTGCCGTCCCAGACCGGGCCGACGGTATTGATGAGGACGCGCCGCTCGGATTCGTCGCGGGCGAGAAGTCCGCTGAGGACGCCGACTCCGAAGTCGAAGCCTTCGAGGAAGAAGTAGCCGATCCACAGGACGGCGATGAGGGCGAACCAGACGTCGTGAAGCTGCATGGCCGTGTCTCTTTCCGAAAGGACCCAGTAGGTCCTCAGTAGGCGAAGCTCATCGGGCGGTCGGTGTCCTCACCGGCGGCGGGGCCGCGCAGCGAGGGGATTTCCGGCGGTGGCTGCTCGTCGACAACTCCGGCCTTGACGTACTTGACGAGCAGCTTCACCTCGACGACGGCCAGTACCGCGTACAGGGCGGTGAACACGCTCAGCGAGGTGATCTGCTCGGCCACGGTCACCCCGGGCGAGACGGCGTCGGCGGTGGTCATGAGCCCGTAGACGGTCCAGGGCTGACGGCCCATCTCGGTGAAGATCCAGCCGAAGGAGTTGGCGACGAGCGGGAAGCCGGCGGTGAGGAGAGGCAGCTGCCAGGCCCAGCGGCCCGTGGCCGGACCCAGTTCACGGGTGGGGGTGAGCATCAGCAGCGGCACCTCGTCCTCACCGCGCTGCTTCTCCGCCGCCAGCCACCGCTTCTTCCGGGTCAGCCACAGTCCGGCGAGGCCGATCGCGAAGGACGTCATGCCGAAACCGATCATCAGGCGGAACGACCAGTAGGTGGTGGGGATGGACGGCTTGTAGTCCTGGGCCAGATCGCCGTACTTGGCCTGCTCCAGCGCCTCGACGGAGCTGATGCCGGGCACGACGGAGCTGAGGTCGCCCTTGGCCAGATAGGAGAGCAGACCCGGGATCTCGATCTCCACGGTGTTGCGGCCCTCGGAGACGTCGCCGTACGCGAACAGCGAGAACGGCGCGGAGTCCTCGCTCTCCCACAGGGCTTCGGCGGCGGCCATCTTCATCGGCTGCTGCTCGTACATCACCTTGGCGAGCGCGTCGCCGCTGACCGCCGTGCCGAGGCCCGCGATGACGACGGTGACGAGGCCGAGCCGCAGCGAGGTGCGCATCGCGGCGATCCGACCCGGCGTACGGTCTACGGCCTTGGCCTTCGACGCGCGGCGCAGCTGATAAACGGCGATACCGATCATGAAGGCGCCGCCGGTGAGGAAGCAGGCGGTGAGCGTGTGGAAGACAACGGTCAGGGCGGTCTTCTGGAACAGCACCGCCGCGATGTCGTTGAGCTGGGCGCGCCCGGTGGTCTCGTTGATCTCGTACCCCACCGGGTGCTGCATCCAGGAGTTGGCGGCCAGGATGAAGTACGCCGACAGGAACGTGCCCACCGCGACCAGCCAGATACAGGCCAGGTGGATCTTCCGGGGCAGCTTGTCCCAGCCGAAGATCCACAGGCCGATGAAGGTGGACTCGAAGAAGAAGGCGAGCAGTGCCTCCATGGCCAGCGGGGCGCCGAAGACGTCACCGACGAACTTCGAGTAGTCGGACCAGTTCATGCCGAACTGGAACTCCTGCACGATGCCGGTGGCCACGCCCATCGCGATGTTGATCAGGAAGAGCTTGCCCCAGAACCGGGTGGCCTTGAAGTACCTGTCCTTCCCGGTACGTACCCAGGCGGTCTGCAGTCCGGCGATCAGGAAGGCCAGGGTGATGGTGATCGGGACGAACAGGAAGTGGTAGACGGTCGTGATGCCGAACTGCCATCGCGCCACGGTTTCCTGAGCCAGCGCCAGTTCCACGGCGGGCCTCCTCGCGTACGGGCCGAGCGCCTCCGAGGGGCGGGGGTCGGCAGGGGGACATGCGGGGCCGACCGGACAAGCCCCGGCTCATGGAGGACACCTTCGGGTGTGGGGGAGTGGCCGGGACAGCACCCGACCGGGCCGCGTCATGGGGCCGAACGGCCCTCATGCCCAGGCCTCGCGCTGGGCCGAACGGTTCCACCGGCTGCCCTGGCCGTCAGCAGCCGGTGTCACCGCATCCATGACTGGGGCCGACCGGACCGGCCCCGGTGCCCGAAGGCCCCTGATGCCGACCGGGCCCCGCGAGAAACCGTGAGCACACCGGTTGCCGTGCTACGGCAGGGCGGGAGAGTACCGAGAACGAGGAGCAGTGATGGCGAAGGCATATCTGGTGGGCAGCGGCATCGCGGCGCTGGCCGCGGCGGCGTTCCTGATCCGTGACGGCGGCTTCGACGGGACGGACATCCACCTCTTCGAGGAGCAGGAGCGGATTGGCGGCAGTCTGGACGCGGGCGGCACTCCCGAGACCGGCTACTCCATGCGCGGCGGCCGGATGTTCGAGGCCGAGTTCCGCTGCACCTACGACCTGCTGTCCGCCATCCCCTCCCTCGACGATCCGTCGGTGTCGGTCACGCAGGAGATCCTCGCCGGGCACGAGACGTTCGCCTGGGACGACATCTCACGCCTCGTCGACGGGGACGGGAAGATCGTCGACGTGACCTCGATGGGGTTCTCCGAGCGCGACCGGCTGGACCTGATGCGGTGCCTGGCCACGCCCGAGGGGCGGTTGGACGGCAAGCGCATCACCGACTGCTTCACGGACCACTTCTTCACCACGAACTTCTGGTACATGTGGTGCACCACGTTCGCCTTCCAGCCGTGGCACAGCGCGATCGAGTTCCGCCGCTACCTCAAGCGGTTCATCCATCTGTTCCCCGAGTTCGCCACCATGTCGGGGATCCACCGCACCCGCTACAACCAGTACGACTCCATCGTCCGCCCTCTGCGGGCCTGGCTGGCCGAGCGGGGCGTGACCATCCACACCGGCTGCCGGGTACGAGACCTCGTGTTCGCGCCGGGGCCGCGTACGACGGTCGAGCGGATCCTGCTCTTCCGAGACGGGCACGACGACGCGATCCAGGTCGCCCCCGAGGACCTCGTCCTGGTCACCAACGGCGCGATGACGGACGCTTCCTGCCTCGGCTCCTACACCGAGGCACCCGACCCCCGCGGCGCACGCCGCTCCGACGCCTGGCTGCTGTGGCACCGCCTGTCCCGGGGCAGGGACGACTTCGGCGACCCCGACGTCTTCGACAAGAACATCCCGGAATCCAGGTGGGAGTCCTTCACGGTCACCGCCCAGGGCCGGGCGTTCCTCGACGCGATGGAGAAGTTCAGCGGGCGAGAGACGGGCAGGGGCGGGCTGATGACCTTCACCGCCTCCAACTGGCTGCTCACGATCGTTGTCAACCGCCAGCCCGTCTACCGAGACCAGCCCGAGGGCGTGTCGGTGTGGTGGGGCTATGGGCTCTTCCCCGACCGGCCCGGCAACCACACCGGCAAGCCGATGACCGAGTGCTCAGGACGCGAGATCCTCGAAGAGGTACTGCACCACCTGCGGTTCGACGAGGACCTGACGCAACGTGTCCTGGCGGGCTCGACCGTCATACCGTGCCTGATGCCCTATATCACCAGCCAGTTCCTGGTCCGCCGGCACGGGGACCGGCCCCGGGTGGTGCCCCGGGGGTCGGTGAACCTCGCGTTCATCGGGCAGTTCGCCGAGGTGCCGGACGACGTGGTGTTCACCGTCGAGTACTCCGTGCGCACCGGGTGGACGGCGGTCGCCGAACTGCTCGGCCTCGACCGGCGGCCGCCCGAGGTCTACAAGGGGCACCACGACCCGCACGTGCTGAAAGAGGCCTTGGAGACCATGCACCGCCACTAGATGGGTCGTGCCGTTCCTCGGTGCCGTCCTGGGCTGGAGCTGACGGGGGTAGCCACGGCCGCGTTCATGGGTGGCAGCCACGGCCGCGTCTGTGGGTGCGGTCGGCCGCCTGCCTGAGGCGGCTCATATGCCGCCGAATGGCCCGGAATGAGTACACCAGAAGGCCCACCTACGTGGGCCCGTACGGCACTTGGGGCGGCTCCGCCGGAGGCGTTGGCTGGAAGGTGTGGAGGAGGCTGCCATGAACACCGAGATTCCCACCAGGTGCACGCACCACCGGCTGAGTCGGCCGATGGTGCTGGCCACGGCTGTCGTACTGGTCTCGTCCGTGGCGACGGCATGCGGCAGCGACACCGGCTCCCCGGGCACGTCCGCCGGAGGCGACCGGCTGAGCACACCGAGCGCCGGGGGCACCACCGGAGGGACGACCGGGAACGAGAGCGCCACCCCCGGTCAGGGCGCGTCCACCACGCCCACCACCTCCGGTAGGCCGACCAAGCCCGGCACACCGGCGCCGCCGGTGACGTCCGGCGGCGCATCCAAGGTGCGTACGTCGGTGTACTTCCTGCACGGGGAGAAGGTCTCGCCCACCCCGCGCACCGTGACCGCGCCCACCACCGCGGCCGGAGCCCTGCTCGCCCTGCTGGCGGGGCCCAACCGGTACGAACGCCGCCACGGCCGTACCACGGCCATTCCCTCGGGAACGACGCTCCGCTCGGTCGTGGTCCGCCACCACGTGGCGACAATCGATCTGTCCGGACGGTACGACGACGGTGGCGGAAGCCTGTCGATGCAGGCCCGGCTCGCCCAGGTCGTCTTCACCGCGACCCGCTTCCCGTCCATCCACAAGGTTCAGTTCGAGCTGGACGGCAAGCCGGTGACGTCCTTCGGCGGTGAGGGCATCGTCCTCAACGGGCCCGTGACCCGCGCCGACTTCGAGGATCTGGCACCGCTCGTCCTCGTGGAGTCGCCACTGATCGGCGACAGCATCCGCACCCCGGTCCGGGTCTGGGGTAGCGCCAACACGTTCGAGGCGACGCTCAAGTTGAAGATCACCGACGTCACTGGGCGCACCGCGGCCGACGTCTACGTCACAGCCACCTCCGGTACCGGGACCCGCGGCACGTTCGACGTGACGATCCCCTACAAGGCGGCCCGCTCGGGCGCCGGCAAGCTCACGGCGTACTGGGAGTCACCGGAGGACGGCCGGGCGGTGATCGAGGACACGGTGCCACTGACCGTCCGCCGGTGACGGCGGGCCACCGGGTGCGGTCCGCCTGGTCGGCAAGCCGGCTTTGCGTCGATGGCCGTTCAGGTATCCGTCGGCCAGGGGAGAGACGAGGCGACGGCGGAGTACAAGGAAGGAGTCCCGATCACGACGGTCCCGGTGCAGGAGGCGAAGGCGCGCACCAGGACCATCCCTGTGCGGCACATCTGAGCGCCATTGCGCGCTGAAGCCGCACCACAGGTGCGCGGCCGGAGGCAGGACCGGCCGCGCACCTTCGCCTCTCTGCCGGGTGGATCGGACTCAATGGTGAGCAGTTCAGTGGGAGTTGTGGCCCCGCAGGCATGTCCACCACTGGCCGGGCTGCCGACCAGAGCTGCGGTGTCACGCGCCGGCCTTGGCGGGCGTCGAGACTGTCCCCGTTCCTGCCGAGGACGGCGGTCATGCTCCTGTCGGTCTCGTTCCCCTCCGGGTCCGGCCCTGAGGCTTCTCAACGCAGCCTGTGCCGGGCGGGCGCGGGATCACCACGGGCCGCCCAGGCCTGACAGGGGGGCGTCCGGCCCCACCGGTGGGCAGGGGCGCCTCAGCTCCCGTCGGTCGGCAGCCGCAGCTCTGTCCGGGCCGAGAAGAGGTGGACGGCCTCCGGACGGACGGTGACGCGCAGCTGCTCCCCCTTGCCGTGAACCGGCCGCCCGGGGAGGCGGACTACCACCGGGACGGCTTCCTGCCCGGCCTTGGCGGTCGCGTGGACGTAGGCGACGGCACCGGTGTCCTCGACCGCGTCGACCACGAGATCCAGTGCCGGAGTCTCCAGGTCCTCGGGCGAGAGGATCTCGAACTGCTCGGGCCGTACACCCAGCAGGATCTCCGTGGCGTCCTCCTCACGGGCGGTCCGCGGCACGGGCACGATCAGGCCGCCCAGCTCGGTACCGTCCGTGGTGAGGGGGAGGCGGAAGAGGTTCATCGCGGGCGAGCCGATGAAACCGCCCACGAAGGCGTTGGCGGGGCGCTGGAAGACCTCCTTCGGCGTCCCCACCTGCTGCAGCACGCCGTCCTTCATAACCGCCACGCGGTCGCCCATGGTCAGGGCCTCCACCTGGTCGTGGGTGACGTACACCGTCGTCGTGCCGAGTCGCCGTTGCAGCGAGGCGATCTGCGTCCGGGTCTGTACGCGCAGCTTGGCGTCCAGGTTGGACAGCGGCTCGTCCATGAGGAACACCTGTGGCTCGCGGACGATGGCCCGCCCCATCGCAACCCTCTGGCGCTGGCCGCCGGAGAGCGACTTGGGCTTGCGGTCCAGGTAGTCGCCGAGGCCGAGGACGCCGGCAGCCTCCGTGACACGGCGATGGATGTCGTCCTTGTGCTTCTTGGCGATCTTCAGGGCGAAGCCCATGTTGTCCGCCGTCGTCATGTGCGGGTAGAGAGCGTAGTTCTGGAACACCATCGCGATGTCGCGGTCCTTGGGCGGCAGGTGGGTCACGTCCCGGTCGCCGATGCGGATGGCACCGGAGTCGACGTCCTCCAGCCCGGCGAGCATGCGCAACGCCGTGGACTTCCCGCAGCCGGAGGGTCCCACCAGCACCATGAACTCGCCGTCGGCGATCTCCAGATCGAACGCGTCGACGGCTGGGTGGTCCATCCCCGGGAATCTCCGTGTGGCCTTGTCGAAAATGACGGTCGCCATGATCTCTCCCCTCCCCGATGCTCCCTTTGCATGCCCAGACTGCGCGCCGGCGCAGGGCGGTGACAGGTCCTCCAGGTCCTTGCCACACGGGCCGAGCGCCCCCGCAGCCAAGACCGCGCGGACCCGTAGCGGGGCCTTTTGACCCATGGCATGGCTGGCTGCCGTGTCCCCGCAGGCTGGAGGCACGACCAGGGGAGGGAGGGAAAGTAGCCCTGCGCCGTTCCTCCACACCGTGGGCAGGTCGGACCAGGCCGTGCCGGCCCGCGCAAGGGCCGTTCCAGGCCTCTGTTTCGGACCGGACGGCTCATGTGCCGTCACCTGTACGGGAGTTGGCTGGAAGTAAGGAGAAGGACGCCGACACGAAGGGGGAGTGAGGGCAGTGGGTACGAGTCTCACGCCGGAGTTCTGGGAGCGGTTTGCGGTTCTGCTGGTCGCGGCGACAGCCGTGACGATGGTTCTCACGGCGAGCTTTGATGCGCTCGCCGTCCGCCTGCTGCGCCGTCGTGCGCACAGGCCGCCGTCGACCTACGCACCGCACCGACCTGAGCCGACCGACCGACGCACGTCAGTCCACAGTTGAGGGGACCAGCCGCCCTGTCCTCGACACCACGCTGGGCACGAGGCCGTCCACACACGTCGCGGAAGCCGCCGACGTCCTCGTCGACCTCGTCGAGGGCCGGAGTCGTCCGGCATCGGGGGCGCAGCGGCGTACGACGTGATCGACAAGGCGACAGCATGACAGGGCGGAAGGCCACCCGCTTCTCGCGGATCTCGATTGCGCGGTGCGCGGCCCAGAACGGCCTTGCCGCGTCCGTCCCGAGTCTTTCCCACCGCTTCTGCCACGAAGCCGCCAGGGCCGATCGGCCGCATCCCGGAGGAGACCCGCGCCATGACCACTGAGGCACTGCATCCCTCGCCTTCCCGGCCCGCGCTGCTGACGTCCGTGGGCGGTGTCGGGACGGTCACCGGCAGCAAGTTCCTCGTGGAGAGCGAATACGCACGCGTTCTGATCGACTGCGGGCTCTTCCAGGGCCTTGCCGATCTGCGCAGGCGCAACTGGCGCGGCCTGCCCTGCGACGCCGCGGACATCGAGGCGGTGGTGGTCACCCACGCTCACCTGGACCACTGCGGATACCTGCCCCGACTGGTGCGGCACGGCTTCAGGGGACGGATCGTGACCACCGAGTTCACCGCCCGGCTCATGGAGATCGTGCTGCGGGACAGCGCGAAGCTGCAGATGGAGACGGCCCAGCACGCCAACGAGCACGGCTGGTCCAAACACCGGCCTGCCCGGCCGCTGTACGACGACTCGGACGTGGACCGCACCCTGAAGCTCCTCGACCCTGTGCCCACCTGCACGCCGACCGACATCGCCGCGGGCACCCGGCTGACCCTGCACCCCGCCGGGCACATCCTCGGCTCGGCCTGGGCAGCCTGGCTCACCCTGGCCGTCAGCGGCGACCTCGGCCGGCCGGGCCATCCCCTGCTGCTCCGTATCCGCGTGCCCCGGCTCGGGCCAGGCCGTCCGCGGACCCGACCGGACAAGGTTCGCGCCGACAAGGCGTACGGCTCCCGTGCGAACCGCGCCTACCTGCGCAAGCGCGGTATCCGCTGCACGATCCCGGAGAAACGCGACCAGATCGCCAACCGCAAGAAGCGCGGTTCCTGCGGTGGCCGGCCGGTGAAGTTCGACGCGGCCGATTACAACGAGCGCCACGCGGTGGAGTGCGGAATCAACCGCCTCAAGCGCCACCGCGCGGTGGCGACGCGGTACGACAAACTCGCCGTCCGCTACGAGGCGACCGTGCTGGTCGCAGCCATCAACGAGTGGCTGTGACCAGCACTTTTGAAACACGCCCTAGTGCTCTTGGGTTCTGGCTGGTGGTGGATGTTCTGGGCAGGGGGCGGTGGCAGGTGGCGCAGGTGCCGGTCCAGCAGTTCAGCAGGTCCTGGATGGTGTCGAGGATCTGGTAGTGGGTGAGTCCGCTGTATCGGCTTTTGGCAGAAATCCGTCACCACACCCAACGACCACCACCGGCAAAGGTCACACATTCGATGCAAGAACTCCCGTTCCCCACCCGGGGGGGATGTGCGCCTGCCACGCCCGGAGACTCACTCATTCGCCCCAGAACACACTCAACTACCGTCAATCACCATCTGTTCACACCCCCCACCAGCACACCCACCACCAGCACACCCACCACGGCCACCGCCCCCCACGTCAGGATCGCCGCGCAGGGCTGGACCGGGCGGCCCGCGTCGGCGCGTACGACGGTGAAGTGCGCGGCGAGGGCCGGGGGCAGGGCGACGGCGTAGACGGCGAAGGCCGCGAGTTGCCAGGACGGGACGGCCAGGGCCGGGAGCACCCACAGGGTGCAGGCGGGCGGGATCCACCACCAGGCGACACGGCCGGTCAGCTGCCGTGCGGTCCAGTGGGCGAGGACCATGGCCGGGAGGACGTACGCCGTGGTCAGTAGGGCGGCCGCGAACAGGACGAGCAGGAACAGCAGCGGGCTGAGCGCGAAGATCGAGAAGACCTCGCCGCCGACGGGCCCCGAGGGCAGGTTCAGCGCCACCAGGCAGAGCGCGGCGCACAGCAGCGCGCCCTCCACGCCCAGTACGGCCATGGAGACCGCCGCCGGCTCGGCGCTCTTGCGGGTCGCGCCCTCGCCCGCCACCCCAGCCGTTGCCATGAACATCACCAGCACCCCTCCCGTCTACAGGGAGTGTGCCCACGCCGAAACGGTTGCGCTCCAGGCGCCCCCGCACCTCTTTCCGAGGGTGCCGCTCTGGCTCCGATCCGGTTCCGAGTGGCCGTGGCCGGCTGAGTCATCCGGTCACGAAGCACGAGGCCACGGGCTGTATCTCCCGTGGCCTCTCGTGTACCTGCCGGGCCTGGTGCCCCGGGACGGGGTCTCGTACGCTCACCTACGGAAGGGCGGGACGACCTATGCGGCGGCAGGCGGCTCCTCGCTGATGGCCGGGGAGACCGCCGGGGGCGGCTGTTCCTCGGTCGGGTCGGGCTGGGGAGCCTGGTCGTTCTTCTTGGTCAGCCGATCCCACGCATCGCGTGCGCGTCCGGCGGAGTCGAAGACGTCCGGGAGTTGGTCCAACAACCCCTTCAAGGCGAAGAGGAAGATGGCCGCCACGCCAGCGATGGCGATGGCGAGAATGAAGAGGATGGCAGTGCCGTCCACCGATCCTTAACCTTCCCTGTCATGGGTCGGATCGGTGGTCTGCGCGCAGGCAGCCTCGATCCGAACCCTACGGTTCGGACCGAGACACCCGCGCTTGACGCACGAACACGCAAATGTTCTCGGGTGGGCTGTTCGTCAGCCCGGGTCGTGCAACAACCTTCCTTGTCTGCGGCCCCGTCTTCGAGCTTGTGCGTCAGGCCCCCTGTCGGACTTGAAAAGGGGGCCCCGAGCTCTAACGGGGCAGCGTCCTGGTCCGACACCGAGTGTCAGCGCCCAGGTGCGAGGGGCCGCAGGGCGGCCCTCTGCGCACGATGGTAGCGCAGACCGATAAGCAATGTGCCAGGGCACAACTGAGCCCCACCCCGGTTGAGTTGGGGTGGGGCTCAAGTGCCGGTCAGGCGGAATCCGGCTCTCCGAGGAGGAGTTCGTCCCCGGCTGGGAAGCGCGCCGAACCGCCTTCCTCCCAGGTGACCACGACGGCTAACCCGCCCATCCGACCGCGTGCGGTGGTCGCCTCCTTGACGGTGCGCCACTCGCCCTCGTAGCCGATCACGTCGCCCGGGGTGACGAGGGCCGCGCGCTTCGTGAGAACGCTTAAGGGTTCTCGACGGGCCGGACGTGCTTCAAAGGGACGTCCCATTCCGTGCCACCGCCCTCCGGCCGCAGGAACGCCGTCTGGCTGATGAGCTTGTTGCCCTCCTTGGTGCGTTCCTCGATCACGCCGTGAAGCTCGCCCGTGCGCTTCGAGAGCGTGTCTTCAACGAGCGTCCCCGCCGGGTAAGGCAGGTCGCCGTGACTCAGCATCGTTGGTGGCTTTTCTGTCTGTGCCATGACCCCTCGTCCCACCTGGGCATACGTGTGTCACCCAAGAGAACTGCCGCCGGGCAAGCCGAACTTGCACACCTCTTGCACAACACCAGGGCGCGCGACTGGTCACGGTGGGACGATGGGACGTAACGGAAGTCGAGCGGGGAAGACGCACAGGTATGAGCGCGACCAAGATTCCCGGACCCGGTGCGAACGTGGCCGTCTGTCGTAAGGCGCGTGGCCTGAGCCAGGTCGCCCTTGCCCGGCGGGCGGGTGTGTCGGTCTCGCTGCTCAGCAAGATCGAGGTGGGCGACCGCGCACTCACGCAGGGCATCGCCGCAGCCCTCGCACAAGCCATGCGGATGACCCTTGACGAGCTGCTCGGTACGGCCCCGGTCGAGGGTGCCGACGAGAACAGCCTGACCGCGTTGAACTTCGCCATTCGTCGGTTCGACATCCCCGACGGCCCTCCGCCTCACCCCGAGGACCTGCCGCGCGAGCTGGCCGAGCTGAACGAACACCGCTACCGGACCGAGCTGTCGGCGGTGTTGCAGAAGACCCCGGGCGTGTTGACCCGGACGACCAACTTCGCCCACGCCGCCCAGTCGCCCGACGCCTGGACGCGCGTCGCCGACACGTACTCGGTCGTGTACTGGCTGGCCGCCCGACACCGCTGGATGCACCTCGCCGAGCTGGCCGTCATGAAACAGCGGCTGGCCGCCGAGAGGGCGAACCCGATTGCCGCCACGGTGGCCGCTCGGGACGAGGCCGGAACCTTCCTCAACTCCGGGGACTTCGCGGGTGGTCTGGCCATCGTGGACCGCGCGATTGTGGAGGCCGAGACGACCTTGCACGGCCGCGACCGCGCGTTCGGCCTGGGCATCCTGCACCTTCGCGGCCTGACGCTGGCCGGTCGGCTGAAGGACAAGGCCACCGCCCGGCAGCACATCGAGGCCGCGTGGCGCACGGCCGAGGAGTACGGCGAGGACGCCGACGAGCATGGCATTCACTTCGGGCCCGACCAGACCGCGACGCACGTCATCTCGACGTATTCCGACATGGACCAGCACCGCACCGCGTTGGACACCGCCGACGACCTGATCCGGGGCGGCACGGACCTCCCGGCCACCCGCATCGGTCCCCTGCACATGAACCTCAGCCGGTCGCACCTCGCCCTGGGTAACCGTGACGCCGCCCTCGAATCGCTCGAAGAGGCGTGGGGCGTCGCGCCCGAAATGGCCCGCGTCCACCCCACGTCACAGGAGCTGATGCGCGTGCTCACGTCGCTGCACCGCCGGAGCAACCCCCGCTTGACCCGCCTCGCCAAGCGAGCGGGCGTGCCCTTCTGAACTACCGGGGGAGTTCCCGGTTCGGCGGGGTGACTCGGCTGACGACCGGCTCGTCAAGCGTCTCCGGGACGGGCGTACGGCCAAGGCAGCATCCGGACGGAAGGCCCTCGATGCCTACGCCTACGGCTTCCACGGGGACGGAGAGGGGCGAGAGCGCGACGCGGCACCCAACCCCACGGAGCAGGCCGCACAGGCCCGCATACTCGAACTGAGGGCGGAGGGGATGAGCTACCGGGCCATCGGGGCGCAACTCGACACTGAGGGCCTTCCCCCGCGCAGAGCCGCGAAGTGGAGCGCCATGACGGTTCGCTCCGTCTGCCAGAAGGCCGGGATCTCCTGAGACAGGCACACAGCCGCGCGGTCAGGCCGCCAAGGCACGGACAAGCATCGTGCCCACGGCCCTGCCCTCTGGCGGCGATCTCGAACCCGGCCGCCTTCATGGCCTTGATTGTCTGCTCCAGAACGAGCGGGCCGCCGGTCCTGGGGTCGTGCCCGTCCCGCGCCCCCTTGTCGTCGCTGACGCACTGGACCCCGGCCGTCGTCCCCGGAAGCGACCTATGCCTGCATCTCCTGCGACGCGACCACGGGACGGCGGTCGCCAACGACGTGGCCCGCCGTACGGTGGTGCCGCCGCACCGGGACGGCGGGCAGGCCCAGTACATCCAACGGCCGCTGCCCGAGCCGCAGACGGCGACGACGACCGCCGCCCGCGCCTGGGCGCTGGGCCGCCTCCACGAACCGATCCAGCTCCGCGACATGGCCGCACAGGAGTCCAGGTCCGTCCGCACCTTCACCCGCCGCTTCCGCGAAGAGGTCGGCATCAGCCCCGGTCAAGGGCTCACCCGGCAACGCGTCGAACGAGCCCGTCACCTCCTCGAATCCTCCGACCTCTCCATGGACCAGATCGCCCACGACGCGGGCTTCGGCACGGCCCAGTCAATGCGCCAGCACTTGCAGGGGGCGCTGGGGGTGACACCGACGGCGTACAGACGGACGTTCAGGTCCGGCGGCGCCACATAGACATGACTGCGGGCAGTCGAACGTACCCGGCAGTCAGAACATGAGCACCGCCCGTGCCACCCGCCCCGCCTCCGCGTCCGCCCGGGCCTTCGCGAAGTCCTCCACCGGATACGTGGCGGTCACCAGCTCGTCCAGCAGGAGCCGCCCCTCGCGGTACAGGTCGGCGTACAGCGCGATGTCCCGCTGCGGGCGGGAGGACCCGTACCGGCACCCGAGGATGGACTTGTCCAAGTACAGCGAGGAGACGAGGAAGGACGCCTCGGCCGTCGCCGCCGGCACCCCCAGCAGCACGGCCTGCCCCCGCCGGTCGAGCAGATCGATGGCCTGCCGGATGAGTTCGACCCGGCCGACGCACTCGAAGGAATGGTCGACCCCCGTCGGTACGACATCCCGCACCCCCTCCACCGACGTCAGGAAGTCCGTGGCCCCGAACCGCCGCGCCACCGCCTCCTTCTCCGGATTGGCATCGACGGCCACGATCCGCACGGCCCCCGCGATCCGCGCCCCCTGAATGACATTGAGCCCGATACCCCCCGCCCCGATCACCAGCACGCTCTCCCCCCGGTCCACCCGCGCCCGGTTCAGGACGGCCCCCACCCCCGTCAGCACCCCACACCCGATCAACGCGGCGGACGACAGCGGAATGTCGGCCGGTATCCGAACCGCCTGCACCGCCTTGACCACCGTCATCTCCGCGAACGCCGAGTTGGCGGCGAACTGGAACACCGCCTCACCACCCCGCGCGAACGGCCGCCCCGGCCGCCCGATCGCCCGCCGGCACATGGTCGGCCGCCCCCGGTCACAGTCGGCGCAGGTACCGCAGTTCGCGAGGGTGGACAACGCCACATGGTCACCGACCCGGACATGGCCGACCCCCGCCCCCACCGCCTCCACGATCCCCGCACCCTCATGCCCCAGCACCACCGGCGCCGGGAACGGAATCGTCCCGTCCACCACCGAAAGATCGCTGTGACAGAGCCCGGCCGCCGACACGGCCACCCGCACCTCGCCGGGCCCCGGCTCCCGTACGACGAGATCATCGACGACCTCGGCCCGCTTCCCGTCGAACACCACTCCGCGCATGGCTGCTACCCCCTCAACCCCTCGGTTCCTTGGGCAGACCGAGCACCCGCTCGGCGATGATCGTGCGCTGCACCTCGTCCGAGCCGCCGTAGATGGTGTCGGCCCGGCTGAACAGGAACAGATGCTGGAACGGATCGAGTTCGTACGGCGCCCGCGCCGACCACTCCCGCGGCCCGACCGCCGCCCGCGCGCCCCGCACCTCCATCGCCAGCTCTCCGAGCCGCCGATGCCACCGCCCCCACAGCGACTTGGCCACGCTCGGCGCGCCGGGCGCCTCCGAACCGCCCAGCGTCCGCAGGGCGTTCCACCGCATCACCCGCAGCTCCGCCCATGACCGTACGAGCCGATCGCGTACGACGGGATCGTCGGCAGCCCCGCTCTCCACGGCCTGTCGTACGACCGCCCGCAACTCCTCCGCGAAGCCGATCTGCTGGGCGAGGGTCGACACCCCGCGCTCGAACCCGAGCAGCCCCATGGCCACCCGCCAGCCGTTCCCCTCGCCGCCCACCAGGTGCTCCACACGCGCGTGCGCCCCGTCGAAGAACACCTCGTTGAACTCGCTCGTCCCGGTCATCTGCCGGATCGGCCGCACCTCGATCCGCCCCGGCTGGTCAATGGGCACGAGCAGGAACGACAGCCCGTGATGCCGCGTCGACCCCTCCTCGGTACGGGCCAGTACGAAACACCAGTCGGCCTCATGGGCGAGCGAGGTCCAGATCTTCTGCCCGGTGACGCGGTACGTCCCGTCCCCCGAGCGCTCGGCCTTGGTCCGCACCCCCGCCAGATCCGATCCGGCCCCCGGTTCGCTGTACCCCTGACACCACAGCTCCTCCCCCCGCGCGACCGCCGGCAGAAACCGCCCCTTCTGCCCCTCCGTCCCGAACGCGATCAACGTAGGCGCCAGCAGCTTCTCCCCGATGTGCCCCGACCGCGATGGCACGTCGGCCCGCGCGTACTCCTCGGCCCACACGACCTGCTGAACGAGAGTGGCCGTGCGATTGCCGTAACCGCCTTCAGCCCACCCGAGGCCAATCCATCCATCGGCTCCGAGGACCCGCTCCCAGCCTCGCCGGTCCCTCGCTTCACCACCCGCGTGCGCCGCAAGCCATGCCCTGGCCTCGGCCCGGAAGACCTCGTCCTCTTCACTGAACCCGAACTCCACGATTGCCGCCTCGGATTGGCCAACGAACACTTGTGAAACCGCCGGGCACACCACTAGGGGCGCGGGGCTGTATCGATATGCGGCTCCGCCGCGATGAGGGTCCCCCGCTCATGGGGGTCCCCCCGCTCATGGGGGTCCCCCCGCTCGAGCGAAGTCGAGAGTGGGGGAGAAGCCGAGAGTGGGGGAGAAGCCGAGAGTGGGGGAGAAGCCGAGAGTGGGGGAGAAGCCGAGAGTGGGGGAGCGAACAACCACGAACAACCCGCAGCCGCCCAACCGCACGCACCCCCGAGCTATTAGGCGCCCGAGTTCGGCCGCGCCCCAGACGCCGCCGCGCGAGCCATCGCCTCCACCCGCTCCAACATCGGCATGGGATCCACCCCCACCGCCCCCGGCAGAACCTCAGCGATCCTCTCCGGGGTCCACCCCCCATCGGCAAAAGCCGAGCGCAGCTCCCGCGGCTGAGCCCACACCGCGATCTTCGGCCCGGCCACCGTGTACACCTGCCCGGTGATCCGCTCCTCCCGAGCCCGATCCGACAGCAGGTACACCACGAGCGCGGCCACATCCTCCGGCTCACCGATCTCCGTCAACTCGACCGGCACCCCCGCGGACATCCGCGTACGGGCCACCGGCGCGACGGCATTCGCGGTCACCCCGTACCGGTGCAGACCGAGCGCGGCGCTCCGCACCAGCGAGATGACGCCACCCTTCGCCGCGCTGTAGTTGGCCTGCGACACGGACCCCTGATGGTTGCCGCTGGTGAACCCGATCAAGGTCCCGGCCCGCTGCTTCCGCATCACGGCCGAAGCGGCCCGGAACACGGTGAACGTCCCCTTCAGATGGGTGGCGACGACCGGATCCCATTCCTCCTCGGACATGTTGAACAGCATCCGCTCCCGCAGGATCCCGGCGACACACACCACCCCGTCGATCCGCCCGTACGACGCGAGCGCCGCGTCCACGACCCGCTGCCCACCCGCCATCGTGGAGATGTCGTCGGCGACGGCGACCGCCTCACCCCCGGCGGCCTCGATCTCCTTCACCACCGCCTCGGCGACGGAACTGGTCGGCTCGGAGCCGTCGACGGAGACCCCGTAGTCGTTGACGACGACCCGCGCCCCTTCGGCCGCCGCGCCGAGGGCGACCGCGCGGCCGATCCCCCGCCCCGCGCCCGTGACGGCGACGACCTTGCCTGCCAAGAAGTTTCCCACCCCGGCCCCTTCCCCTCATCGCGGTTTCTGACGGACCGTTAGATTTGCTCGCATCGCGATTCTACGACCCGTCAGATACACCCACACAAGCCCCCGGGGAGGACCGATGTCACCGCCACCCACCGACTTCACCGCGTTCACCGACATCGCCAAGCGCGTGAACAACTGGGGCCGTTGGGGTCCGGACGACGAGATCGGCACCCTCAACCTGATCACCGACGAGGTCGTACGCGAGGCGGCGTCCCACGTCCGCTCCGGCCGCCGGATACCGCTCGCCCTCCCCCTCCAACAGGACGGCGTACAGACGGGGATGATCCCGGGCCGTGTGAACCCCCTGCACGCCATGGTGCAGGTCAACCAGGAGATCTTCGGCCCGGGAACGGTCGCGTGCAGCGACGACGTCGTGACCATGGGGCTCCAGGCGGCCACCCACTGGGACGCCCTCACCCACGTCTCCCACTCGGGCCGCGTCTACAACGGCCGCCCGGCGAACACCATCACCCCACACGCCGGCGCCACCTTCGCCGGCATCGACAAGGCCCGGCACATCGTCTCGCGCGGCGTACTGCTGGACATCCCGCGCGCCTTGGGCGGCCGAGGCACCGACGAGCGCCTGCCCGGCGACCACGCGGTCACCCCCGAAGACCTGGAGGCGGCCGAGGAGTTGGCGGGCATCCGGGTCCGGGCCGGTGACATCGTCCTCGTCCGCACGGGCCAGATCCAGCTCTGCCTCGCCGGCGACAGACACGCGTACGCCTTCCCCTCGCCCGGACTCTCCCTGCGCACCCCGGAGTGGTTCCACGCGCGCGATGTCGCCGCCGTCGCCAATGACACCCTGACCTTCGAGATCTTCCCGCCGGAGATCGAGGACCTGTGGCTGCCGGTGCACGCGCTCGACCTGGTCGAGATGGGCATGCCACAGGGCCAGAACTGGAACCTGGAGGAGTTGTCCACAGCCTGTGGACAAACCGGATGCTACGCGTTCCTGCTGTCGGCGATGCCCGAACCGTTCGTCGGCGGCACGGGCACCCCGGTGGCCCCGGTGGCCATTCTCTGAACCTCTCCGAGCCGGCCGCCCTCCTGGGTCGGCTGGCGGCGCGCCACTGCCCGCCCCGAGCACGGCACCGCGCGCCGCCATCCGGCTTCGGCGTACCCGCCCTGCTCCCCGGGCCCAGTGGAGAGCCGACGCCGAAACACGACCCACACTCGTCGAGGGTTTCCGTCACCGAATCCCTCGTCGTCCCCTCACGGCGAATCGATGAACACAAGCGTGATCAAACGGACAGTCCGCGTCAACACCCGTTCGGGGGTTGGCCCCTCGGGTCCGGCGTTACGACGCCGCGTACGGAAGCACGTCCCGGCGCACGTCAGCACCGCCCCCTTCGCAACGCCCAGCCCATGCCCCAACGCGCCCGCACAGCTGCGGGCAGTCGTGCCGGCACCTCGTAACCGCCGAGCGGCGGAACCGACCCCCGGCCGCCCCCGCCGCCGAGCGCCTAGTAGCACGGGGCGCGCGCAGTTCGGCGACTGCAGGCGAATCGCGGCTGATCGCACCCACGCGGCGGAGCCGCATATCGAGACAGTCCCGCGCCCCTTACGGGGCCCGCCCCTAAGGCGTGTTGCGAAAGTCCCGCCTGCCGCCCTCCGGGCGGACGCCGGGACTTTCGCAACACGCCCTAGACCGCCCCGTACGCCAACCCGCCGCGCGCCACCGCCGCCACGCCCGTCACCGCAACCCGATCCAGCTCACACCAGATCCGCTTGCCGACGCCCTCGGGACTCCAGCCCCACCGATCGGCGAGCCCTTCGACAAGGGCGAGCCCACGCCCGCCCGTCTCGTCCCCCTCCGCACACCGCGGCGTCGGCGGACACGCACTCGTGTCGATGACCTCCAGCCGAACCGTCCGGATGGACCCGTCCCGCAGCCCGGACATCAGCAACCGCAGCATCGCGGGCCGCCCGGTGTGGACCACCGCATTGGTGGCCAGCTCGGAGACGAGCAGAATCAGCGTCTCGGCCAGCGGCTCATCCGCCCCTACTCCGGACCCGGCGAGCCGTGAACGGGCCCATCTCCGGGCGCGACCCACCTCTGCGGGGTCGGGCCGGATCTCCAGCTGCACTTGAAGCACCTGCACCGCTCACACCATCCGAATCGGCGGACACATCGCCTCGCACCCCGGCGGGGCCACGATCGTGGTCATCTTCTGCCCGGCCGACGCCACCGCCGTCGACGCCATCGGCACGGGGATCACGGAACGTGATCCCCTTACAAGACAGCATGGTTGACGTACAGTCACCCCAACAAGCGCTTCGGGCATATTCCAGCGCGAAGGAGTACGCATGCGGCATACTGTGCGACGCTCTTCGCGGGGAGTCGAACAGACCTGAGCGAGACGGCTCCGGCCCATTTCACGCGCGGCGCGCATCACCGGATCCGGGGCCGCCACAGGGGCAACACCGGGTTGGCTCAGCCTCGGAACCACGCGCATCCCCCAGAAGGTACCGGAGCAGACCTCCGACTCCAGGCCGTGACAAGTCACACCTAGGACACAACCCGGTATCAACGCTCGGTAATTCCGGTATGCCACGTTCCGCGACATTCAACCGCGCCCCTGCCACAACTTCCGCGCCCGCCCAGGTCAGTGCCGGTCAGCCGACCTCGATCAACAGTTCACCCGCCAACAAATCCTCACTCTCCGTATTCGATCCGCCACGTTCTGCCCGTATCCATGCCCGTTTCAAACCAAGATGTACGTCGGCCTCCCAGGTGAACCCCATACCGCCGAACACCTGAAGGCAGTCACGCGCACCTCGTACGGCCGCCTCGTCGGCCAGCAGCCGCGCCGCCGCGACGTCCACAGGGTCGGCGGTCACGGCCGCCGCGTACACCGCCGCCCGCGCCACCTCCACCCGCACCAACAGCTCCGCACACAGGTGCTTGACCGCCTGAAACGCCCCGATGGGCCGCCCGAACTGCTCACGAGTCCGCGCATGTTGCACCGCCGTCTCACACATCCGCACGGCCGTACCGAGCTGCTCGGCGGCGGTGAGCAGCAGAAAGAGCGGATCCGGCTCCACCGCCGAGTCCGGGACGGGCACCCGCCACAAGGGAGTCAGCGGATCCACCGACCGCATCGGCACGGCCCCCGTCACATCCCCCTGCACAACGTCCGCCGCGTCCAACCACTCCACGAGCCCGCCACCCCCCACAGCGGTCACCACGGCCTCCCCGTCAGCCGCCCCCGGCACCACCCCCGCCGCCAGATGCGTGGCAGCCAACGGCCCGGGCAACAGAGCCCGCCCCGCTTCCTCAAACATCAACACGGCTTCCGGCAGCCCGAGCCCAACCCCGCCCTCAGCCTCCGCCAACCGCAGCGAAAAGAACCCGGCCGCCCCCAACGCCCGCCACAACTCCCGATCCAGCCCAGGCCGTTCGACAGCGGCCCGCAGCGCCTCCGCCCCAAAGCGGCGCGCCAGCAGTCCTCGTACGCCGTCCCGCAACGCCCGCTGATCCTCGGTGAGTTGAAACCGCATGATCGAGAGCCACCCCTCAGCCCGTCAGCCCGTCAGCCCGTCAGCCCGTCAGCCTTTCGGCAATCCCAGAATCCGCTCAGCCACGATGTTCCGCTGAATCTCCGACGTCCCGGCCGCGATCGTGTACGCCAACGACGACAACCGGTCGGTCACCCACCCCTGGTCGAGATCCAACGCCCCCACCCCCCACACCTCCGCGGCCGCCTCATAAAGTTCCTGCCGCGCGCGCGAGTACCTCAGTTTGAAAACCGAACCCCCGACCCCCGGCACCCCTCCGGAGGACTCCGCCTCGCTCACGTTCCACTGCGTAAGCCGCCAGAGCGCCCGGAACTCGGCGTTCAACCGCCCCAACCGCCGCCGGACGACGGGATCGTCCCAGCGCCCACACGCCCGGGCCTCACGCGCGATCTCTCCCAACACCCGTCGACAGGCGACCACTTCACCCACGAAGGCGGTCCCGCGCTCGAACGACAGGGTCACCATGGTCACGCGCCAGCCGTCGTTCTCCTCCCCCACCCGATGGGCGACGGGAACCCGCACCTCGTCGAGGAACACCTCGGCGAACTCGGTGGACCCCGCGAGGGTCCGCAGCGGCCGCACGGTGACACCGGGCGCGTCCATCCGCATCGCCAGCCAGGAGATCCCGCGATGCTTGGGCGCGGAAGGGTCCGTCCGCACCAACAGCTCACACCAGTCGGCGACTTCGGCATGGGAGGTCCAGATCTTGGACCCGGTCACCACGTACTCGTCACCGTCCCGGTACGCGCGCGTGCGCAGCGCCGCCAGATCGGACCCCGCCTCCGGCTCGCTGAACCCCTGGCACCACACCTCCTCGCCCCGCAGCACCGGCGGCAGCCACCGCGCCCGCTGCTCGGCGGTCCCCTCGGCCGCGATCGTCGGCCCGGCGTGCAGCAACCCCACGAAGTTGGCGCCCACATAGGGCGCCCCGGCCTTCTCCGTCTCCTCCAGGAAGATCAGTCGTACGGTGGGAGAGGCATCCCAATGGACATCGGCGTACCCCGCGTCGTACAGCATTCGCTGCCATCCGAGGTCGTAGGCCCTGCGCCCCGGCCAGTCGTCGGGCGACGGCTTCGGCGGCAGCGACGGGAGCACCTTCGCCAGCCACTCCCTCAGCCGCGCCCGGAACTCCTCTTCCTCGGGCGTGTACGAGAGGTCCATGACAGCCCACTCGCCCCGGACTACTTGTCGAAGTCCAGGTCGAGCATGCGGATCGCGTTCCCCCGCATCAGCTTGTAGACCGTCTCGTCGTCGAGGCCCTTCACATGGTCGAGGGCGACCTCCTTGGTGTGCGGGAAGGTCGAGTCGACGTGCGGGTAGTCGGTCTCGAAGGTCGCGTTGTCGCGCCCGACCACGTCCAGGGAGGCGACGCCGTGCATGTCGCGGAAGAAGCAGCAGAACATCTGGCGGTAGTAGTACGTCGACGGCGGCTCGGGGATCAGATCCCGTACGCCACCCCAGGCGCGATGCTCCTCCCACACGTCGTCCGCCCGCTCCAGGGCATACGGAATCCAGCCCATCTGCCCTTCGGAGTAGGCAAGTTTGAGTAGCGGGAACTTCACGAGGACCCCGCTGAAGAGGAAGTCCATCATCGAGGCCATCGCGTTGTTGAAGGAGAGCGAGGCCTGGACGGCGGGCGGGGCGTCCGGGGAGGCGGCCGGCATCTGGGAGCTGGACCCGATGTGCATGTTGATGACTGTGCCGGTCTCCTGGCAGACCGCGAAGAACGGGTCCCAGTAGCCGGAGTGGATGGACGGCAGACCGAGATAGGTGGGGATCTCGGAGAAGGTGACGGCCCGGACGCCCCGCGCGGCGTTCCGCTTGATCTCCTCGACGGCCAGGTCGACGTCCCACAGCGGAATCAGGCACAGCGGGATCAGCCGGCCGCCGCTGTCGCCGCACCACTCCTCGACCATCCAGTCGTTGTACGCGCGCACGCACGCCAGGGCGACCTCCTTGTCGTGCGCCTCGGCGAAGGTCTGCCCGCAGAAGCGCGGGAAGGTCGGGAAGCAGAGCGAGGCCTCGACATGGTTGAGGTCCATGTCCTTCAGCCGCTCGGCCGGGTCCCAGCAGCCGCGCCGCATCTGCTCCCTGGTGATTCCCTCCAGCGTCATCTCGTCCCGGTCGAAGCCCACGGCCGCGATGTTGCGCTTGTACGGGAACTTGAGGTCCTCGTAGATCCACCAGTCGGTCTGCTGACCCTCCGGGTCCATGGTGATCTGGTACTTCCCGGCGACGTACGCGAGCTCGCCGATGCCGGCGGTGAGGGGCTTGGGCCCGCGGTCCCGGTACTTCCGCGGCAGCCAGGTGTCGAAGAGGTGTGCGGGTTCGATCACATGGTCGTCGACGCTGATGATGCGGGGCAGTTCGGTCATGGGTCCCCCCACTCGGTTGTCCGCTGTCCGACCAATTATCTGATGGGTCGTCAGATACGCCTTCTCAAGCAGGCTAGTGGCGCACCCCTGGACCGACAAGGCGCCCGGCCCTACGCTCTGCCCACGATCTGACAGTCCGTCAGCTATCCGGGGGGTTCGAAGTGAACGACACCGCACACGCCCTGAGCTCCTGCCGCACCCTCTGGGAGCTGGTCGCCCGTCGCGCCGACCTCACCCCCGACCGTCCCGTCCTCCTCCAGGACGACCGCTCCCTCAGCTTCGGCGAGCTGCGCGCCCGGGCGGAGCGGGTGGCGGCCGGGCTGTACGACAGGGGCGTACGCCCTGGCACGGTCGTCGCCTGGCAGCTGCCGACCCGTATCGAGACGGTCCTGCTCTCCTTGGCCCTGGCCCGCCTCGGCGCCGTACAGTCGCCGGTCATCCCCTTCTACCGCGACCGCGAGGTCGGCTTCGCACTGCGGGAGTCCAAGGCCGAGTTCTTCGCCGTACCCGGCGAGTGGCGGGGCTTCGACCACACGGCGATGGCACGGCGGCTGGAGGCCAGCGGGATCTTCGAGGCGTACGACGGTGCCGAACTGCCGGACGGCGACCCGGCCGTCCTGCCCGCACCACCCGCCGACGGCACCTCCGTCCGCTGGATCTACTGGACCTCCGGCACCACCTCCGACCCCAAGGGCGTCCTCCACACGGACCGTTCGCTCATCGCGGGCGGCTCCTGCCTCGCCCACGCGCTGCGCCTCACCCAGGACGACGTCGGCTCGATCGCCTTCCCGTACGCGCACATCGGCGGCCCCGACTACCTGGTGATGCTCCTGCTGTACGGCTTCCCGGCCCTGATGTTCGAGCACTTCGCGCTGCCGGCCGCGCTGGAGGGCTACCGCAGGCACGGGGTGACGGTGGCGGGCGGTTCGACGGCGTTCTACTCGATGTTCCTCGCCGAGCAGCGCAAGCAGCCCGGCTCCCCGGTCGTCCCGACGCTACGGCTGCTCGCGGGCGGCGGGGCGCCGAAGCCGCCCGAGCTGTACCACTCCGTCGTACGCGAGATGGGCGTGCGACTCACCCACGGGTACGGCATGACCGAGGTCCCGATGATCACGATGGGGGCGCCGGACGACTCGGCGGAGAACCTGGCGACCACGGAGGGGCGGCCGCCCGAAGGGATGGAGATACGGATCGTGGACGGGGAGGTGCGGCTGAAGGGGGAAGCCGTCTGTCAGGGGTATCTGGATCCGGCGCAGTCGGCGGCGGCGTTCGACGCGGACGGGTTCTTCGTCACGGGTGACCTCGGGCATCTCACGGAGGACGGCCACCTGGTCCTGACCGGTCGGCTCAAGGACGTCATCATCCGCAAGGGCGAGAACATCTCCGCGAAGGAGATCGAGGACCTGTTGCACCGGCATCCCGCCGTGGGGGACGTGGCGGTGATAGGGCTGCCGGACGCCGTGCGCGGGGAGCGGGTGTGCGCGGTGGTGGAACCTGTGACGGAACAGCCGCCGGGGGTCGGGGAATTGACGTTGTCGGCGGTGACCGCCTATTTGCGCGCGGAAGGGCTGTCGGTCCACAAGCTGCCGGAGCAGTTGGAGGTGGTGGACGCCCTTCCGCGCAACGAGACCTTGCGGAAGGTGCTCAAGTACAAACTCAGGGAGCGCTATTCATGACGCGTTCCGGAGCGTTCCCGAGCGTTCCGGGCTTATTCCGGCACGGTGAAGTAGCGCGCGAACGCCGTCACGATCTCCGCCTCGTCGACCTTGCCGTCGGTGTCGGTGTCAAGGGCGGCGGCGGTCGCGGTGGCGACGGCCTCGGGGACGCCGAGGGCCTTGAGGACGCGGGCGGTCTCCTCGACCGTGGCCGCGCCGTCCCCGTCGGCGTCCGCGACGGCGAGGGCCGCGTGCAGGAAGGGGCGGGCGATCTCGGCGAAACGGTCGGGGTTGTCGCGCAGCCGTTTGACCGCGCCGTTCACGAACTCGTCCCTGGTGATGCGCTGGTCGCCGTCCCGGTCCGCGATCCCGGCCATGCCCTGCCAGAACGCCTCGGCGCCGCCGTACAGGGCCTGGCCCTTGTCCGACCGGGCGGTGGTGTCGAACTCGTCGAGAACCGCCTTGGTCGCCGCGCTGAAGTCCTCGCGGTCGATCCAGCCGTTGCCGTCCTGGTCGAAGGTGGCGAACCGGGCGGCGATCCTGCGCTCGTACTCGCTGCTGACCATGTCTTCTCGGGCCCGCCTTACGTCAAGTGGGGTGCTTCTCGGAGGGGAGCGTACGACGTCGGCGGCCGGGACGGTGCGGGAAAGCGGCGCTTGTACCAAGACTGCCGGAATTCTGGGACAACAGTGTGGCCACGTGCCTGCGCGGTAAGGCTCCCGGGATCAGGCCGACAACGGGTCGGCCTCCCCGGGCTCCGGTGCGATCGCCGACGGCACGTCCGGGTGGACGTCGAAGAGGCGGCGTACGCCCAGCGCGGCGAGGACGCGGTTCACGTGCGCGCCTTCGGCAGGGCCGCCGCCGGCGTGGCCGTCGGCCGGGAGGATCAGGCGCAGCCGGCCCCGGCAGGACCGCATGAGCCGACGGGTGGCGATGAGGACGCCGACCCCGCTGGAGTCGCAGAAGACGACCCCGGAGAGGTCGAGGACGAGACTCCGCCGCCCCTCGGCCACCGCTTCGTGCACCCGTTGACGGAGCACCGGTGACGTGACCAGATCCATCTCTCCCGACACATGCAGCACCGCCCACTCACCGTGCTCGCCGTCGGTCACTTCGAACGCCACCGCGTTGCCTCTCAGTCGCCGAACCGGAAGCCACTGGACCACTTCCTGCTGCGCGGCTGCCCCGCCGTCGTTCCATGAAACACCCGTACTCCGCCGAAAGCGCGTGGTAAGCGAGCCATTTCACGAGCCTTTTCGGTGAGTTTCTCATCGAGTACGGTCACAACTGATCGACTTTTGACAGGCTGTCGATCGCGAATCAATCAAGCATGGTCCAGCGTGGTCGGTTTCACGCAGAAGGAGTGCCGAAGGAGGTCCCTGCCGGTCTCTACCACCATCCGCCTTGTGAGGGGCGCACATTGCCATAAAGGGGCGTGCGCGGTCAGCGGTGCCGACTACATTCGAGAAGGCAGTGCGCACAGGCTGGACTTACCCGCCGGGCCGACCACCCGGCGATCAGGAACGGCGCAGGTACCACCAGGGGGAAGGGCCCGCATGGCGACGAAGGACGCACCACCCCGCTGGGACCGCAGGATGCAGCAGCGGCTGACGCACGGCGAGGCGGCCGCGCTCGGTGAGCTGTACGACCGGTTCGCGTCGCTCGTGCACGGTCTCGCCCACCGGGTGCTCGGCGACGAGCGGGCCGCCGACGGCATCACCCGCGAGGTGTTCCTCCAACTCTGGGAGGACCCCGGGGCGTACGACCCCAAGCAGGGCCCCCTGCGGTCCTGGGTCGCCGCGCTGACCCACCGGCTGGCCGTACAGCGGCTGCGCGCCACCGAGACCGCCGCGCTCGCCCAGGGTGGCGAGGGCACCACCGAGGACCTGGAGCGCAAGGTCCACCACGCCTCGGTCGCCGCCCGCGCCGACTACATAGTGCAGGCCATGCCGGCGCCGCTGCGGGCCGCCCTGGAGCTGGCCTATTTCCAGCGCCGCGACTACCGCCAGACCGCCACCGACCTCGGCGTCACCGAGGACGAGGCCCGCCGCCGCCTCCGCCTCGGCCTCCAACTCCTCTCCACCGCCCACGACACCCGCCCCTCCGGCACCCCACCCGAATACGGGGGTGCCGTGTGAACGGGGACACGAACAGCTTCGACGCGTACGACGAGGAGCCGCAGGACCTGGCCTGGCAGCAGGACAACCGCGACGAGGGGCTGAGCCTCGGCCGGGTGCCGTCGGCGAGGCAGCCGATGGACGAGGAGGGCGCACGGGGTCGTGGCGATGACGCCCCGGACGACGGAGCGGCGGAAACCGGCGACGGACCGGCGGAAACCGGCGACGGACCGGCGGAAACCGGCGACCGGTCGGCGGAGACCGGCGACAGCGTGGCAGGAGCCGGCGAGGGCGCGGCGGGATCCGGCAGTGGTGCAGGCGGCTCCCAAGGTCCCGGTGGGCCGGTGGACGGTGGAGGGGGCGACGGGCCCGTCGGACCGCCGCGCATCCCGCTGCCGCGGTCGTCCGTGGAGGACACCGGACTGCCGCTGCCGGACGCCGTACCCGAGCCGATGCCGGACCCGGCGCCGGCCTCCGCCCCCCTCGTGCCGCTGGTGCCGCTCGTGTTGGAGCACGGGGTGCTCAAGGCGCTGCTCGGGGCCTGGGCTCTGGCGGCGTGTTCGGCGGAGGAGGCGCTGGCGGTGGAGGAGCATCTCGGGACGTGTGGCTCGTGTGCGGACGAGGCCCGGCGGCTGCGGGAGGCCGTGGGCCTGCTGCACCAGCCGGAGAGCCTCGATCTCGACCCGTCCCTGCGCACCCAGGTCCTGGACAGCTGCCTCGGCCGGCGACCGCCGCGCATCCCCGTACCGCGCTGGGCGGCCCCGTACGACGCGGAGGCGGCCCGGCTGGACGCGCTGCTCCAGGACATCGGCAGCGCGGACTGGCACGCGCCCGTGCGGCTGCGCTGGTTCGAGGGCGAGGGGCCGGTGGACCGTCGTACGACCGTCGCCGGGGTCATCGCCCATCTGCTGAGCGTCGACGGTCTCGTCGCGACCGCGCTCGGCCTGGAGGACCCGCTCGACCAGCTCACAGCGGTACCGGACGACCGCACGCCCGAGGCACGCACCGAGGCGTACTGGAAGGCCGCCCACTTCCCGCCCACCCGCTCGATCCGGAGGCCCTGGCGGGAACAGAGCCACAACATCGTCCGTACGACGTCGTTCACGAGCGACGGCGAGGGCGAAACCGAGAACGCGGTGTCGTACGGCGGGTTCGAGCTGCCGTTGCGGGACGCCATGCTCGACCGGGCCTTCGAGTGCTGGATCCACGCGGAGGACATCGCAAAGGCGGTGGACTACCCGTACGAGGCGCCTTCCCCGCGCCATCTGCACGGCATGATCGACCTGACGGCCCGGATGCTGCCCGCCGCGCTCGCCGACCGGCGGCGGACGGGGCTGGCCGCGCCGCCGGCCGGCCGCCATCTCGTGCCGGCCGGTGCGCCCGGGCGCAGCCTCCGCCTGGAGATCGAGGGCTCCGGGGGCGGTGAGTGGCTCATCCCGCTCGACTCCCCCGCGGCCGTCGGCTCCGCCGAGCACGAGGTCGCCCACGTGGCCCTCGACGGCGTCGAATTCTGCCGCCTCGCCGCGGGCCATGTTCCTCCGGAGGACGCGGCCGCGGGGCAGGTGGGCGACCGCGCGGCCATCCGGGACGTGCTGTTCGCGGCGGCGTCGCTGAGCCGGATGTGACCACCGAGTGCGCCCCGTAGGGGGCGCAGGGCTGTCTCGATCTGCGGCTCCGCAGCGATGGGGGTCCCCCCGCTCATGGGGTCCCCCCGCTCGAGCGAAGTCGAGAGTGGGGGAGAAGCCGAGAGTGGGGGAGCGAACAACCACGAACAACCCGCAGCCGCCCAACCGCACGCACCCCCGAGCTGTCAGGCGCCCCTACGCAAAGACAACCGTCCGGCGTCCGTTCATCAGGATTCGGCGCTCGGCGTGCCACTTGACCGCGCGCGCCAGCGCCTGGCACTCCACGTCCCGCCCGATCGCGACGAGGCCCTCGGGGGTCACGCCGTGCCCCACCCGCTCGACCTCCTGCTCGATGATCGGCCCCTCGTCCAGATCCGCCGTCACATAGTGCGCCGTCGCACCGATGAGCTTCACACCACGCGCGTGCGCCTGGTGATACGGCTTCGCGCCCTTGAAGCTCGGCAGGAACGAGTGGTGGATGTTGATGATCCGGCCGCTGAGCTGCTTGCAGAGGTCGTCCGACAGCACCTGCATATAGCGGGCCAGCACCACCAGCTCGACGTTCTCGTCGCGCACGATCTGCAGCAGCTGCGCCTCGGCCTCGGCCTTCGTGTCCTTCGTCACCGGAATGTGGTGGAAGGGAATGTCGTACGACGCCACGAGCTCGGCGAAGTCGGTGTGGTTGGACACCACCGCCGCGACCTCCACGGGCAGCGCCCCGATCGACGCCCGGAACAGCAGGTCGTTCAGGCAGTGCCCGAACTTGCTGACCATGAGGACGACCCGCATCTTCTCCTCGGCGCGGTTGATCTGCCAGTCCATCTGGAAGGAGTCACCGATCGCCGCGAAGCTGGCCCGCAGCTTCTCCACCGTCACCGGCGCGTCCGCCGAGAAGTGGACGCGCATGAAGAACAGACCCGTGTCGTGGTCGCCGAACTGCTGACTGTCCTCGATGTTGCAGCCGGTCATGAAGAGGTAGCTCGACACGGCGTGCACGATTCCCTGCTTGTCCGGGCAGGCGAGGGTCAGGACGTACTGGTCGGCGGGCGCCGCGGCTCGGGTGGACTGCTCGTTCATGCCGGACAGGGTCCCATATGGCGTACCCCGGTCGGCAACCGTCCCGCAGGCCGGCCCCCCGACCTCATCCAGCCCTGCCAGCCCCCCTACGCCGCCCTCGTCATGATCCGCAGCACCTCGAGCGTCCGCGGCGGTGCGTCCGGGTCCTCCCCGTCGCTCGCCGAGAGGCGCACGTGGGCCTCGCGGGCCGCGCGGACCGCCTCGGGCCAGGCGGCGTGGTCGAGGTACGCGGAGACGGGCGCGTCCGGGCCGACCTGGTGCATGATCCGCAGGACGCGCAGCACGGCGGTGTCGACGAGCGCCGCCTCCTGCGCGTCACGGAAGATCGTGCCCACGTACTTCTCGGCGGACCAGTTGTCCAGCCAGGTGTCCTCGACCAGGCGGTACACGGCGTCGGTGACGTCACCGTAGCCGTCGACGCCGGCCAGCCAGACGTCCCGCTGGAACACCGGATCGGAGAGCATGTGCAGCGCGGAGCGCACATTGCTGCGCCAGCGCCACCACGGCATGTCGTTCAGTGGCATGCCGCCCATGGTGGATGAGCGATGCCCGCGACGGGAAGGGTTCTCCGAACCTTGGACGGTCATCAGATCGTGCTTTCCTCTCTCAAACTTCTCGAAAATACGATCGTAGCCTTCCGTAATTCACCTTTTGGCCACCTCGCGTTGACCATCCGGCACGCACAGGTTGGTGATGCGGCGGAATCGTGCGGACCCATGACCGGCTTCGAGGCACGCCAAGCACGACGGACCCCCCATGCTCAAGGCGTCACCAAAAGCATCACGAAAGGCCTGGCCAGAGCCACCACACTGGCGGCCTGTGCGTCACTCGTCGTCGGGTGCGGGGTCATCCCTGGTACCACGGTGGGTTCCGGGGACGGCTCCGTCACCGTCATGACCTGGGCCCCGCAGGACACCGCCGCCACCAACAAGCCCGGCATGCCGGCCATGGCCCAGGCCTACGCCCGCTGGATCAACGCCAACGGCGGCATCAACGGCCGCGAGCTCAAGATCCTCACCTGCAACGACCGGAACAACACCGTCTCCGCCGCGAAGTGCGCCCGCCGCGCGGCCAAGGAGAACGTCGTCGCGGTCGTCGGCTCCTACAGCCAGCACGGCCGCTCCTTCCTCGCCCCGCTGGAGTCCGCGGGCATCCCGTACATCGGAGGCTACGGCGTCACGGCCGACGAGTTCGCCAGTTCGCTCTCCTACCCGGTCAACGGCGGCCAGGCCTCGCTCATGGCCGGCCTCGGCGAACAACTCGCGCAGGACTGCGGCCCCGTCGCCCTCATACGCCCCGACTCGATCGCCGGCGACCAGCTCCCGCTGCTCCTGAACTCGGGGTTGGAGGCGAAGGGCCACGGCAAGGCCTCCGACCAGCTGGCCGCCGAGGACGCGACCGAGTACTCGAGCCACGCCCGGCAGGCCCTCCAGCGGGCCGGCACCAACCCCGCCAAGGAAGGATGCGTCGTACCCGCGCTCGGCGACCGCACCTTCACCTTCATGGACTCCTTCCGCCGCGACCGCGACGACTACCCCGCCGTCCGCACGGGCACCGTCCTCGGCAGCGTCGACCAGACGGTGATCGACGCGACCGGCGGCAGGTCGGGGCCGTACGAGGGGTCGTTCGTCACCGGCTGGTACCCGGTGGAGACCGACAAGCGCTGGGACAAGATGAAGAACGTGATCCGGGAGTACGCCTTCGAGGACAACCGGATCGACCCGGCCGACCCGGGCGTGCAGACCACCTGGATCGCGTACACCGTGCTGAAGGCCGCCATCGAGAAGATCGGCGACGGCGACGTGACGTCCGTCGCGATCCGCCACGCCCTCGACAACGGCCTGGAGGTCGACACCGGCGGGCTCACCCCGAAGCTCCGTTGGCGCTTCGAGGACCTCATCGCGGCCGCGAACTTCCCCCGCCTGATCAACCCCGAGGTCACCTTCCAGGTCGTACGGAAGGGTCAACTGGTCGCAGCGCGGCGGGGCTTCGTGAACGTGGAGAAGACCCTGGTGGACGCCACCTAGCCGCTGACCAGCCGCGGACCAGCCGCGGACTAGAGCTGTCCCGCCTGGCGTTGCGTCAGGCCGTGGGTGGAGGCGATCGCGTTCCACAGCTTTGCGGCCTTCGTCTTCTCGGTGCTCGCCGTGGCGCTGGCCTGGTTACCGGCCTGGGTCTGTCCGGTGCTGCGGGCCTGCCCCTTCCTGCAGCCCTTCTTCCCGGCGACCTGGTCGGCCCACGCGGCGTAGTGGTTGTCGGCCGAGGCGGAGGCCTTCCAGGCATTCGTGAGCGCGGTGGTCAGGGCGGCGTTGTCCGGCAGCTTGTCGACGGACAGGCCGCCGAGGCGGGTGACCAGGTCGTTGCGCTGCTGGGCCGCGTTGCGCAGATCGGTGGCGGCCTGGCCCAGGTTCTTGCAGGCCCTGATGTTCGCGACCGCCTTGATCACGGAGTTCCGGCTGGCGCCGCTGTCCGCCAGCAGCTTGTCCAGCGCGACCGCTTGCTCCTTCGCCGGGTCCGCCGACGCGGACGCCGACCCCTCGGGCGCGACCTCGGACGCCGACACGGGCTTGTTCTCGCTCTGCTCGTCATCCCCCGACGCCCCGCCCATGAGGGCACCGGCCCCGATGCCGAGCGCGGCGATGACGACACCGACGCCCGCGATGAGGGGCACGCGGAAGTTGCTGCGACCGCTTCCGCCGGCGTCCCGTCTCGCGGCACCCCGCCCCCCGTACGGCGGCGGCGCGACCGGCGGCGCCTCGACCCGGGGCAGCTGCTGCGTGCCCCCCGCCTCTCCCGAATCGCTCCGGAAGAGGCTGTCGAACACGTCCGGCTGCTGCGGCGCACCGTACGCCTGCTGCTGCGGCTGCGACCGGGGCTGGGGCTGTGCGGCCACCGGCGGTATGTACTGCGTGGCCTCGGCGTCCGGGTGCGCGGCGTGCGCGGGCGGCAAGGGCCCGGCGCCGGCGTTCGGTACCCGCCCCAGGAACGTCGTCGCGTCGGACGGCGCCTCCGGCGGCAACGCGCCCGGCCCGACCGGCGGCAGGTACTGCGTGGCGTCCTCCGCGGCGGGAGCTGCCGATGCGGGAGGTATGGGCGGTATGTACTGAGTCGCCGCCTCGTCCACGTGCATGGCACCGCCCGACGGCACGGGCGGGATGTACTGCGTGACCCCCTCGTCCACCGGCACGACCGGCGGCAGCGGCGCACCGCCCGACGCCGACAGCACCTCCGGCGGCAACGGCATGCCCTGAGCGCCCTGGTCTCCCCACTCCGGCATGGGCGGAGCGGCGTTCCACAAGTCGACCGGTGGCTGGGCGGCAGGCGGCTCGGTGCCCCACCGGGGCGGGACCGGAGCCGGGGGCAGATCCCCCGGCAGGAGGGGCGCGCCACCGTCGGAGGGCAGCACGATGCCTTCGTGCGCGGGCCGCGCCGAGGGCTCCCCGCCCTGTCCACTCTGCGTCACCGGGACTCCTACGAATGGGGGACTTGCGGAATCGACGCCTCACGCTATCGCAGCCCCCACACCCCAAGGGCGCGGGGAACTACGCGATCAGCCACGTTCCACCGCGGTCGCGAAGCCGACCACAGCCCCCACCCGGAGCGCCACGGAACGCCTACGCCGCTTGAAGATCCATCCGCGCCCCGAACTCCCTGACCACCGCCTCCTCCCGGAACGGCTCCAACCGCTGCTGGAAGTCCTCCAGGTACTCGGCCCCCCGATTGGACCGGAGCGACTCCAGCAGTTCCACGGCCTTCAGCCCCGTCGCGCATGCCTGCTCGACCTCGCGCTGCTGCACCTGCGCCGTGGCGAGCAGCACATACCCGATCGCCCGCCGCCGAGCCCGCGACTCGGGATGCTTGGCCAGCGACTCCTCCGCCCGCCGCGCCGCGGCCTCCGCCTGCCCGAGATCCCGGTGGCAGTGCGCCAACTCGTCGGCCAGATAGGCCTCGTCGAAGTGCTTGATCCACGCCGGGTCGTCCCCGGACGCCGGTTCCGCCGCCTCCAGCGCCTCCACGGCCCGCCCCGCCGCCGTCTGCGCGGCGCGCGCGTCGCCCATCAGCGCATGTCCGCGCGCCTCCGCGGCGTGGAACATCGACTCCGCACGCGGGGTTGCCCGCCCCCGCGCCCCTTCCTGCGCCGCGCGCGCCAGCTGCGAGATCTCGCGCGGGTTGCCGAGCTGCGCCGCGAGGTGGCTCATGGACGCGGCGAGCACATACCCGCCGTACGCGCGGTCGCCCGCGGCCTGCGCGAGCCGGAGCGCCTGGATGTAGTAGCGCTGGGCGAGCCCGGGCTGCCCGGTGTCGACGGCCATGTAGCCGGCGAGCTCGGTCAGCCGGGCGACCGCGGCGAACAGCTCCCGCCCCACCGCCTCCCGGTAGGAGCCGGCCAGCAGCCCGGAGACGACGCTGTTGAGGTAGTGCACGACGACCGGCCGTACATGCCCGCTGCCGTACTGGTGGTCGAGGTCGACGAGCGCCTGGGTCATCGCGCGCACGGCCGCCACGTCGGGCAGCCCCACCCGGGGCCCCGCCGAACGCGCGACCTGGGGGTCCGGCGCGGAGATCAGCCAGTCGCGGCTGGGCTCGACGAGCGCGGAGGAGGCGACGGACGACCCCGAGAGGAAGTCCCGCCGCCCCACGTCGCTGCGCCACAGCTCGCAGACCTGCTCGATCGCCCCCAGTACCGTCGGCGAGAACTGGAGACCGACGCCGGACGCGAGGTTCTTGCCGTTGGCCATGCCGATCTCGTCGATCGTGACCGTACGGCCCAGTTTGCGGCCCAGCGCCTCGGCGATGATCGCGGGCGCCCGGCCCCGCGGCTGCTGTCCGCGCAGCCAGCGCGCGACGGACGTCTTGTCGTAGCGCAGGTCGAGTCCGTGCTCCGCGCCGCACATGTTGACCCGCCGGGCCAGCCCCGCGTTCGAGCAGCCCGCTTCCTGGATGAGCGCCTGCAGTCGTTCGTTCGGCTGCCTGGCGACGAGCGGCCTTGCGGCCATGGCGTACCCCCTGTGGCTGTGGTGCCTTGCCCACGCACCGAGTTGACGTGTCCTCAGCGGTCGAACCCTTCGCACACGCGGTCACCCGTACGCGCCGAAAGCGCGTACCCGTATATCGAAAAGATCCGGCCTCGAAGATCAATGCCCCGCCGACATACCGAAGATGCGAGACATGCCAGGATTGCCGGGGTAAACACGCATGCTGTACCCCACACGTGGCTACCCGGCTCACTCCGTGATCCCTCCCACGCGCCCCCGCACATGCACCCATGCGCCCCGGCTCCGTCGACGGTGCTCTCCCCCGCGCATGTGACTTCCGTAACCCCTGATGACCGCTAGAGTTGTGTTCATCGTGGAAGAGACCATCGCGGGCCCTGAAGCTGCCCAAATCCCGAAGCAGCGTGGTGAAACGCTGCTGGACACCGCCGTTCGATACGCCGAAGAACGCCACTGGGACGTGTTTCCCGGCACCTGGCTGGAAGCCGTCGACGGGGTGCAGCACTGCTCCTGCGGCAATGCCGCGTGTGCCACCCCCGGCGCGCACCCGGCGCGCGAGGACTGGGCGACCCAGGCGACAGGCAGTGCGACCGTCGCACGCCGTCTCTGGTCCAAGCAGCCGACCGCGTCGATCCTGCTGCCGACGGGGCGTACGTTCGACACGATCGACGTTCCCGAGACCGCGGGGCTGCTGGCGCTGGCCCGCATGGAGCGTATGGATCTGACACTGGGGCCGGTGACCTGGACGCCGGACCGCCGTATGCAGTTCTTCGTACTGCCGGGCGCGTCGGTCAAGGTCCCTGATCTGGTACGGAAGTTGGGCTGGTCGCCGCTCGCGCTCGATCTCAAGTCGTTGGGTGAGGGCGAGTATGTGGCGGCTCCGCCGACTCGGTACGGGTCGCGTGGGGCCGTGCAGTGGGCCCGGCGGCCCACGCCCGCGAATCGATGGCTGCCCGATGCCGAGGAATTGATCTCGCCGCTCGCGTATGCGTGCGGTAGGGACGGGCGCCGGTAACGCTCCGGGCGCCGCGCCCCTGGGCAGGCTGGGGGCGCCCTGGACCGGAAGGAGCACCCGGCGTGAGTGTTGCCATCGCCGTACGCGTCCAAGGGCTCTGGAAGCGGTTCGGACCCCAAGTCGCCGTCGCCGGGATCGATCTGGCGCTGCCCGCCGGGCGGTTCATCGGGCTGGTCGGGCCCAACGGGGCCGGGAAGACCACCACCCTCTCCATGGTCACCGGGCTGTTGCGGCCCGATCACGGGGTCGTGGAAGTCGTCGGGCATGACGTGTGGCGGGACCCGGTCGAGGTGAAGGCCCGTATCGGTGTCCTGCCGGAGGGATTGCGGCTCTTCGAGCGGCTGACGGGGCGTGAACTCCTCTCCTACACAGGGCGGTTGCGCGGGTTGCCCGGCGCCGAGGTCGACCGGCGGGCCGCTCAACTGCTGGACGTCCTCGACCTTGCGGGCGCCCAGCACAAGCTCGTCGTCGACTACTCGACGGGCATGCGGAAGAAGATCGGGCTGGCCGCGGCCCTCCTCCACAACCCCGAAGTGCTGTTCCTGGACGAGCCGTTCGAGGGTGTGGACCCGGTGTCGGCGCAGACCATCCGGGGTGTGCTGGAGCGGTACACCGCCTCCGGCGCGACGGTCGTGTTCTCCTCCCATGTCATGGAGCTGGTCGAGTCGCTGTGCGACTGGGTGGCCGTGATGGTCGCGGGCAGCATTCGCGCGCACGGCCCGCTCGCCGACGTACGGGGGGACGCGCCCTCGTTGCAGAAGGCGTTCCTGGAGCTGGTGGGGGCGAACGGGCAGGACACCGCGTCGGATCTGGACTGGCTGGGCGGCGGGGCGGCACGGTGAGCCCCGTGCCGGGCACCACGGCCGCGTCGATCACCCCCGTCGTCGTACGGCTGAAGTTGTCGCTGTTGCGGAACGGGCTGCGGCAGTCGGCCGGGCGGCGGGCCGCGTATCTCGCGTCCGTGGTGTTCGTGCTGGTGTTCGCGGCGCTTGTGCTGCTCGGGCTGATCGCGTTGCGCGGGGTCGGGCACGCGGCGTCCCTGACCGTGCCGCTGGTGGCTGTGCTGGCGCTCGGGTGGGCGGTGATGCCGCTGTTCTTCCCCAGCGGGGACGAGACCCTCGACCCGACCCGGCTGGTGATGCTGCCGCTGCGGCCGCAGCCGCTCGTACGGGCGCTGCTGGTGGCCTCGTTGGTGGGCATCGGGCCGCTGTTCACGGTGTGCGTGCTGGTCGGGTCGGTCGTGGCGACGGCGCACGGGACGGCCGCGTACGTCACCGCCGTGGCCGCCGTGCCGCTCGCTCTGCTCGGCTGCGTGGCGCTGGCGCGGGCCGTCGCCGCCGCCAACATCCGGCTGCTGAGCAGCCGCCGGGGGCGTGATCTGGCGGTGCTGAGCGGACTGGTCATCGCGGTCGGCGTCCAGGTCGTCAACTTCGGCATACAGCAGCTGAGTTCGGCCGGGCTCGGGCAGCTCGACCCGGTGGCGGACGTACTGGGCTGGCTGCCGCCGGCGTCGGCGATCGGCGCGGTGCACTCGGTGAGCAAGGGGGCGTACGGGGTCGGGGTGGCCCGACTGGGGCTGGGCGCGGCCGCGTTGGCGGTGCTGCTGGGGCTGTGGGCGCGGATACTGACGCGGCTGATGACCTCGCCGGACGGGTCGACGTTGCAGGTCGGCGAGGCGGGGGCGACGAAGACGCGTTCGACCGGGCTGAGCCGGTTGCTGCCGGCCGGGCGCACGGGAACAGTCATGGAGCGGAGCCTGCGGTACGTCTGGCGGGATCCGAAGACCAAGGCGGCATGGGTGACGTCGCTCGCGATCGGGCTGATCGTGCCCGTCTTCAACGCGGTGCAGGGCACCGGCTCGATCTACTTCGCCTGCTTCGCGGCGGGGATGCTCGGAATCATGATGTACAACCAGTTCGGGCAGGACACCTCCGCGTTCTGGATGGTCGCCATGACGATCTCCTCCACGCGGGACGCGTACGTCGAACTCGTGGGCCGCGCCCTGGCGTTGCTCGCCCTCACCCTGCCGTACGCCACGCTCGTGACCGTCCTGACCACCGCGCTGCTCGGCGACTGGGAGTCCCTGCCCGAGGTGCTCGGCCTCTCCTTCGCCCTCCTCGGCGCGATGCTGGCGACCGGCGCCTGGACCTCCGCCCGCTTCCCGTACTCCATCCCGCAGGAGGGCTACAGGAACGTCGCCCCCGGGCAGGCCGGCCTCGCCTGGATCTCCGTCTTCGGCGGCATGGTCGGGTCGGCCCTGCTGTGCCTGCCGGTCATCGCCCTGGTCATCTGGGTCAACGTGGCGGAGGGCGGCGACGCCTGGGCATGGGCCGCGCTGCCGGTGGGGACGGCGTACGGGGCGGGGCTCACCGCACTGGGACTACGGCTGGCGGCGCCCCGGACGGCTGCACGGCTGCCGGAGATCCTGGCGGCGGTGAGCAAGGGGTAGGGACTCCCTGGGTCCACCAGTCGGTCAGGTCCACGAGGAGCTCGCAGTGCGGGTCGTCGGAGGCCGGCCGTGTTCGGGCTCGGGGGCGATCGGCGATGGGCAGTTCTGTCTCGGCGATCCGCCTCGTTCGCGGTGAGTTCAGCGGTGAACTCGCGCCCCGCACGGCGTGCGGCTGGGACAGAACTGCCCATCGCCGGCTTCGGCACTGGGAAGTGGCCCCGCCCACCGGCGTGCTCAAGGTGCGGGTCGGCGGGTGGGGTCGGCGGGTGGGGTCGGCATTCGCTGACGCGGCCCCGGTGGTGGCGGCGGAGCGGTCGGCGGCGGCCGGCCAGTGGGGCCACCGAACGCTGACAGAGCCAATGCGCCGAGCGCCGCGCTTCGTGCGGGCGTTCAGTGCGTGAAGCCGTCCAGGAACGGCTCTATCGCCGCGCGCCAGGCGTCGGGCTGGTCGTAGTGGACGAGGTGGCCGGCGTCGGCGACCTCGGCGTACTGGCCGTGGGGCAGGACGCGGACCATTTCCTGGGACTCGGCGCGGCCCAGTTCGCCGTCGAGGCCGCGGACGACGAGGGCGGGGCACTGGACCTGGGTGAGCTCCTCCCAGTGCGCGTCGTACACCCAGGTCTCGCGGGTCGTGAGCATCTGCTCGGGGTCGAAGACGGGCCGCCAGCCGTCGGCGCTCTCCTGCATGACCTCGGCGTAGAACTCGCCCCGGGAGGGGTTCGGGCGCTCCACCCAGGGGTCGTCCTCGCCGAACCACTTGCGGACGTCGGCGAGGGTGGCGAAGGGCAGCGGCCAGGCCTTGAACCAGCTCTCCCATTCGCGCTGCGAGGCGGCGCCCAGCGCCGAGGCCCGCATGTCGCAGATGATCAGGCCGCGCACCAGGTCGGGGCGTTTGGCGGCCAGTTGCCAGGCGGTCAGCGCGCCCATGGCGTGGCCGATGAGGACGACGGGGGCGAGGCCGAGCTGTTCGACGGCGGCCTCGGCGTCCTCGACGTAGGCCTCACGGGTGTAGGCGGCCTGCTCGGGCTTCTCGCTCTGGCCGTGGCCGCGCTGGTCGAGCGCGACGGCGCGGTGCCGCTCGGAGAGCCAGCGGGCGGTGGGTGCCCAGTGCGAGGCACGGCCCATGAGGCCGTGCAATAACAGCACACCCGGCCGCGGCGGGCTCTCACCGAGCTCGTCCTGCGCCCTGTCCCCGGCCTTCTCCCCGGGCTTGGGCGGGTCGCCGTACTCCCAGGCAGCGAGACTTACGCCACCCGCTCCGGTCACGTCGATGCGCCGCACCATTGGCACCCCCCACACTCCCGCTCGGACCGCTCGCTCCCGTCTCGCGCTCCCGCTTCGAGCCGGTCGGTCCACTCGTCCTGGCCGCTGTCGTACCGCTGCCTTGCTGCCTCTGCTGCCCTGCTGTGTGTCGCCTGCCTGTCGCAGTGGTGCGCGCCGCTGGGGACGGCGGGCACCTGTTGTTACAGCGTGCCCGTCGATCGACACGTTACGTACGGGCGTACGGATTCTGTGCGTCGCTCAGGGACGGGTCGCGCGGCGCCACACCCTCCACGCTATCGAATGCGTATTCGAACATGCCGTTCTTGGCGGCAACACCCCTCGTTCGAGTGACCCCCGGCGGGGATTGCCCGCCGCCGGCGAGGGGAGATCTTCAACGGGAGGCGGACCGCTCGGGGAAAACGGTCCGAGGGGGATGACCCTGGGAGCTCGGGGCTCCGGGTCAGCACAGGGGAGGACAGGCCCCGGCGCCACACGGCGCCGGGGCCCTCCTCATGTCCACGCCCCTCATGTCCACGGCACATCCGCCCCGCCCCCTCCCCTACCGCCGTGAGACCTCCGTCTCGGGCGGCCAAGAGCCCCTCAGGTCATATGCCTCTCGCGCAAGCCTCGCACGCGAACGGCGCGAGCGCTGCGATTCAGCGCACTGAATCTTGGGCGAAGTCGGCGTGCCGTACGGGCGTCCGCGGTGGAGCGCGGCGCTTGACTCGGCGCCTGGCTCAGCTGGGCTCAGCGCTTGGCGACGAAGACGTGGGAGGCGACGTCCGCCCCCAGTTCCGCGGCCTCGCCACCGCTGCCCACGAGGACGCCGCCCGCCGCCTCCGTCACGCTCACCACGGAGCCGGGCTGCACGCCCGCCCGCCGCAGCGTGTACATCAGCTGGGCGTCCGTCTGGATGGGCTCGCCGATACGGCGTACGACGACGGTCTTGCCCTCCGTGCCCGGGTCGAGGTCCGCGAGCGACACCATGCCCTCGTCCAGGAAGGGGTCCGCGCCGTCCTTCTCGCCCAGCTCCTCCAGGCCCGGGATCGGGTTGCCGTACGGCGACTCCGTCGGGTGGCGCAGCAGTTCGAGGACGCGGCGCTCGACGGCCTCGCTCATCACATGCTCCCAGCGGCACGCCTCCGCGTGGACCTGCTCCCACTCCAGGCCGATCACGTCGACGAGGAGGCACTCCGCGAGGCGGTGCTTGCGCATCACGCGCGTCGCCAGCCGACGGCCCTCCTCGGTGAGCTCCAGGTGGCGGTCCGCGGCGACGGACACCAGGCCGTCGCGCTCCATGCGCGCGACCGTCTGGCTCACCGTGGGACCGCTCTGGTCGAGCCGTTCGGCGATCCGGGCGCGCATGGGGACCACGCCTTCCTCCTCCAGCTCGAGGATGGTGCGGAGATACATCTCCGTCGTGTCGATCAGTCCGGACATACGTGCCCCTCGATGAGATTCAGCCGGAGGGTTCCGATGTGGCCCACCGGCTTGCGCTGGCCCTGGCCTCAATTCTTGCGCATCCGACTGACAACCGTGTCGCTCCTCTGGGTTTGGCGGGCGCAATCGAGCTCGGGGGTGCGGTTTGTGCACGTACAGACGCACCGCAGACCCCTCGCTCCGCGGCGGGGGCCTGGGGGCGGGCGGCCCCGGCATTGACACCCCACTGGTCCAGACCACTAACGTGATCCATGGCAGCACAGGGCGACAACGGACGAAGGGGTTCACGCATGAGCGACGACGCACCGGCCCGCCGGTTCCTGGACGCGGCGATCGGGCTGTTGGAGCGGGTGCGGGACGAGGAGGGCGAGGCGGTCGCCGCCGCCGGGAAGCTCGTCGCGGACACCGTCGTCGACGGCGGACGGCTGTTCGCGTTCGGCGCCGGGCACTCCTCCCTCGCCGCACAGGACCTCGTCTACCGCGCCGGCGGCCTCGCACTGATGAACCTGCTGGCCGTACCCGGCGTCGTGGGCGTCGACGTGACACCGGCGACGCTCGGCTCCGCCCTGGAACGGGTCGACGGCCTGGCGAGCGCCGTGCTCGACACGAGCCCCCTGCGCTCCGGCGACCTCCTGATCGTCGTCTCCCTCTCCGGCCGCAACGCCCTCCCCGTGGAGATGGCCGCGCACGCCCGCGAGTTGGGCGTACGGGTCATCGGGGTCACCTCCGTCGCGTACGCCACGGAGACGGAATCCCGCCACTCCTCCGGCACCTTCCTCAAGGACCACTGCGACCTCGTCCTCGACTCCAAGATCGCGGTCGGCGACGCGGAACTCACCCACGACGCCGTCCCCGCCCCCTTCGCCCCCGCCTCCACCGTCGTCACCTCGGCCCTCCTCCAGGCGGTCATGGCCACCGCCGCCGCCTCCCTCGCCGACCGGGGCGTCGAACCGCCGCTGCTGCGCTCGGGCAACGTCGACGGCGGCCTCGACTGGAACGACCGGGTGATGCGGGAGTACGGCGACCGGATCTTCCACACCCGGTGACGGGCCCGTCGATCAAGGCGGCCGCCTATCCGCGATCCGGACTCGGCGCGACAGTGCCGCTGTCGGCCGAGGTCGCTTCGGGTTTCGTGTAGAGGACCTCGCGGGCCTGCTCGGCGGCGCGGATGAGGCTCTCGCCGACGAAGTCGACGAAGCGGGCGATGTTCTCGAGTCGGATGGCGGCCGGGGTGCCGGGGCCCAGGATGCCGACGCCCTGCCGTGCGGTCTCGACGAGCTGGGCGTGGGACCGGGCGCTGGCGACCATCCCCTGATACCAGACGTCGTCGTCGACGACGTACCGCTCGCGGCGGCGTTCGTCGCGTTCCCGGCGGATGAGGCCCTGGCTTTCGAGAAGCGTGACCGCTTTGGAGACGGACCCCGGGCTGACCTGCAGGCGCTGGACGAGTTCGGACGCGGTGAGGCTGCCCGCGTCGGTGGTGTAGAGGGCCGCCAGCACCCGGGCCGTCATCTTGGGCAGCCCCTGCTGCATGAAGAGGGTCGCGAACGTCTCCTCGTACTCGCGCACGGCCTCGCTGTCGCGCCCGTCGGCCCGCGCGGGCGCCTGCGGCCCTCGGGGCTCCGCCTGCCTGCGCCGGCGGGCGCGGCGTTCGGTGGCGCGGTGGGCCAGGTCGGCGCGGTAGGCGGTGGGGCCGCCGTTGCGCATCACCTCGCGCGTGATCGTCGAGGTGGGGCGGTCGAGACGTCTGGCGATCTCCGCGTAGGCGAGCCCGTCGGCCACCCCCAGCGCGATCTGCTGGCGTTCCTGCTGAGTGAGCCTGCCTCCCGGCATCGCGATCCCCTTCGTGCTTCCTTGTGCTTCTTTGTGCTCCTTTGACGCCTCCAGCCTAGCGTTCAGCTTCTATCCATTGCAACGATCGAGTGACCGCTGTTGCGTTGAACGCAGATCCGTTGCAACGATTCTCTGGCCTTTACCTGCACTGATGCCGATTATTCGCAACGATGCCGTTGCCGCACTTTGGAATGCAACGTAGCTTTTCCAGCATCGGAAACAACGAAGCGCAGGAAGCGCACACAGCCCAGGAGGAGAGCACGATGCAGAACTTCGACACCCCCGCCCCGATCACCGCCGTCCTCGACATCCCCGCCGGGAACGTCCGGTTCATCGCCGCCGACCGGGACGACACCGCGGTCGAGGTCCTGCCGGCGAACGCCTCGAAGAGCCGCGACGTGAAGGTCGCGGAGGAGACCAAGGTCACGTACAGCGACGGCGTCCTGCGGATCGGGGCTTCGGCGAAGAACCAGTACTTCGGCCCCTCCGGATCCGTCGAGGTGACGGTCCAGCTGCCCGCCGGTTCCCGAGTCGAGGTGAAGGCGTCCTCCGCCGAGTTCCGGGCCGTCGGACGGTTCGGCGACGTCACCTTCGAGGGCGCGTGCGGCACGGTCAAGCTCGACGAGGCGGAGAGCGTGCGCGTCACCACCTCCGGCGGTGACATCTCGGTCGGCCGCCTGGGCGGCCCCGCGGAGATCAGCACCGCGAAGGGCGACATCCGGATCACCGAGGCCGTGAGCGGCACGGTCGTCCTGCGCACGCAGATGGGCGACGTGTCGGTCGGCGCCGCCGCCGGAGTCTCCGCCTCCCTGGACGCCGGCACCGGCTACGGCCGGATCCACAACGCGCTCAGGAACACCGACGGCACGGCCGGCCTGAACATCCACGCGACCACCGACTACGGCAACATCGCCGCCCGCAGCCTCTGAAGGAGCCCCCACCGGCGCCGCCCGGGCGTCGGCGGCCACCACCTGGCCGCCGACGCCCGGGCGGTGCGGGCGGCGATCGGGGTCACCGGCCGGTGCGCGACGGAAATTCGGCGTACAACGATTTCATCCAAATCTTGCGTGAACCAGATGTGGGCTGGGTCACGTTCGAGTTGAATGATGACGAGTGAGCGAACCGAGGCGCCGTACATGCCGTATATGCGGACGCAACGCAGCCTGCAGGGGGTTCAGGTGAGTGCTTCCCGGCGTAGTGGGACGACCGACGAATTGGGGCCCGACGAACCCGAGCGGGCCGGCCCGGAGGACAAGGGCACCGAGAACGCTGAGGGCAGTGTGAACAGTGTGGACCCGATGGACTCCGGTGGTTCCGACCTGCTCGCAGCCCTGCTGGACGGCATGGACGCCGCGCTGTGCGCCTTCGACGGCGACGGCGTCGTCACCCACTGGAACCGCGAGGCCGAGCGCATCCTGGGCTGGACCGCCGAGGAGGCCGTGGGACGGCGAGGCTTCGCCGGATGGGCCGTACGGACCGCCGACGCCGAGGAGGTCGAGGGCCGGCTGATGGCCGCCATGCACGCCCCCGGACGCCAGGTCCACGAGTTCGCCCTCGTCACCAAGGACGGCGGGCGGGTGCTCGTACGGACCCAGTCCGCCGCCGTGCGAGGGCCTGACGGCAAGCCTGCGGGCCTGTACTGCGCGTTCAGCGAAGTCCACGCGCAGATCGACCTCGAACGGTCCATCGCCCTCAGCGAGGCCCTCTTCGAGGACGCCTCCTGGGGAGTCGTCCTCGTCGACGCGGACCTGCGCCCCGCCGTCGTCAACGCGCACGCCGCCCGCGCCCTCGGCATCGGCCGTACGACCGTCCTCGGCCGCCCCCTCGGCGAACTGCTCGCCCAGGGCGTCGAGGAAGTGGAGAGCGCCCTCACCCACGTACTCGCCGAAGGCGCCCCGCCCGCACCCGCCGAGATCTGGGTCGGCGTCCGCACCCCCGACGGGGAGAAACGACGCTGCTGGCGCAGCGGCTTCCTCCGCCTCGCCTCACCCCTCGCCGAGGAACCCGTCCCGCTCGGCGTCGGCTGGCTCTTCCAGGACATCACCGAGGCCAAACAGAGCGAACAGGAAGCGGCGCTGCTCCGCTTCCGCGTCAACCAGCTCCACCGGGCCGCCCGCGCCGCCGCCGAGTGCGAGGACCCAGGCGAGGCCGCCACCGTCCACCTCGACTTCGCCCTCGCCGGCTTCGCCGACCACGCCCTCATCGACCGCGTCGCCGGCGGCTCCCTCGCCGACGGCGAAGGCCCCGCCCGCCTCGTACGCGCCGCCGCCACCCCCTCCGGCTCCCCCGGCCCCAGCCAGCTCGCCGGCCACGCCGGCCTCCCCGTCCGCTACGGCCAGGGCCACCCCGCCCTGCAGTGCGTCGAACGCGCCGGTTCAGTCCGCGCCAGCGCCGGCACCGCCACCCCCGAAGCCGCCCGCGACTGGGCCACCGGCCGCCAGTGGCCCCCGGACGCCGTCCACGCCCTCTGCGCCGTACTCCGCAGCCGCGGCCGCACCCTCGGCGTCGTCACCTTCCTCCGCGGCGCCGGCCGCACCCAGTTCGAACGCGCCGACGCCGTCTACGCCGAGGACGTGGCCGTACGGATCGCCGCCGCACTGGATCTGGAGACGCTGGAGAGGTCGTCCGAGTAAGAATCTCCAGCATGGCTCTCATCCACCAGACCACCATGAAGCCCACCAAGCTCGAACTGCTCACGGCCTGGCTGCCCACCCGCCCCTGGTACCGCGGCACCGGTGAGCCCGACCTGACCAAGGCGGGCGGCTTCCGCCTCGACGACCCCGCCGGCGAGGTCGGCATCGAGTTCATGGTCACCACCGACACCTCCGCCCCCACCCCAGTCCACTACCTGGTCCCCCTCACCTACCGAGGCGCGCCCCTCCCCGACGCCGACCACGCCCTCATCGGTACCTCGGAACACGGCGTACTGGGCAAGCGGTGGATCTACGACGGCACCCACGACCCGGTCCTGATCACCCAGTTCCTCGCCCTCTTCGAGGGCCGCGCCGAGGCCCAGCAGCAGAGCATCAGCGACGCCCTGGACCACGAGGTCACGCGCGCCTACGCCGGTGACGGCCCCCTCTCCATGAGCGCCGTCGCCGCCTCCGACGACCAGCAGAGCACCGAGCTGGCCGTCGCACCGGGTGGCACCCTCCGGCTGAAGCGGGTCCTGCAGCCCGCGCCGGACGGGCCGGTCGGCCTTCCGGAGGGGGCGTCGGGGCACGTCACCGGCCACTGGGGGCTGCCGGACGGCACCCGCGCTCGAGCGGTGTTCGCCGTAGTGCGGTAAACCGCTCGGAAAATTAGCTTGAGCCCCTCCACATCGCTGCCTAAAGTTGCGACTACTTCGGAAAGGAGGTGGTTCGGCAGATGTATGAATACCGGACGGAAGAGGTGGCTGCGGGCTGATGGCCCGCCGTCGTACTCGGTTCGGCGCCGGACCAGCACGTGAACTGAGCGTGCAGCCGGCCTAATCCAACGCAGTCACCCGACCCGCAGGCTCGCCGGTACGTCCGGCCGGCTTCTTCGTCCTTGTGGCGGAGGGACCCTGAGCCTGCGGGTCGTCTGCGTTTTCGCGCAGCGGTCAGCGGGACACAATGTCCTCGTAGCCCTCGATCTCCCTCGGGTCGCGGGGGCCCGGGCCGATGTAGCGGGCCGACGGGCGGACCAGGCGGCCGGTGCGTTTCTGTTCGAGGATGTGGGCCGACCAGCCGGCCGTGCGGGCGCAGGTGAACATCGAGGTGAACATGTGCGCCGGGACCTCGGCGAAGTCGAGGATGATCGCGGCCCAGAATTCGACGTTCGTGGCCAGGACCCGGTCGGGGCGGCGGGCGTGCAGCTCCGCAAGGGCCGCCTTCTCCAGGGCTTCCGCCACCTCGAAGCGGGGGGCGCCCAGGTCACGGGCGGTGCGGCGGAGGACTCGGGCTCGGGGGTCCTCGGCGCGGTAGACGCGGTGGCCGAAGCCCATGAGGCGTTCGCCCTTGTCGAGGGCTCGTTTCACGTAGGCGTCGGCGTCGCCGGTGCGTTCGATCTCCTCGATCATGCCGAGGACGCGGGAGGGGGCGCCGCCGTGCAGGGGGCCCGACATGGCTCCTACGGCGCCGGACAGCGCCGCCGCCACGTCCGCGCCCGTCGAGGCGATCACGCGCGCGGTGAAGGTCGAGGCGTTCATGCCGTGTTCTGCGGCGCTCGTCCAGTAGGCGTCCACCGCCGCCACGTGCTTGGGGTCCGGCTCGCCACGCCAGCGGATCATGAAGCGTTCGACGACGGACTGGGCCTTGTCGATCTCGCGCTGGGGGACCATGGGCAGGCCCTGGCCGCGCGCGGACTGGGCGACGTAGGAGAGGGCCATGACGGCGGCGCGGGCGAGGTCGGCGCGGGCCTGTTCCTCGTCGATGTCGAGGAGCGGCTTCAGGCCCCAGACGGGGGCGAGCATGGCCAGGGCCGACTGGACGTCGACTCGGATGTCACCCGAGTGGACGGGGATCGGGAAGGGTTCGGCGGGCGGCAGGCCGGGGCGGAAGGCGCCGTCGACGAGCAGGCCCCAGACGTTGCCGAAGGAGACGTGGCCGACCAGGTCCTCGATGTCGACGCCCCGGTATCGCAGGGCCCCGCCCTCCTTGTCCGGTTCGGCGATCTCCGTCTCGAACGCGACGACTCCTTCGAGTCCGGGTACGAAGTCGGACATCAGGCGGCTCCTCTTGATGCGTGCGACTGGTGGATGCGTACGTTACGCCTGAGTGCCAGGTTTGGGGAGAGTACGCGGCACTCAGTGCCACCAGACTCCCTGTCGGCCGTCGATACGGCAAGATGACCACGTGAATGATCCCGGTCTCGAACCCGTGCCCGATCCCGCTCTCATGCGCAAGCAGTACCGGGCCGACGGGCTCGACGAGAGCGAGCTGGCCGGGGATCCGATGGCGCAGTTCGGGCGGTGGTTCCGGCAGGCCGCGCAGGAGGGCGCGGTCTTCGAGCCGAACGCCATGGTCGTGTCGACCGCCGACGCCGAGGGCCGGCCCAGCTCCCGTACGGTGCTGATGAAGTCGTACGACGAGCAGGGCTTCGTCTTCTACACGAACTACGACTCCCGCAAGGCCCTCGACCTCGCCGAGAACCCGTACGTCTCGCTGCTCTTCCCATGGCATCCGGTCGCCCGGCAGGTGATCGTGAGCGGTACGGCCCGGCGGACCGGGCGGGACGAGACGGCGGCGTACTTCCGTACGCGGCCGCATGGTTCGCAGCTGGGCGCATGGGCCAGCGCGCAGTCCTCGGTGATCTACTCGCGGGCCGAACTGGACGCCGCGTACGAGGAGTTGAACGCCCGCTATCCGGAGGGCGAGCAGGTGCCGGTGCCGCCGAACTGGGGTGGTTTCCGGGTGGCGCCGCAGAGTGTGGAGTTCTGGCAGGGGCGGTACAACCGGCTGCACGACCGGTTGCGGTATGTGGCGGAGCCGGACGGGTCGTGGCGGGTGGAGCGGCTCAGCCCGTGATGAAGCCCGTGATCAGGCGAGCGCGTCGTCCAGCAGTGCGGCCCACTGGGCCACGACCTTGTCGCGGCGGCCCGAGTCGTCGGTGAGGAGGTTGGCGAGGCCGAGGCCGCGGGCCATGTCGAGCATGCCCTGGACGGTTTCGCGGACGCCGGGGCGGGACTCGTCGGCGCCGAGGAGGTCGACGGCGATGCGGTGGGTCTCGCGGCCGACGTGGGCCTCCAGTTCGGTGACCCGGGGGCGGAGCTGGTCCTCGTTGGAGGCGGCGACCCAGAGGTGGAGGGCGGCGCGGAAGAGGGGGCCGGTGTAGAGGTCGACGAGGGCGGCGACGACGGCCCGGCGGTCGGTGGCGCCGTCGGGGAAGAGGGCGCGCAGGGCGGTGGAGCGCTCTTCGGCGACGTACTCGACGGCCGCGGTGAACAGGTCCTCGCGGGTGCGGAAGTGGTGCTGGGCGGCGCCTCGGGAGACGCCGGCGCGTTCGGCGACGACGGAGACCGTGGAGCCCGCCCAGCCGTGTTCGGCGAGACAGGCCACGGCGGCCTGCAGGAGCCGCTGCCGGGTGGCCCGGCTGCGGTCCTGTTTCGGAGCGGCGGCACTGGGTCCGGCCGTGCTCACAACACCCATCCCGGTTCCCGTCTTTCGAGGAAGGCCGTCATGCCCTCGCGGGCTTCGGCGGAGGCGAACAGCCGGGACGAGAGGCGGGTCAGTTCGCCCGCGTCCAGGTCGAAGTTCTCCAGCACCTTAGCCGCGAGCAGGTGTTTCGTCTCCGCCAGGGCCCGCGGGGAGGCTCGGCGCAGTCCGTCGAGGACGGGTTCGAGTACGTCGTCGACGTCGGCTCCGGTCGCGGTCAGCAGGCCGATGCGGGCGGCTTCGGCGGAGCCGAACTCCTCGCCGGTGAGGCAGTAGCGGGCGAGGGCGCGGGGGTCGGTGCGGGGGCGGAGCGTGAGGGAGATGACGGCGGGGGCGACGCCGATGCGGACCTCGGTGAAGGCGAAGGTGGCCTCGGGGCCGGCGGCGGCTATGTCGCAGGCCCCGAGCAGTCCGAGGCCGCCCGCGCGGACATGGCCGGTGACGCGGGCGACGACGGGTTTGCGCAGTTCGACGAGTTGCCGGAGCAGTTTGACCAGGGCCCTCGGGTCGGGCGGGTCGCGTAGATCGGCGCCGGCGCAGAACGTGTTGCCGGTGTGGGTGAGGACGACCGCCCGTACGGTGCCGTCCCGGCCGCACTCCTTGAGGGCGTCGCGCAGTTCGCTCACCAGGGTGGCGGAGAGCGCGTTGCGGTTGGCCGGGGAGTCGAGGGTGAGGGTGGCGATGCCCCGGTCGTGGGTGTGCTGGACGAGGCCCTTCACAGGCGCTCCCGTGGCTGGTCGGTCATGGGCGTTCCCTGAGTTCGCGGAGTTCGCGGAGTTCACGGAGTTCACGGAGTTCACGGAGTTCGCGGCGGAGGATCTTGCCGGAGGCCGCGCGGGGGACGGCGGCGATGAAGGTGACGTGGCGGACGCGTTTGTACGGGGCGACGCGTTCGGCGACGTACATCATGACCTCGCTCTCGGAGAGGTCGGGGGCCGTGGGGTGGCGGACGACGAAGGCGTGTGGGACCTCGTTGCCGTCGTCGTTGTAGTGGCCGATGACGGCGGCGTCGGCGATGCCCGGGTGGGTGGTCAGGAGGGCTTCGAGTTCGGCGGGGGCGACCTGGAAGCCCTTGTACTTGATCAGTTCCTTGACGCGGTCGACGACGTAGAGCCAGCCGTCGGCGTCGCAGTACGCCACGTCCCCGGTGTACAGCCAGCCGTCGGCGTCGATCATGTCGGCGGTGGCCTGCGGGCGGCCCAGGTAGCCCTTCATGACCTGGGGGCCGCGGATGACGACCTCGCCGGGCTCGCCGACGGGGACGTCCTTGTCGGGGTCGTCGAGGGAGACGATCCGCATCTCGGTGCCGGCGATGAGCTTGCCGACGGTGCCGGGGGGCGCGTCGGCGGCCTGGGCCAGGGGCACCAGGTGGGAGCAGGGGGACAGTTCGGTCATGCCGTAGCCCTGGACGACGGGCGGCAGGCCGAGGCGGGCGGAGCAGGCGACGGCGAGCTTCGCGTCCAGGGGCGCGGCGGCGGAGAGGATGTGCCGGACCGTGGAGAGGTCGTAGCGGTCGGCGGCCGGGTGCTTGGCCAGGGCGAGGACGATGGGCGGGGCCACGTAGAGGTGCGTGATGCGGTGCTCGACGATCGCCTTGAGGTAGGAGTCCAGGTCGAAGCGGGGCAGGACGACGACCGTGGCGCCGAGCCGCAGCGGGGCGTTCATGAGTGCCGTGAGGCCGTAAATGTGGAAGAACGGCAGGACGGCGAGGATGCGGTCGCCGGGGCCGGACGGCATCACGGGTTCGAGCTGGGCGAGGTTGGTGGCGATGGACCGGTGGGTGAGCATCACGCCCTTGGGGAGGCCGGTCGTGCCGGAGGAGTACGGGAGGGCCGCCAGGTCCGTCGCCGGGTCGATGTCGACGGCCGGTTCGGGGGCGGCGACCGCGAGCATGTCGATCAGCGAACGGTGCCCGGGGGCGCTGTCGCAGACGAAGATCTCCCGTACGCCGCCCACGCGTTCGGCGGCCGTGCGGGCGGTTTCGAGGAGGGGCGAGACCGTGACGATCCAGCTCGCGCCGGAGTCCCGCAGCTGCTTGGCCAGCTCGTCCAACGTGGACAGCGGGTGGACGGTGGTGACCGTCGCCCCCGCTCGCGTGGCGGCGTAGAAGGCGGTCGGGTAGGCGATGGTGTTGGGGCTGTGCAGGGCGAGCACATCGCCCTTGCGGACGCCGGCGTCGGCGAACGCGGCGGCGAGGCGTCGGTGGAACCGGTCCAGTTGTTCGTACGTGAGGGTCGTGCCGTCGGTGCCGTCGATCAGGGCGGGGGTGTCGCCGAAGTCGGCGGCGTGACCCAGGACGGCTTCGTGGATGGGGAGTTCTACGGGCGGGACGTCTGCGTACTCGCTGCGGAACATGGGGTTCCTCCTCGCACGTACCCGTACGCCTCTCGTGCGTACGGCGTCTGGCGGCTCAGTACGACTTGGGCAAGCCCAGGGTCTGGTGGGAGACGTAGTTGAGAATCATCTCCCGGCTCACCGGCGCGATACGAGACACGCGCGCGGCCGTTATGAGCGAGGCGAGCCCGAACTCGCTCGTGAGGCCGTTGCCGCCGAGGGTGTGCACGGCCTGGTCGACGGCCTTCACGCAGGCCTCCCCCGCCGCGTACTTGGCCATGTTGGCGGCCTCACCCGCCGCCACGTCGTCCCCGGCGTCGTAGAGGTACGCCGCCTTCCGCATCATCAGGCGGGCCAGTTCGAGTTCGATGTGGGACTGGGCGAGGGGGTGCGCGATGGCCTGGTGGGCGCCGATCGGCTGGTTCCACACGGTGCGGTCGCGGGCGTAGGTGATCGCTTGCGCGAGCGCGTACCGGCCCATGCCGATCGCGAACGCCGCCGTCATGATGCGCTCGGGGTTCAGACCGGCGAAGAGCTGGAGGAGGCCGGCGTTCTCGTCGCCGACCAGGGCTTCGGCGGGCAGTCGTACGTCGTCGAGGGTCAGCTCGAACTGCTTCTCCGTGGCCTGGAGTTCCATGGGGATCCGGCGGTACTCGAAGCCGGGGGTGTCACGCGGGACGATGAAGAGGCAGGGCTTGAGGGCGCCGGTGCGAGCGTCTTCGGTGCGGCCGACTATGAGGGTCGCGTCCGCCTTGTCCACGCCGGAGATGAAGACCTTGCGGCCGGTGAGCAGCCAGTTGCCTCCGGCGGCTATGCGGGCGGTGGTGGTGATGCGGTGGCTGTTGGAGCCGGCGTCGGGTTCCGTGATGCCGAAGGCCATGGTTCGGGTGCCGTCTGCCAGGGCGGGGAGCCACTGTTGTTTTTGGGTGTCCGTACCGAAGCGGGCGATCACTGTGCCGCAGATCGCCGGGGAGACGATCATCATGAGAAGGGGGCAGCCTGCGGCGCCCAATTCTTCCAGGACGATTGAGAGTTCGGATATTCCTCCGCCTCCGCCGCCGTATGCCTCCGGCAGGTTGACGCCCAGGTAGCCGAGTTTGGCTGCGTCGGCCCAGAGTTGGTCGGGGTCGAAGTTGCGGCCGTGGCGTTTGCCCAGGGTGGATACGGCTTCTCGTAGGGCCTGGTGTTCTTCGGATTCGTGGGTGTGGGGCATGGGGTTCCTTCCCGGTGCGGGTGGTTTGTGGCTGGTCGCTCCCCCACTCTCGGCTTCTCCCCCACTCTCGACTTCGCTCGAGCGGGGGGACTCCCATGAGCGGGGGGACCCCCATCGCGGCGGTAGCCGCATATCGATACGGCCCCGCGCCCCTAGGTTTCTCGCACCACCGCCAGCAGAGAACCGACCGTCACCTGTTGGCCAGGTACAACGTTCAGAGCGCTCAGCGTTCCTGTACTCGGGGCTGTGATCTTGTGTTCCATCTTCATCGCCTCCAGCCACAGCAGGGGCTCTCCGGCCTGTACGGCGGCCCCGGCGGTCAGGCCTTCGGCGACGCGGACGACCGTTCCCGGCATGGGGGCGAGTAGGGACCCCGGGGCGTGCTGGGCTGTCGGGTCCGGGAAGCGGGCCAGCGCGGTGAGGTGTGTGGCGTTGACGTGGATCTCGTCGCCGTACCTCGCGACCTCGAAGTTCCTTCGTACGCCGGCCACTTCGAGTACGACGAGACGCGCGTCGGCGTGGACGACGCGCGCCCCATCCGCCTCCAGACCCGTCCGTGTGTGGCGGTAGCGGACCTCGATCTCCTCGCCTGCCAGCGCGTAGCGCTTGGTCTGGGGCTGGGAAGGAACGTTGCGCCAGCCGCCGAAGCGGGAGCGGCCGTGGGCGTCGGCGAGGGCGGCGGCCAGGGGGGCGTACGGGTCGGGGGCGGGCTTGGTGAGGTCGGTGAGGTGGCGGTCGTAGAAGCCCGTGTCCATGCGGGCCGTCGTGAACTCCTTGTGGCGCAGGGAGCGGACGAGGAGGTCTCGATTGGTGGTCGGGCCGTGGATGGTCGCCTTCTCCAGGGCACCGGCGAGTTTGCGGAGTGCCTCCTCGCGTGTCGGGGCGTGGGCGACGGCCTTCGCGAGCATGGGGTCGTAGTGGACGCCGATGAGGTCGCCGTCCTCGTAGCCGGTGTCCAGGCGGACTCCCCGCGGGACCGCCAGACGGTGCAGGGTGCCCGTCTGCGGGGCCCAGTCGCGGGGTGGGTCCTCGGCGTAGAGACGCGCCTCGATGGCGTGGCCACGCGCGCGTGGGGGGTCGGTCGGCAGGGCGTGGCCCTCGGCGATCCGGATCTGTTCCGCCACGAGGTCGAGGCCGAACACCGCCTCCGTCACCGGGTGTTCGACCTGGAGGCGGGTGTTCATCTCCAGGAAGTGGGCCCTGTCGTCGGCGACGAGGAACTCGACCGTGCCGGCGCCGACGTAGTCGACCGCGCGGGCCGCGCGTACGGACAGCGTGCGCAGCTCCTCCGCGAGCTCTTCCGAGAGGCCGGGCGCAGGAGCCTCCTCGATCACCTTCTGGTGGCGGCGTTGAAGGGAGCAGTCGCGGGTGCCGAGGGCCCAGACGGTGCCGTGGGTGTCGGCGAGGATCTGGACCTCGATGTGGCGGCCGTGCTCGATGTACGGCTCGACGAACACCTCGCCGTCGCCGAAGGCGCTCAGGGCTTCGGCGCGGGCTGCCTCCAGGGCGGCGCTCAGCTCCTTCAGGTGGCGTACGACGCGCATGCCGCGCCCTCCGCCGCCCGCGGCCGCCTTCACCAGTAGCGGAAGGTCGTCCTCCGTCACCTCCCCGAGCAACGGGAGCCCCATGAGTGTCTTCGCGCGCGTCTTGGACGCCATCGCCTCGATCGCCTCCGGGGACGGACCGATCCAGGTGAGGCCCGCGTCGAGGACCGCGCAGGCGAAGTCGGCGTTCTCGGAGAGGAAGCCGTAGCCGGGGTGGACGGCGTCGGCGCCGGAGGCGAGGGCCGCCTTCACGATCAGGTCGCCGCGGAGATACGTGTCCGCGGGGGCGGCGCCCGGCAGTCGTACCGTCGCGTCGGCCACGCGCGCGTGGAGGGCGTTCTCGTCGGCGTCGGAGTGCACGGCGACCGTTTGGATTCCCAGCTCGCCGCACGTGCGGAAGACCCGGCAGGCGATCTCGCCCCGGTTGGCGACGAGAAGTGTCGAAATCATGTGGCCCCTCACGTTGCTCACATCCACGTTGCTCACATCCACGTTCCTCACATCCACGTTCCTCACATCCGCGTTCCTCACATCCGGAAGACGCCGAAGCCGCCGCGCGCGCCCTCGTAGGGCGCCGTGTGGATCGCGGACAGGCACAGGCCGAGGACGGTGCGGGTGTCGCGCGGGTCGATGACCCCGTCGTCGTACAGCCGCCCGGACAGGAATATGGGGAGCGACTCGGACTCGATCTGCTGCTCCACCATCGCGCGCAGGGCGGCGTCCGCATCCTCGTCGTACGGCCGGCCCTTCGCGGTCGCCGACTGCCGGGCGACGATCGAGAGGACCCCGGCCAGCTGCTGCGGGCCCATGACGGCCGACTTGGCGCTCGGCCAGGCGAAGAGGAAGCGGGGGTCGTAGGCGCGTCCGCACATGCCGTAGTGGCCGGCGCCGTACGAGGCACCCATGAGGACTGAGAGGTGCGGGACCTTCGAGTTGCTGACGGCGTTGATCATCATCGCGCCGTGCTTGATGATGCCGCCCTGCTCGTACTCCTTCCCGACCATGTAGCCGGTGGTGTTGTGCAGGAAGAGGAGCGGGATGTCGCGTTGGTTGGCCAGCTGGATGAACTGGGCGGCCTTCTGCGACTCCTCGCTGAACAGCACCCCTTGGGCGTTGGCGAGGATGCCGACGGGATAGCCGTGGAGGGTCGCCCAGCCGGTGGTGAGGCTGGTGCCGTAGAGGGGCTTGAACTCGTCGTAGTCGGAGGCGTCGACGACGCGGGCGATGACCTCGCGGGGGTCGAAGGGTGCCTTCAGGTCGCCCGGGACGATGCCCAGCAACTCCTCCGCGTCGTACTTGGGAGGTGCGGCGGGGCCCGGATCCTCGTACGCCTTGCGGTGGTTGAGGCGGGCCACCACCCTGCGGGCCTGTCTGATGGCGTCGGGCTCGTCGACGGCGAAGTGGTCCGCGAGGCCCGACACGCGCGCGTGCATCTCGGCGCCGCCCAGCGACTCGTCGTCGCTCTCCTCGCCGGTGGCCATCTTCACCAGGGGCGGGCCGCCGAGGAACACCTTCGCCCGCTCCTTGACCATGATCACGTGGTCGGACATGCCGGGGATGTACGCGCCGCCGGCGGTGGAGTTACCGAAGACGACGGCGATGGTCGGGATTCCGGCGGCGGAGAGCCGGGTGAGGTCGCGGAAGATCGCGCCGCCCGGGATGAAGATCTCCTTCTGGGAGGGGAGATCGGCCCCGCCGGACTCGACGAGGCTGATGCAGGGCAGTCGGTTGGCGAGCGCGATGTCGTTCGCGCGGAGGGCCTTCTTCAGGCTCCAGGGGTTGCTCGCGCCGCCGCGTACGGTCGGGTCGTTGGCCGTGATCAGGCACTCGACACCCTCGACGACCCCGATGCCGGTGACGAGGGACGCGCCCACCGTGTACTCGCTGCCCCAGGCCGCGAGCGGGGACAGCTCCAGGAAGGGGGTGTCGGGGTCGAGGAGCAGTTCGATGCGCTCGCGGGCCGGCAACTTGCCGCGCTCGCGGTGCCGTTCGACGTACGTCTCGCCGCCGCCCGCCAGGGCCTTCGCGTGCTCGGCGTCGAGTTCGGCGAGCTTGGCGAGCATGACCTCGCGGTTCGCCGTGTGGTCGGGGGCGTGGGGGTCGAGGGTGGAGGTGAGGACCGTCAAAGGAGGATCTCCGGGATGTCCAGGTGGCGGGAGCGGAGCCACTCGCCGAGGGCCTTGGCCTGGGGGTCGAAACGGGCCTGCGAGGCGACGCCCTCGCCGAGGATGCCCTCGACGGTGAAGTTGAGGGCGCGGAGGTTGGGCAGCTGGTGTCGAGCGACTTTCAACTGACGACTTTCAGGTATCAACTGTTGAAATCTGTCAGTCGTCAGCTGATGGGTGAGCCACCGCCAGGCGTCATCCGTACGCACCCAGACACCGACGTTGGCGTTCCCGCCCTTGTCCCCGCTGCGGGCACCTGCGATGCGGCCGAGGGGAGCGCGCTTCGTGGGCCCTGGTGGCAACGGCTCCGGAAGGGGCGGCTCCGGCACATCGTCGAGTACGACCGTGTCGTGGGCCGGCGGCACAGGGATCCGCCGCCCGTCGTGGAGGACGGCCACCTGGTCCACGGCCCTTTGGTCGACGTACGCGGCCTCGAAGACGCCGTAGGGCGCGCCTTTTCCGGGGGGTGCGAGTACGTGGAAGCCGGGGTAGCTGGCGAGGGCCAGTTCGACGGCGGCTCCGGTGAGGGCGCGGCCCACCGTGTGCTGGTCGGGGTCGCGTACGACGAGGTGGAGCAGGGCGGCGGCGGTCTCCTCGGTGGGGGCGTCGGGATGGTCGGTGCGGGCGAGGTCCCACCGCGCCTCGGCGGGCGGGGACTTGGCGAGCGCGTCCGCCATCTGCTGCCGTACGAGGGCGGCCTTGGCCTCGATGTCGAGGCCGGTGAGGACGAAGGTGACCTCGTTGCGGTAGCCGCCGAGGCGGTTGAGGCCGACCTTGAGGGTGGGAGGCGGGGCCTCGCCGCGTACGCCGTCGATACGGACGCGGTCTGGGCCCTCCTGGGTCAGTCGTACGGTGTCCAGGCGGGCGGTGACGTCGGGGCCCGCGTACCGGGCGCCGGCCGTCTCGTACAGCAGCTGGGCCGTCACCGTGCCGACGTCGACGAAACCGCCGGTGCCGGGGTGTTTGGTGATGACGCAACTGCCGTCCGCGTGGAGTTCGGCGAGGGGGAAGCCGGGGCGGCTGACGTCCCCTTCCGGGAAGAACGCGTAGTTGCCGCCGGTGGCCTGCGCCCCGCACTCCAGGACATGCCCCGCGACGACCGCGCCCGCGAGGCAGTCGTACTCCGCCGGGCCCCAGCCGAAGTGGGCGGCGGCGGGCCCGGTGACGAGGGCCGCGTCCGTCACCCGCCCCGTGACCACGATGTCCGCGCCCTCGCGCAGACAGGCGGCGATGCCGAAGCCGCCGAGGTAGGCGTGGGCGGCGAGGCTGCCGGGATGTCTGGCGGTGAGGTCGTCGCCCTCGACATGGGCGACGCGGACGGGGATGCCGAGGCGGTCGGCCAGCTCCCGCACCGCGTCGGCGAGTCCGGCCGGGTTGAGGCCGCCGGCGTTGGTGACGAGACGGACGCCCCGGTCGTGGGCGAGGCCCAGGCACTCCTCCAGTTGGCGGAGGAAGGTGCGGGCGTACCCGGCGGTGGGGTCCTTCAGTCGGTCGCGGCCGAGGATGAGCATGGTCAGCTCGGCGAGGTAGTCGCCGGTGAGGACATCCAGTTCGCCGCCGGTGAGCATCTCGCGCATGGCGTCGAAGCGGTCGCCGTAGAAGCCGGAGGCGTTGCCTATGCGGAGGGGTGGCGTCACGCCGACTCCTCGCTGGGGGCGCGGCCCTTGCCCGGCGGACCGGCGAAGGCCTGGGCGATGTCCAGCCAGCGGTCGGCGTCCGGGCCGTCTGCACGGAGGGCGAGGTCGGCTCGGTGGGCGCGCTGGGTGACCAGGAGGCAGAAGTCGAGGGCGGGACCGGTGACGCGGTCGGTCGCGTCCTCGGGGCCGTACTCCCACACCTCCCCTCCGGGGCTGGTGAGTTCGACACGGAACTCTTCGAACGGCGGGGTCAGTCCGTGCACACCGAAGGCGAAGTCGCGGGTGCGGACGCCGAGTCGGACGATGTGACGGAGCCGGTCACTGGGGGCGATCCGTGGGACCCCCAGCGCGTCGGCGACGTCCAGGCCGTGGGCCCAGGTCTCCATGAGGCGGGCGGTCGCCATGGAGGCGGTGGACATGGGCGGCCCGTACCAGGGGAACCGAGCGCCCTCGGGTGCGGCCCGCAGGGCATCCTCCAGAGCCTCACGCCCCGCCCGCCAGTCCGCGAGCAGTTGCTCGGGCGGCTTCTCCGCGCCCTCCTCCGCGCCGTTGTCCACGAAATCCCCGGGCGAGGTCAACGCCGTCTCGACCTCACGGGCGAAGGCGGCCTGATCGGTCACCGCCATCAACGCCGCGCGGTCGGTCCAGGCGAGGTGGGCGACCTGGTGGGCGACGGTCCAGCCGGGGGCGGGCGACGCGAGCGCCCACCGCTCGGGGCTCAACTCGGCCACGAGCGGGTCGAGTTCCTCGCTCTCCGCGCGGAGGGCGTCGATCACGGGGGTGGGGTCGGCCATGGGGGGGAGCATGGCAGCGAGGGGAGAAACAAGCAAGCGTGCTTGCATTGTTTTTGCGGCGGCCTTGCGGAGGACCCCGGTTGGGGCTGGATCAGGTCGGGGGGCGGCCCAGGTCCGTGAGGAAGTGGCGCAGGTCGTCGAAGAAGAGCGCGTGGTCCCCCGCAGCCATCAACTGGTAGATCCGCGTCAGTTCGTCGAGGTGCTCGGGGCGGAGAGGCAATTGCCGCAGCCTGGACAGGGAGCCATGGTTTCCCGACCGATAGGCGCGGAGGTACATCTCCACGGCCTCCTCCGGCCGCCCGGTCTCTTCCAGCAGCCGCGCCAGCGGGTAACAGAAGATCGCGCCGGTGAAATCAGGATCCTCGACCGCGCGACGGAGACTGGCCTCGCCCTCCTCGCTCCTGCCCTGCTCCAGTTGCAGAAAGCCGAGTTTCCCTGCGGCGAAGTGGAACCCGGCATCGACCGCACGCCAGTAGATCAGTTCCGCCTCGACAAGACGCCCCTGCCGCATGAGCAGGTCACCGTAGTTGCTCATCGCGACGACGTCCCCCGCGTCCGCCGCGCCTTTCAGGAACCGCTCGGCCTCCTTCGGGTCGTCGCCGATGGGGCTGCCGAGATAACTGCCCAGGAGACTCATGGCCATGGGGTGGCCTGCCTCGGCGAGCGGTCGCCAGGCGGCCTCGGCGCGGCCGTACTCGCCCTCGCGCTCGGCACGAGAGCCGATGATCAGGCGCTCCTCGTCGTCGGCCGCGTGCGCCAGGCTCGCCTCCCACACTTGCTGCGACACGGATGCATCGGCGTGGTCGACGAGGTAGTCGAAGGGCATGTACGCCATCTCGGAGGCGGGCACGAGGAGGCTGGTGGCGCCGTGGCGGACGCGGGTGGCCCAGGCGAGGGCGTCCGCGAGGGGTTCGGGGCGCAGCGCGTAGCCGCCGGCCGCGGCGAGGAACTCGTCGTGCAGCCCGGCCAGCAGCTCGATCGCGTAGGGGCCGCCAAGACCGGTGCGGGCGAGGGCCACGGCGGCGGAGACGAGGGCCCCGCCGCGCGGGTGCCCGCCGACACGTGAGGCGTGGCGCCACTCCTGGAGGAGGGCGGGGCCGGCGGCGAGGTACTCGGCGATGCCGTGGACGCCGTGGTGGGCGACCGCGTCCTCGATCCGCTCGTCCGCGCTCTGCTCGGCGCGGCGCACCTCGGCGGTGCTCCAGACGCGCTCGACCTCGACGGGGTGCGCCATACGCAGGATGCGGCCCGCGGTGTCCGTACGGTCGTCGTGGTCCCGGGCGAGGAACGTCTCGTACTGCCGTACGCGCATGGTGGCGACGACCGGGACGCGCAGCCGGGCGAGTTCGGCGAGGAGGGCGGGGCTGAGCCCGTCGGCCGCCAGATAGCGTTCCAGGTCGTCCAGCCAGACGAGGTAGCGCACGCCGGCGCGTGCGACGACGCCGGTGACCGCGAGGAGGTCGCGTACGCCGCCCGGGTCCAGCACCCGGTGGCCGGGCAGCACGTCCCGGACGGCTGCGTGCGCGGCACGCGTCTTCCCGGCGGTCGAGTCGCCCACGAGCAGCACCAGCCCGCCTGCCTCGGCGGCCTCGCCCAGGCGGTGGCGCAGGTCCGCGTCGATGTCGCGGGGGATGTACGGGGGTACGGCGTCGCCGTCGGCGTCGGGGCGTGAGCGGTGGGCGCCCGCAGAGAGGGCGTCCCAGTTGGCTGCGAGGGGCCAGTTCCGGGGGTCCTGGAGGTGCGTGGGTACGGCGGGGCCGGGGCCGGGGGTGACGGTCGGTGTGGTGGTGATCGTGACGGGGCCGGTGAAGTCGCGGGCCTGGAGGATGGGGGCGTGCTGGGCGCCGCCGCTGATCTCGTTGCGGGATACGGCACCGGCACCGCCGCCGTCCTGTGCGTTCACCGGGTCCACCCCTCTCGCGTCCTGCGCCTCGGCCGCCGTCGGGGGTCAACCCTAGGAGATGGGGGCGCTGTTGGGCCGGGCTCAGGGCGGGGAGGGCGCGGGCCATGGCGCGGCGTTGCAGATGACCGCCGGACAGGCGCGGGCACCGTCAGCAGCAAAAGGAGTTTACAGGCCTGACACTGTCCATTACTGTGAACCATAAAGCACACTAAATTGAACTGATTCCCCCTTCCCTTCACTTCTCTCATCGCTCATCCTGGACGGCCCCCGTGACACTCCCCAGCGCTGACCGGCCCGCTGCGGCCCCCGCCCCCGCTGTCCCCGCCGCCCCGGCGGCTTCTGCGCGGCGGGGTGCCCTGGGGCCGGTGGGGCTCGTGCTGGCCGGGGGGATATCGGTGCAGTTCGGCGGGGCGTTGGCAGTGAGCCTGATGCCTCGGGCCGGGGCGCTCGGGGTGGTGTCGCTGCGGCTGGCGGTGGCCGCGCTGGCGCTGCTCGTGGTGTGCCGACCCCGGCTGCGCGGGCACTCGCGCACCGACTGGGGCACGGTCGTCGTCTTCGGCGTCACCATGGCCGCGATGAACGGCCTTTTCTACCAGTCCGTCGCCCGTATCCCCCTCGGCCCCGCCGTCACCCTGGAGGTGCTCGGCCCGCTGGCCCTGTCCGTCCTGACGTCCCGCCGCGCAGTGAACCTGGTGTGGGCCGGGCTGGCGCTGTGCGGCGCCTTCCTCCTCGGCGGCGGCGGTGAGGGGGGCATCAGCGGCCTCGACCCGCTCGGCGCGGCCTTCGCCCTCTCCGCCGGGGCGATGTGGGCGGCGTACATCGTCTTCAGCGCGCGTACGGGCCGACGGTTCCCGCAGGCCGACGGGCTGGCGCTGGCCATGGCGGTCGCGGCTGTGCTGTTCCTGCCGCTGGGCGTGATCGAGTCCGGGACGCGGCTCCTCGACCCGACGACGATCGCCCTGGGCGCCGCCGTCGCCGTACTCTCCTCCGCCCTCCCCTACACCCTCGAACTCCTCGCCCTGCGCCGCCTCCCCGCCCCCACCTTCGCGATCCTCATGAGCCTGGAGCCCGCCATCGCCGCGACAGCGGGCTTCCTGATCCTGAACCAGACCCTCTCCGCGACGGAGTCCCTCGCCATCGCCCTGGTGATCGCGGCGAGCATGGGGGCGGTGCGGACGCAGGTGGGGCGAGGGAAAGCGAACAAGTGACTCGCGGGCATGCTCCTGTGGCCCGACCGACGTTCCGAACCAGAGTCCCTAGCCGACAGGACACGCCAGTTCAGGCTTCGCGCGGTTGAGCGATCGGGACTTGAGCAGCCTCGATGGCGTTTGCCGGCTTCAAGCGCCGGTAGCGCGGCAGGTCACTCTTCGGTGGGCTCATCGCCTTCGGTCGCGGCCTGGACGGGTGGCCGCTCGACAACGAAGGAGCCCTTCCCGCGCACGGTGACTACAAGCCCGCGCTCGCGGAGTTCTTGGGTGGCCCGGCGTGCGGTGAGTCGGGCGACGCCGTACTCGTCGGCGAGGTGGTTCTCCGAAGGGATGGGTCGGTCGGGCGCCAGCTCTCCCGATGCGATCTTGCGCTCGACGATATCGGCCAGTTGGACGTAGAGCGGCCGGGCGCTCATCGGGTCCAGGGGCTTCTCCGGCTCCTCTGTATCGCTCACATGTCCAACGTAGACAGCCCTCATCCTACCCATTCGAGTGGATCCCTCTGTACTTGTATACAGAGGGATGTGCCCTTGATTAGCTTCGGTGACATGGAAACCCCGGCGAGGTGGTCGAGACCTCCCGGGGCGTGGCCAACGCTGCTCAAGTAGCGTCGACAATGCACGACTTTATCCGCCGCATCACCCTGTGGCTGCGGCTTCTGTTCAACCCTGGTACGGGCAGGCGGCGGGCCGGGGATCGTCTCGTCGTCGCACCGGTGCCGGTTGAGTGGGCAGGGCCAGTGCCGATGCCGCTCCCCGCGCATCGGTCTCCATACGGGCTGCCCGAGCATTTCGACGGCGCCGCCACCATCGCCGTACGCCCCTACGTCACCGCCCACGAACAACGCCGGCGGCGACGGGAGTTGGCCATGGCTGCGCTCGGAATGGACATGCCCGGGGCGTACTGGATTCACGGCGTGGAGGTCGCCTGATGGGAACCGAGGAGGCGGCCGTACCGGAACCGCCGCGTGAGGCGCGCTTGTTGCCCTGGTCCGGTGTCGGCAGCAAGCCCTGCTTTTTGATCGGCGACGACCAGGGCGGGCCGGTGACCCGCCTGGCCGACGCCACCGAGTCCATCCAGCTCGGCATGGGTGCGGAACTCCTCGCGCACGCCCGGGACATGCTCCCGGGCACCCCGCGCGGCGAAGTCCGCTTGCTCGCCGAGCGGTTGACCGAGGCGCTCAGTGATGCCATCCATGTCGCCGAGAGCCGTGGGCGGCGGCTGCGGCAGCGGCAGCGGCAGGGCAGCGGCAGCGGCAGCGGCAGCGGCAGCGGCAGCGGCAGCGGCAGCGGCAGCGGCAGCGGCAGCGGCAGCGGCAGCGGCAGCGGCAGCGGCAGCGGCAGCGGCAGCTGAACTGAGGGCGGTGGCACGACTCCCGTAAGCGCTGAACGTTTGGCAGTTCCGTCCCACCTGTCTCGGCGACACGCCGTCGTGCACGGCGTGTCGCCGGGACAGAACTGCCAATCGGTGCGCCTGACTTACCGCACCGCCCCCACCGACGCCCCCACCGACGCCGGCGCCGGCGCGAAGTGCACCGGGATGTACTGGTCGTACAGCCGCTCGTTCGTCGCCGTGAAGTCGGCGCGGGTGACGATGGCGCAGCGTACGGTCTCGCCGCACACCTTGCCGTCGGCGATCTCGGGGCGGAGGTTCAGCGTCGTACGGAAGCGGCCGCCCTCCTCGTAGGGGAGGGTGATGCCCGGCGTGCCGGTCCCGGTGTCGGTGATGCGGCGTGAGGAGCCGTCCTGGGCCTCGCGGCCGCCGAGACACGGGCCGGGGAGCGTGGTGTACGTCGAGGGGTCGCCGACCTGGACGCCGTCCGGGATCACACAGAAGGCGAGGAAGATGCCCTGGGCGCGGTTGTATCCGGCGCCCTTGACCTTGACGGTGCCGCCGGCGGCGGGCAGCACGACGGGGTTGGCCTTCAGCCGCAGCCGGAACTTCTCGCCGTCGGCGGTGGTGACGGTCCGCTGGGCCTTGCCGGTCAACGGCGCGGCGGACGCCGTACCCGCCAAGGGCAGTACGGCGGCGAGCCCGGCCGCGGTGACGGCGAGAGCGCCGCGCAGCAACGTCTTCACGGGCCTGTGGGTGGGCGTGGGGGGTTTCATGGGGCGGAGGCCGTCCCTTCGGTTGTGTATTACTTGAGATCTGAACTTCTTGATCCCATGTCTAGAACACGACTGATCAGTAGGCAACATCGATCGCGTTCTCAGGCCAGGTTCAGGTCAGGTTCAGGTCAGGTTCAAGCCCCCGTCGAGGACGATGACCTCACCCGTGAGGTAGGTGTTGGCGAGGACGGAGGCCACCAGGGCGGCCACGTCGGTGGGTTGGGCGGGGCGGTGCATGGGGGCTCGGTCTCGCCAGAGTTCGTGGGCCTGGAGCCAGTTCTTGGTCATCGGGGTGTCCACGAGGCCCGGGGCGATCGCGTTGACGCGGACGTCGGGGCCGAGGGCGGCGGCGAGGAGGCGGGTCACGTGGTTCAGGGCGGCCTTGGTCGCCGCGTACGGGACCGATGAGCCCTTGGGGCGTACGCCGGCGTGGCTGGTGATGTTCACGATGTCGCCGCCGGCCGGGGAGCGGCGGAGGGCAGGCAGGGCGGCTGTGCACAGCACCCAGGGGGCGATCAGGTTGACTTCCAGCAGGTGGCGCCAGTCCGCCGGGGTCGCCGCGGCCAGGTCGTCGTGCGGGATGGGCCAACTGATACCCGCGTTGTTCACGAGCACGTCCAGTCGGCCGTCGTAGCGGGCGAGTGCCGCCTCGACCAGACCTCTGGCCTCGTCCTCCACCGCCAGGTCGGCCCGTACGTACGTGCCGCCGAGCTCCGCCGCCAGCGCCTCGCCCGCCTCCGTACTGCGCCGCGAGTGGACCACGACCCGCATCCCGTCCGCCGCCAACCGCCGCGCCACGGCCTCCCCGATGCCCGACGTGGACCCGGTGACCAGCGCTACAGGGCGATCCGCTGTGTGTTGCGTGCTCATGCCGCGGATCTTGCCCCGGCCCCGGCCCCGGTGATCCAGGACGACGCCTCAGGACATCGACCGCAGCGGCGGATGCTGAGTCGTGATGCCCGGCGGCTGAAGCAGGGGTGGGGGTTCGGGGCCGGGGTCGGGAGTGCGGAGAACGCCGGTGGTGGTGGGGTCGAAGTCGGCGGGCCAGCGGGTGTGTTCACTGGTCAGGGCTCCGGTGAGACGGGCCTCGGTGAGGTCGGCGGTGGTGAGGTCGGTGCCGCGCAGGTCGGCCATGCGGAGGTCGGCCCGGTGGAGTACGGCGCCGCGCGCGTCGGCCTTGCGGAGGTTGGCCTCGCGGAGGTCGGCCCCGGTGAAGTCCGCGTCGCGCAGGTCCGTTTCGACGAGCTTCGCGCCCCGGAGGTCGGCCAGGGCGAGCCGCGCTCGGCGCAGGATCGCCGTCGTGAGGTCGGCGTGCCGGAGGTTGACGGAGACGAGTGAGGCCTGGGTGAGGTTGGCGTGGTAGAGGCCTGCCGCCTCCATGCAGGACCGGTCGAGGTTGACCTCGTGCAGCCACAGGCCGTCACAGTCGGCGCGGCGCAGGTCCGTGACGCTGAGGTTCACCCAGGACTGTTGCCGGGGGTTCTGCAGCACGACGCCCAGGCCGGTGAGGGCCACCTGGGCGTCGGCGGCGCGAACCTCCAGTGGTGCCACGTCGTTGATGTGTGTGTCGGCCGTCGACGCATCGGGGTCGGCCGGCGGCCACGGCAGGTGCGTACGCAGGTACGCGGCCTGGATCGAGATGACCGCCTCGCGGTCGCGTGCCGAGTGCTCGGCGATCCGCCACAGCGCGTGGAGTCCGCCGATGCGTACGTCCAGGTTGTCGCTGCCGAGTTGGTCGACCGCCCGGCTGAAGCGGTCGGTGACATAACCCTCCTGGGTCGCGCGCAGACCGTCTTGGCTGACCCGCAGTTGCCGCCAGGTGGCGTACGCGCCGAAGAGCAGGACCAGACCGCCGATGGCCTGGAGCAGCGTCGTGCGGACGTCGTTCACCGCTTTCAGCCGGTCTTGCGCGGCGACGCTCGCTCCGGCGAGGTCGTGGTCGACCACCATGCCCGGCAGCACGACGAGCACCACACCCAGGACGGCCAGCCCTGCCGCCCCGATCAACACGCCCGCGATCGTCCGGCGCCCACGGCCACCGCGATCCGTCCCCCCGCCCGTCCCCCCGCCCGTCCCCCCGAGTTCCATGGGCACGGGAGCGTAGGCGCCACCCGCTTGTCGATCAAGGTCGGCTGCCATGCCGCAGCGGCCCCATGCACCCCCGCGTACCCCTGCTGTATAACCGGGCCATGATCCACCACGTCGTGTCCCTCGCCGCCTGGAACGCCCACCCCGACCAGCCCTACTCCCCCGACTCCCTGCCCGAGGACGGCTTCGTCCACTGTTCCCCCGACGAGCCGACCACCCTGGCCGTCGTCAATGCCTTCTACCGCGACGCGCCGAAGCCGTTGCACGTGCTCGTCATCGACGAGGCTCGGCTGGATGCCCGGGTCGAGTTCGAGGCGGCCGTCCCGGCCCCGCCTCCGGGAGTCGGCGCGGACGTTCTGTTCCCGCATGTGTTCGGCCCCATCAACCGCGACGCCGTCGTGGGCATCCTGGCGATCCGGTGGGACGAACAGGGCCACGCGACAGGCTTCACCGCCGGCCTCACCTGATACCCGCGCCCCTTCCCGCTACCGGCAGACGAAGGTCTCCCCGGCCGAGTTGGTCACCTCTTCGCCGACGTCGTAGCAGACATCGCCCTGTTCGGGGTTGCTGTCGGAGTCGAAGTCACAGGACGCTCCGATGCCCGCGAGGATGGCGAGGAACACGATGGAGCATCCCAACTGACCGAGACAGCCTCCGATCTTCTCGCCGAGAGTGGAACCGTTGCCGTTGTTTCCGGGCACACCTGAAGCCATGGCTTTCCCCCGTCCGCCATTTGCGTCTTGCGTCTATGCGCAAGACAGTTCCCATTGAAGGGCGGACTGCGGGCGACAGCCACCTGTACGTACGGCTTACGTACCGCTCGTGTATGCGGGTGAGTGGTCGCGTTACGGCTGGTACGCCGCTGAGTGGCTGTCGGCGGCGGCCTTCCGGAGCTCAGCCACCCAGGCGTCCACAGCGGGCAACCGCTGTCCCGTCCGACCGGCCCCGAGGGGCGTTTTCCGGACGTTCTCGCGGAGTCGTGGCGGAGTTCTTCCGGACGCTCCTCGGAGGATCAGGCCTCCGGCCGATCCGCCCCTCCCCTCGCCCGCTCCGCCAACCCTTCCGCCAGCACCTCCGCCATATGCAGCCCCCGCCGCCCCGCCAGCTGTTCCAGCTGCGTCCGGCATGAGAAGCCGTCCGCCATGAGTACCGCGTCGTCGGCCGCCGCCCGTACCGCCGGAAGGAGTTGGTCTTCCGCGCAGGCCACGGAGACGTCGTAGTGGCCCTTCTCGAAGCCGAAGTTGCCGGCCAGGCCGCAACAGCCGCCGCTCAGGTCGCCGGTGAGGCCGGCCGCGGCGCGGAGCCGGCGGTCGGGGGCGTCACCGAGGACGGCGTGCTGATGGCAGTGCGTCTGGCCGACGACCGGGCGGTCGAGGACGGGAGGGGTCCAGTTCGGGGCGTACCGGTCGAGGGCCTCGGCGAAGGTGACGACCGAGGCGGCGAGTCGGGCGGCGCGGGGGTCGTCGGGGAGGAGTTCGGGGAGGTCGGTGCGGAGGGTGGCGGCGCAGCTCGGTTCGAGTACGACGATGGGGATGGGGATGGGGATGGGGCTCGGCTTCGGGGCGAGGTCGGGATCCTCGGCCAGTATCCGGGCCGGGATCGGATCGAGGAACATTTCGAGCATGTCGAGGGTGCGGCGCAGTACCGCGCGGGCGTGGTCGAGCTGGCCCGTCGAGATGTACGTGAGGCCGCAGCAGACGCGGCCCTGCCGCATGCTGAACAGGGCACGGGTGAGCTTCCACTGGGTGAGGGAGACCTCCTCGCCCGCCTCCATCCTCTTCAGCCAGGACGGTTTTCTCCTCATCCGCAGGGTCGGCGGCACGATGACATGCAGTCCGGCGGCCTCCAGGACCCGCAGGGCGGCCTGCCCCACGGACGGCGAGAGGTACTCCGTGAAGGTGTCCGTCCACAGGAGCACCATCTCCGGTGACTCGTAACCGTCGTCGTCCTCGTCGTCCTCGTCGTCCTCGTCGTCCTCGTCGTCCTCGCCGTCCTCGCCGTCCTCGCCGTCCTCGCCGTCCTCCTGCTCCCAGCCCGCCTCGGCGATGGCGTCGGCCAACTCCTCCGGATCGAGGGATCGGCCACCGAGCGGATCGCCCTCGATCACCTCGCCCTCGATCGCCTCGCCCTCGATCATCTCCCCCTGCGTCGCCTTCTCCTCCTCAACCCGCTCCCTCAGCCATCGCAGATACCACCGGCTGAACGGCACCGACGCCAGCCTCGGCAGCTCCCGTTCCTCCGCGATCCCGCCCAGCCGTTTCGCCGCCCGCGCCAACGGGCCGACCGAGGCGAGGAAGTTGACGACGCGGGCCGTGCGCGTACGGGCGATCAGGCGGAGCCACACCGGCAGCCGGCCCATCGCGTAGTGGGCGGCGGGGCGGCGGCGGCCCGCGTAGTGGTGGTGGAGGAACTCCGCCTTGTACGTGGCCATGTCGACGCCGACCGGGCAGTCGGAGCGGCAGCCCTTGCAGGACAGACAGAGGTCGAGGGCGTCCCGTACCTCCGGCGAGCGCCAGCCGTCCGTCACCACCTCGCCCGCCAGCATCTCGTGCAGCAACCGGGCCCGGCCCCGGGTGGAGTGCTCCTCCTCGCCCGTCGCCCGGAACGAGGGGCACATGACGGCCCCGGATGCCGGACTCACCTCGGTCGTACGGCACTTGGCGACGCCGACGCATCGTCGTACGGCCGCCGAGAAGTCGCCGCCGTCCTCCGGGTACCCGAACACCACGGGCACCGGAGGCCTGCCGCGCGGCAGCACCGCGAAGCGGAGGTTGGAGTCCAGGGGTGCGGGGTGTACGAGCATGCCGGGGTTGAGGAGGTCGTCGGGGTCCCAGACCGCCTTCACCTGCTCGAACAGCCCGACCATCTCGGGGCCGTACATCTTCGGCAACAGCTCGGCCCGGGCCTGGCCGTCGCCGTGTTCGCCGGAGAGGGAGCCGCCGTGCGCGACGACCAGCTCCGCCAGCTCCTCCGAGAAGCGGCGGAAGCGGGCGATGCCCGGCCCGGTCAGCAGGTCGAAGTCGATGCGGACGTGGATGCAGCCGTCGCCGAAGTGGCCGTAGGGCGTGCCGCGCAGGTCGTGGGCCCGCAGCAGGCCCCGGAAGTCCCGTAGGTAGGCGCCCAGTCGGGCGGGCGGCACCGCGCAGTCCTCCCACCCCGGCCAGGCCTCTCCCCCACTCTCGGCTCCGCTCGAGCGGGAGGGACCCCCACCGCCCGGCATGCGGGTCGCCGTACCGCTCGCGTCCTCTCGGACACGCCACAGGGCGCGCTGGGCGGCGGGGTCGGTCACCACCAGCGAGTCCACGAGCGACGCGGCCGAGTCCGCCGCGCGCACGATCGCCTCGGCGTTCGCCCGGGCCTCGGCGGTCGTCTCGCCGCCGGTCTCCACGAAGAGCCAGGCCCCGCCGCGCGGCAGCCCGGCCGTCCCCGGTGGCACCAGGTCGGCCGCCATGCCCTCCACCGTCAGCGGGCCGGGCTGCAGCAGTCCGGGCGCCGCCTCGGCCGCCGCGCTCTCGTCGGCGTACGCCAGCACGGCCAGGGCACGCGCGCGTGGTGCCTCGACGAGTCGTACGACCGCCTCCGTGAGCACCCCGAGCGTGCCCTCCGAACCGCAGAAGAAGCGGGCCACGTCCGCGCCCCGCTCGGGGAGCAGGGCGTCGAGCGCGTAGCCCGAGATACGGCGGGGCAGGTCGGGGAAGCCGGTGCGCAGCCGCGCCAACTCCCGCTCCACCAAAGGCCGGAGGCCATCGGGTGCGCCCGCCCAGTCCCGGCCCGGTCTCCGCGCCTCCCCCCTGCCGTCGAGCACGGACAGCTGCCGCACGCTGTCCGCCGTCGTACCCCAGGCCACCGAGTGCGCGCCGCAGGAGTTGTTGCCGATCATGCCGCCCAGGGTGCAGCGGCTGTGGGTGGACGGATCCGGGCCGAAGCGGAGGCCGTGCGGGGCGGCGGCCTCCTGGAGGCGGTCCAGGACGAGGCCCGGCTGGACCACGGCCGTACGCGCCTCGGGGTCGAGCGACACCAGCCGGTTCATGTGCCGGGTGAAGTCCAGCACCACGCCCGTACCGGTGGCCTGCCCGGCGATCGACGTACCGCCGCCGCGCGCCACGACCGGCACGCCCTGCTCACGGCACACCGACAGGACGGCCGCCACGTCGTCCGCGTCCCGGGGCGCGACCACGCCGAGCGGCACCCTCCGGTAGTTGGACGCGTCCATCGTCATCAGCGCCCGCGCGGTCACGCCGAAGTCGACCTCGCCGCCCACGGCCGCCACCAGCGCGGCCCGCAGACCGTGTACGTCCACGTCGCCGCCGGCCCGGGCCCGGCCGCCGGCCCGGCCCTCGTCCCCACGACTCTTCGTGCCCCCGAATTCCGTCATGGATCCAGCATGCCCCCGACCACTGACAGTGACCATCCGGTGACGGTCCGGCGGACATCGCGGCACGATGGTGGGACGTTGCTGGGACGTTGCACGGATTCCGGGGAGCTAACCGGAAACCGCCCGACTCAGGTCACGAACTCCCATATAGTGACGGCCAATTGAGCACCAGGTGTCGCTTCTCGTTCAGGAACCGACCGTGTTACCGAGGCCAGGAACCGACTGCGTTACCGAGTTCAGAACCGACCGAGGACAGCAGCCCATGACCGCGCCCAGCCCCCCACGCCCACCGGGCGAACGCCCGGCCCTGCGCTCGATCCTGCCCGCGCCCCTGGTCACCGCTGTGCTCGGCGCGGTCGTGGTCGGCGGTTCGGTCGCGCTGGCGCCGGACTCCATGAGACCGCCCCTGGCGGCCGGCGCGGGCGCGGCCGCTCTGCTGCTCACGGTCGCCGTCGCGCTCACCGTCCACGCCCGGCAGTCGGTGAGACTGTTACGCCACCGCCTCGACGCCGTGTCCCGGGACGCCGGACTGCTGCTCCAGGAACGGGCCCGGATGGCGGAGGAATTCGGCCAGGAGCGGGGTCGGCTGACCGAGGAGTCGGTACAGGAACGGGCCCGGATCGCGGCGGAGTTCGCGCGGGAACGGACGCGCCTGACCGCCGAGTTCGAACGCGAGCGCGAACGACTGGCCGAGGAGCGGGAACGGACGGCCGAGGAGACCGTCCAGGAGACGACCCGCCTCACCGAACGCGCCCGGCAGGCCGAGGCCGAACGCACCGCCGTCCTCGCCGTCACCGCCAACGTGGCCGGCCGTATGCAGGCCCTCGCCACCGGCACCCTCGCCGATCTGCGCGCCATGGAGGAACGTCACTCCGACGAGGACGTCCTCGCCGATCTTCTCCACCTCGACCACCGCACCGCCCAGGCGGGCCGGCTCGCCGACTCCGTCGCCGTCCTCGCGGGCGCGCGCTCCGGCCGCCGCTGGGCGCGGCCGATCCCCATGGAGTCGATCCTGCGCGGTGCGATGGGCCGCATCGGCGCCTACCGCCGGGTCCGGCTGCACTCCTCCAGCGAGTCCGCCGTCGCCGGACACGCCGCCGAGGGCGTCATGCACGCGCTCGCCGAACTCCTCGACAACGCGGCCAACTTCTCGCCCCCGACCGCCGAGGTCCACGTCTACGTGGAGGAGGTCCCGGCCGGCGCCATCATCTCCGTCGAGGACTCCGGCCTGGTCATGAGCGACGTCCAGCTCCGCCGCGCCGAACGCGCCGTCTCGGGCGAGTCCGCCGACCTCGCCGGCCTCGCCGGCACCCGCCTCGGCCTGGCCGTCGTCGGCCGACTCGCCCGCAAGCACGGCCTGAAGGTCTCCTTCCGCCCCTCCGCCCGCGGCGGCACGGGGGTGCTGATGCTCATTCCCCAGGACATCCTCGCCAGTAGTACGGGGACGGGTACGGGCACTGTGCCGACGGCCGCGTCTCCCGCGTCGTCCACAGCCACTACGGCCGCCACGGCCGCTACCGCTTCCGACCGGCCGTCACAGTCGTACGGTGCCGTCCGCGCCCCCTACGACCTGAGCCCCGAACCGACGCCCACCCACGAGTTTCCGGCCGACTCCCCGACCACCACCGCCGAGGAGTTCCCGACGGGCCCCGACGCCCTCCCCCGGCGCCGCCGCGGCCGCTCCCTCGCCGAGGCCGAGGCCCGCACCGGCGCCCAGGCGGCCGACGCCCGCCCGGCCCGCGACTCCCGCCCCGCCGAGGACGCCAGCACCGGCGCCGTCCGCTTCAGCAGCTTCCGCCGCGCGGTCCGCGGTACGAGCGGGCTCGACCAGGCGTTCGTCCAGGGGACGGCCGCGGGGGACGAGCCCGTACGGGACCCGGTACGGGACCCGGTACGGGAACCCGTGAGGGACGTACCGGATGTGACGCCGGCGCCCGAGGAGGTCGTGAGCCATCCCATGCTGGAGCCGGTACGGGAGCTGGAGTGGGGCGCCGTACCGGAACCCAAGTGGGAGCCCGCGTGGGAGGCCGCCCCCGTTCCCGAACCCGGGTGGGAGCCCGAACCCGTACGGGGCGCGACGTGGGAACCCGAACCGGGACCGGAACCCAAGTGGGAGCTGGACCCCGTACGGGAACCGCACCCGGCACAGACGGACCCCCACTCCCCGGACTCCCTCGCCCCGCAGACGCATCCGACCCATCCCACGCATCCGCACCCCCACCTGGAAGGCGACCCCACCCCATGACCGGCACTGGCGCCACCGCCGACGACAGGCTCACCTGGCTCATGGAGGGTTTGCTGGAACGTACTCCGGGCGCCCGCCACGCGCTCGTGCTCTCCCGGGACGGCCTGAAGCTGTGCCGTACGCCCGAGCTGTCCGTGGACCAGGCCGACCAGCTCGCCGCGATCGCCGCCGGTATCCAGTCGCTGTCCCACGGGGCGTCCGTGGAGTTCGGCGACGGCAGCGGAGGCGTACGGTCGGCGATGGCGGAGTTCTACGGCGGGGTGCTGTTCATCGTGGAGGCGGGCGAGGGCGCCCATCTGGCCGTGGTCACGGACGAGGACGCGGACGCCGGGCTCGTGGGCCACAACATGAGCGAGTTGGTCGAACAGCTGGGCGCGCACCTGAGCGCGCGCCCGCGCCGGCCGTCGAGTACGGACGCGCACACGATCATGTCGGCGACGACCGCCCACACGACCACGACGGCGACGATCACAACCATGGGGCCCCGTACGTCATGAGCCGCCCCGGAAGGGACGATTCGCCCGACCGGCTGTACACCCTCACCGGGGGACGCAGCCGTTCCGCGCCCGGAACGCCGTTCGACCTGGTGACCCTGGTCGTCGCCGAGTGCGATCCGGCGCCGGGCATGCAGTCGGAGCACACGACGATCCTGCGGCTGACGGAGCGGCCGACGGCGGTGGTGGAGATCGCCGCCGAGCTGGGGCTCCCCGTGAGCATCACCAAGGTCCTGCTCTCCGACCTCCTCACCGCGGGCCGGGTGAGCGCCCTGCATCCACACAAGGCCGCGCTGATCGACCTCGACATCCTTGAGCAGGTACTAGTTGGACTACGCAACCTCTGAGAACGACGAGCCCGGCGGGACGGGCGGACGTGGCGAGACCCCCGGGCCCCCTGGGATCCCCGGGACCCCCGGGACCCCCGGGACCTCCGGGACCTCCGGGACCTCCGGGACCTCCGGGATTCCGCTCCCCGGCCCCATGCCCGCGGCCGAGCCCTGGCCCGAGCCCTGGCCCGAGCCCTCCTGGCCCGGACGGGTCGCCCCCATCCCCGTCTCCCTCGCAGGCCCTCTCTTCCGCTCCGAATCCGCCCCCCTCTACCGGCAGTTGCGACGAGAGCACGGCGAGGTCGTCCCCGTACTGCTGGACGGCGGGATACCGGCCTGGCTGGTGCTGGGCTATCGCGAGCTGCACCAGGTGACCAGCGATCCGGTGCTGTTCAGCCGGGACTCGGCGCTGTGGAACCAGTGGCCGAACATCCCCGCCGACTGGCCGCTGCTCCCGGTGATCGGCCGGAAGCACCCCTCGGTCGTCGGCACGGTCGGCGAGCGGTACCGGGAGCGGGCGGCGATGGTGGGCGCGGCGCTGGAGGCGGTGGACCCGCTCGAACTGCGCGGCCGTGTCGAGCGGTTCGCCGACGAGCTGATCGACGCGGTGTGCGGGGCGGGCGAGGCGGACCTGGTGACGCAGTACGCGGCGCTCCTGCCCGTCCGCGTGCTGGCGTTCCTCTTCGGCTTCCCGGAGGAGCAGGGCCCCGGGCTGGTGACGGCGTTGAACGACATCCTCGACGGCCAGGACAGGGCGATGGCCGCCGAGGCGTACGTGTCGACGGCGATGGGCCGCGTGGTCGCCGAACGTCGGCGCCACCCGGCGGACGACGTGGTGTCCCGCCTCCTGTCGAACCCCCACGGCTTCACGGTCGAGGAGGTCACCCACGACGTGACGGTCATGCTGGCCGCCGGCCACCAACCGACCGCCGACTGGATCGGCAACTCGCTGCGGCTGATGCTGACGGACGACCGCTTCGCGGCGTCCCTCTTCGGCGGCCGCAGCAGCGTGGCGGAGGCCATGAACGAGGTGTTGTGGGAGGACGCCCCCATCCAGAACGCCGCCGGCCGCTGGACCACCCGCGACACCCGCCTGGGCGGCCACGCCCTCCACGCCGGCGACCTGATCGTCCTCGGCCTCCAGGGCGCCAACTCCGACCCCCGGGTCCGCACCGACGGCTCCGCCCTCACCGGCGGCAACAACGCCCACTTCTCCTTCGGCCACGGCGAGCACCGCTGTCCGTTCCCCGCCCAGGAGATCGCCGAGGTCATCGCCCGCACGGGCATCGAGGTCGTACTGGACCGACTCCCGGACATCGACCTGGCGGTACCGGCCGAATCGCTGACCCGGCGGCCGTCGCCCTGGCTGCGGGGCCTGGTGGAGCTGCCGGTCCGCTTCTCGCCCACACCCGCCGTCGGCGGCCGATGACACCCGTCCCCTGCGCGTCGCCAAGTGGCGAGGTCACGCCAAGTGGCGAGGTCAGGCAGCGGCTGGTGAACTGAAGGCAGGGATCCCTCCACCTCGACACCTCGACATCCCGTACCCGGGAGCGTCGGCCCTCCCTCCGATGGTGATGCGACCTCGGGAGATCTCGGCCGATCCCTGTGGAGCCGACGGAGTGGTGGGTCATGGGATACACACTGCCCCCGCGCAAGATCCAGGTCGTCACGGGGCCGCCCGAGGCGGGACCCGTCCGCGAACTGTGGGCACGCGTTCGGCGCCCCTTCGCCACCGTCTTCTGGCACCGGCGCGCCCTGTGGCTGGTGCGCCGGGGCGTGAGTCATGCCAGACGGTGGTGGACTCCGCCGGGGACCACGGTGCTGGTCGTGGCCATGGTCCTGTTGACCGTGGCGCTGCTCGTCTTCGTGTTCAACGCGCTGATGGCCGTCTTCGGGCAGGAGTGGGCGTACAGCCCGGACGAGGTCTGCACGGACGCGCCGGGCAAGAAGGACAAGGACAAGGCCTGCGACGCGGTCACCGGTGTGGCGCTGCCTCTGCTCGCGCTGGCCGCCTCGACCCTGCTGTTCCTCGCCTGGCGGCTGTGGGCTGTCCGCCGGTTCTGTCTGCGTCGGGCGAGGACCGAGGCCAGTCGCCTGGTGCAGACGGCGGGCAGCCTGATGGGCGAGGTGATCGGACGCGACCAGCTCTGCAACGCCATCATGAAGAACCTGGGCGACAAGAACGTACGGCGGCCCCATGTCGTCGTTGGGGGCGTCGGCGTCGGCAAGACGGCGCTGTTGGTCCGTCTCACCCAGAAACTCGCGGCCGTGGGGGCCGTTCCCATTCCGGTACGGCTGCGCGACGTCCAGGGTGAGGAGCCGCTGGACTTCGATGAGCTGGCGCTCGCGCGTTTCCACGACATGGTGCGGGCGAAGGTTCGGTCCGAAGGCGACGTCGACAGGATCTGGCGGTGGCTTCGGCAGCGGGCCGACCAGATCGTGGTCCTCGCGGACGGTCTGGAGGAGGCCTACAGCCAGGACCATGCGAGTGGCCGCCGCGACAACCTGATTCGGGACGCGATACGAAGGGCCGGCGAGGAAGGGCTCCCGCTGGTCATCGCCTCACGGCCGCACGACCCGCTGCGCGCCATGCAGGCGGCCGTCTCGGAGCTGGAGCCGCTGAGCAACGAGGCGGCGTTGCGTTACATCGCGCGCCGCGGCAGTTGGCGCTCCAATCCGACCCTGGTCGACCGGTTCGTGGAAGCCGCCGACATGGCGGAATCCCCCATCTACCTCAAGATCGCCCGGGATCTGCACCGCAAGGACCAGCTGACATCCCTGTGGACCGAAGACGGGGATCCGGACCTCCAGATTCGCGACAGCTGGAAGTGGCGGGCGAGGCTCATGGAGAGGTGGATCACCGCACTGGTCGACGGGGACGTCCACCCCGAACTGCCCATCGACCACGACACGAGGCTGGCGGTCGTGGAGTACATCTCCGCGCTCGCGTGCGTCGGTCTGGCCTCGGACAGCGCCGACGTCAGGCTCGCCGAACTCGACCCCGGCGTAGGCGGTCGGGACGGCAGGCCCGCGAACGATGGCCGGTACGGGCGAACGGCCCCGGCCTCCAGAAGCGAACGCAACAACGAATGGAACGACCGCGTCGCACAGGAACTGGACCAACGGATGCGGAGGCTGCAGTGGCAGCCGGCGGCTTACGCCGCGAACCGTGGCACCTCTTCCTCCCAACCGGAAACCTCTTCCTCCCCTCCAGAACACCGCTGCCACTTCACCGAAGCATCAAGCGGCGGCGACTGGTGGGTGCGCCCCAGGATCGACATCCGGATGGCCGCGACATGGGGCACTCGGATGGGCCTGGTCCACGAGATCGGTGACAAGGTGCGCTTCCAGCACAGCATCATGCAGGCCTATCTCGGTTCCCGCTTCCTGGACAAGATCTTCGAGTGCCCGTCGATCGCGACCGCCGGACAGCCGGACGACGCACACATCACCGACGCGCTGAAGCAGGGCGGACGGGAACTCCTCATCGCTCTCACGTTCCACTCCCGTTCGCAGACCGGGAAGTGCATGTGCCGTGACGCCGAGACGGCCGAACGGCTGTGCCCCGTCGACAGGATGCGGGAGCTGTTGAATGACCAGGCGCGGAACCTCCTGACCGATGCGGGACACGCGTGGAACGTGACCGCGCGCCCCCCGGCGGCCGGTAACGGCGAGCCCGACGACCGCGGCAGTCCACGTCTGAGGGCACTGGAGGTGTACGGCGCCGCCGTGGAGATCGACAGTGTCGGGGCCGTGCCCATGCAGGAGCGCCTCATCAAGACGATCGAGAAGGACTGGCACCGTCTCGGCCAGGACGAGGACCCCGCACGGCTCCGCGAGGCGAAACTCGCCCTGGTGAAGCAGTGCGGGACGGCGGTACACCGGATGGCCGCCGCCCACAGCCGCAACCCGCAGTACACGCACTCGGCGTATCTGCCGTACGCCGTCATGCTCCGGATCGGCCGCAAGGAATCGGACCGCCGAGTGCGCGAAGCGCTGGTGAAGGAGGTGGGAGCGGGCGGCGGACAGGCGTATCAGGCGCTGTGCGGCACGCTGGAAGCGGCCTGTGCGACGGTGGCGACCAATCGTCAGTGCGGCGGCCAGCTGGTGGGGACGTCGCCCGAAGAGGCGGGCGAGGACGAGCCCCTTCCTCAGCTGGGCCCGGACGAGGAGAGCGAACAGAAGGAACGCAGGGCGGCCGAGGCGGAGGCCCTGGCTGAACGGGGGAACTGGAACTGCAACGTCATGCGCGCCTGGCTCCTCCCCCTGCTCGTCGACTCCTCCATGATGTCCCGCCACCTCGCCAGCCCCCACGACGACCTCGACAACTGGGTCCGGGTGGCGACCGGGGAAGCCGGAGCCGGGATCCGCCAACAGGCCGGGATCCACAAGGACGGCCCCGGCGCCCCCATCGGCCTCGGGGTGGCGCTGGCCCAGGGGTTCAGGTACGCCGCCAACCGGCGCCCCGGCCCGCGGTCCGACAGGAAGGCCCGGGAGTTCCTCGTCAAGCAGGCCCAGGCGCTGATGAAGCACAGCACGTTCTGGTACACGCGCCTGACGCTCCTGCACGCCCTGACCCTGTGGAGTCTCCCCGACGACGTCACAGCGGACCAGCCGCTGCGCGGCCCCGGGTCGGACCCGAAGGCCCAGGTCAGGGAGTGGCTGTCGCTGGGTGAGGGGAGCCGGCGAAACCGGCGGGAGCACCCGCTGGTGGCGGCGGCCGCGAAGCTGGCGGTCCGCGCGCTGCAGACCCGGCGGCCCGAGCGGTTCTTGTGGATCGACGAGGCGGACGTGGCCTCCAGCATCGGCACGGAGGTCGGGCTGCCCGGGGAGCAGCGCGCCCACAACCTGTGGATACCGCCGTCCACCGGCTGGAGCACCCTGGACCCCACGGCCCAGCAGCTGCTGGCGGACGTACTGCTGCTGATGGTGCTCGGTGAGAGGTCGTACCGGCCGAAGGACGGTTTCCCCCTCCTGGACCTGTATGCGCGCGAGCCGACCCAGATGCCCTCCTGCGTGCTGAAGAACCGCACCCGGCTGAACCCCGTCCGGGGCGCGGAGCGCGCCTCCCAGCCCGGCTCCAACTGCACGGACGACTGCCGGTTGAAGATGTGCCCCTACCCGGCCAAGGTGGAGAACCTGCGCATGGAGTTCAGCGAGGTCTTCTGCCTGCACCAGCGCGATCTGCTGAAGAAGTGGCAGCCCTGGGCATGGCGCTCCTTCCGCTTCCGCCGGGAGGCCCCCTGGCAGCGCAAGGTCCCCATCGCCGGCATGCGCCGCTTCTGGGACCAGATGAGCGACCGGGCCCGGGACATCAACCCCGACGCCACGGATGCCACCCACGCCCACCGCCACGTCTGACGGGCGTACACCAGGACACTCCGTCTCATCCGACGGACGACGTTTCGCCCGCGTTTCGCGAAGCCGCTAGGCTCGCCGCGTGGCTGATATCCAGATCCCCGCTGACATCAAGCCCGCCGACGGACGTTTCGGCGCGGGCCCCTCCAAGGTGCGGACGGAGGCGCTGGACGCGCTGGCCGCGACCGGTACCTCCCTGCTCGGCACCTCCCACCGCCAGGCCCCGGTGAAGAACCTGGTCGGCCAGGTCCGTGAGGGCATCAGCGAACTGTTCTCCCTCCCCGAGGGCTACGAGGTCATCCTCGGCAACGGCGGCTCGACGGCCTTCTGGGACATCGCGACCCACGGCCTGATCGAGAACAAGAGCCAGCACCTCACGTTCGGCGAGTTCAGCTCGAAGTTCGCGAAGGCCTCGAAGCTGGCCCCCTGGCTGGCCGAGCCCACGGTCATCTCCTCCGACCCGGGCACGCACCCGGACCCGGCCGCCGAAGCGGGCGTGGACGTCTACGCCTTCACGCACAACGAGACCTCGACGGGTGTCGCGGCCCCCCTGAAGCGCGTGTCCGGCGCCGACGAGGGTGCCCTCGTCCTGGTCGACGCCACCTCGGGCGCCGGCGGCCTGCCGGTCGACATCACCGAGACCGACGTCTACTACTTCGCCCCGCAGAAGTCCTTCGCCTCCGACGGCGGCCTCTGGATCGGCGTCTTCTCCCCCGCCGCCATCGAGCGAGCCGAGCGCGTCCACGCCTCGGGCCGCCACATCCCGGAGTTCTTCAGCCTCCCCACGGCGATCGACAACTCCCGCAAGAACCAGACGTACAACACCCCGGCCCTCGCGACCCTCTTCCTCCTGAACCAGCAGCTGGAGTGGATCAACGGCCAGGGCGGCCTCGCCTGGTCGACGGCCCGTACGAAGGACTCCTCGACCCGCCTCTACACCTGGGCGGAGGAGTCCAAGCACGCGACCCCGTTCGTCACGGACCCCGCCAAGCGCTCCCAGGTCATCGGCACGATCGACTTCTCCGACGACATCGACGCCGCCGCCATCGCCAAGACCCTCCGCGCCAACGGCATCGTCGACACCGAGCCCTACCGCAAGCTCGGCCGCAACCAGCTCCGCGTGGCGATGTTCCCGGCGATCGCCCCGGACGACGTCGAGGCCCTCACGAAGTGCGTCGACTACGTGATCGAGAAGCTCTGATCACTCCCGTACGACACTGAAGGGCGCCCGGTGACCACCGCCGGGCGCCCTTCGCTCATCCGGCCGTACAGGTCACGCTCGGCGCACCCCCGCCCCCGGGCACGACCCCGAAGCCGAAGCTCGCCGAGCCGCCTGTCGCGAGGGCTGCGTTGTGCGCGGCGTTCGATGCCGTCACCGTCGAACCGCTCTGGGTGTACGACGCGTTCCACATGCTGGTGATCTGCTGGGAGCCGTTCCAGGTCCAGGTCACCTTCCAGCCGCTGATCGCCGACGTGCCCGTGTTCGTCACTTTCACCTCGGCGTTGAAGCCGCTGCCCCAGTCGCTGCTGACGGTGTAGGTCGCGGCGCAGGTGGGCGTTCCGCCGCCGGGGCCGCCCGGGCCGCCGGGGTCGCTGCCTCCGCCGCCCGGTGGGAAGCCGGGGGCCTTGATGCTCGCCAGGTAGCCGTCCTTGACGGTGTCGACGGTCTGCCAGTCGTCCTTCAGGATGCCGCCCGTGTCGCCGGAGTTGGGGTTCCAGGACCAGAAGGTCCAGTGGAAGGAGTCGTTGCCGTAGGTGGAGGTCGAGCGCAGGTACGTCACCAGGGCGGCGAGCCAGCGCTGGTCGATCGTCGACTGGAGGGTCGTACCGAACTCACCGAGCCAGACGGGGGCGATGTTCTGCTTGAAGATGTAGCCCCAGTAACGGTCCCAGATGCCGGGCATGTTGGCGGGGAACGACGGGTCGCTGAACCAGCTCTGCTGGGCCACGCTGGTCGCGTAGTCGTGCGCGGAGTAGACGAGCCGGTTCGGGACGTCGAGTCGTACGGGGTGCTCGGCTACACCCATGAGGTTGCCGCCCCACCAGCCCGAGACGCCGTTGTACGTCTGGATGCCCTCGACGAGGATCAGCAGGTCGGGGTTGACGGAGAGTACGGCGTTGCCCGCGCGCTCGGCGGCCAGGCGCCAGTCCCTCGTCGTGTCGCCGCAGCCCCAGCAGGCGGGGTCGTGGGGCTCGTTGTGGAGGTCGATGCCGATGACCGTGGGGTTGCCCTTGTAGCGGGTCGCCAGCGCCTTCAGATTCGCGATCCACGTCGACTCGGGGACCGCCGAGGTGTACCAGAGCGCCGACTGGCCCGCCGCGTCCGGGCGGTGCCGGTCGAGGATGACCTTCAGGCCGCTCCGACCGGCGTACGCGACGATCTTGTCCAGGACCTGGAGGGAGTTGAGCCCTTGCAGATCGGCGTTCTTGCCGTCGGAGAAGTTGATGCTGTCGGGGGTGGCGCCGGGCTTGAGGATGTCGTCGCTGAACGGCATGCGGATGGTGTTGTAGCCCAGCGACTTCATCTGGTCGATCATGCTCTTGTAGTCGCGCGTCCAGAGGCCGTGCGTGACGCGGTTGCTCGTCTCGAAGCCGAACCAGTTGATGCCGGCGATACGGACCGGCTGCCCGGCCGCGTCCAGGATCTGCCGGCCGCTGGTGTGCCAGTAGCCGGCGCCGGCCTTGGCCTCCGCCGCGTGAGCGGTCGTCTGGGTTGCCGCCAGCGGCAACAGGAGCGCCGCCGCCACCGCGCACAGCACTCTTCGCAAGCTGCGGAACATGTCGCTGCTTCCTCTCGGGAGGGATCGTGGGGACCCCGGGAGTGGGGAGAGAGGCACGGACCCGGAACCGCGGTGGGAGCGCTCCCACCTGCCCGCACCCCCCATGGAAGCAGGTCACATGAACACGTCAAGGCGTCCGGCGTCACTTGGTACGCCGGACGCCCGTCCACCCTTCCGCCTGCAGCCTGCCGCCTTCCGCCTTCCGCCTTCCGCCTTCCGCCTTCCGCCTTCCGCCTTCCGCCTGCAGCCTGCCGCCTGCCGCCTGCCGCCTGCCGCCTGCCGCCGCGCCGTACGTCAGCGGCTCAGCTTCTGGAACCTCCGTACCGCCAGCGGCAGGAACACCAGCGTCACCACCACCGGCCACACTCCCGACATCAGCAGCGCGTGCTGCTCGACCCACGTGTCGCCGGCCACCGGCGTCCCGAACAGTTCACGGGTGGCGGCCGCCGTGGAGGAGATGGGGTTCCAGACCGCGACCCAGCCCAGCCAGTCGGGCATCAGCTCGGGCGCGACGAAGATGCTGGAGATCATCGTCAGCGGGAAGGCCACGGCGAACAGCCCGCCCGCAGCCTCCGGGTTGGGCACGAGCAGCCCGAGCCACACGCCGATCCAGATCAGCGCGAACCGCAGCCACAGCAGCAGCCCGAAGGCGGCGAGGAAGCCGAAGCCGCCGTCCGGCCGCCAGCCCATGGCGAACGCCGTGAGCATCATGATCGCCAACTCCGCGCAGGCGGCGACCAGATCGGTGATCCCGCGCCCGGCGACGACCGCCGAGGACGCCATCGGCATGGAGCGGAACCGGTCGATGACGCCCTTGGTGGAGTCGTAGACGACGAGGGTGGCGGTGTTGATGAAGCCGAACGCCATCGTCATCACGAACATCCCCGGCATCAGGAAGTCCGTGTAGTTCCCGCCGCCGGGCACCTTCATGGCGCTGCCGAAGACATAGCCGTAGAGAAGGACGGACAGGATCGGGAAGCCCAGCTGCCAGGCGATGTTGACGGGCTGGCGCCGGTAGTGGATGAGACCTCGGCGGACGATGTTCCAGACGTCGGCCAGGGCCCAGTACAGCCGGCCGTGCGTGGCCGGCACGGTCAGGTCGACGGCGCTCATACGGCAGCCTCCTTCGCTTCCGATACGTCCGTACGGTGTCCGGTCAGGCGCAGGAACACGTCGTCGAGGCTCGGCCTGCGCAGCCCGATGTCCTCGACCTGGACGCCCTCGTCCTGCAGCGTCCGCGCCACCTCGGTCAGGGCGGCCACCCGGTCGACGACCGGTGCGTGCACCCGCGACTCCCCCTCGTCGGCCTCGGGTTCGCCGTCGGAGACCCGGGCGACCGCCTTCACCACGCGCGGTATGTCGGACCGCTCGGCGACCACGACCTCGATACGGTCGCCGCCGACGAGGTTCTTCAGTCCGTCCGGGGTGTCGTCGGCGATGGCCCGCCCCTGGTCGATGACGGTGATGTGCGAGGCGAGCTTGTCGGCCTCCTCCAGGTACTGGGTGGTCAGCAGGACCGTCGTGC